>JAJUGK010000017.1 GCA_029268205.1 Nocardioidaceae bacterium
GGCATCAGCGACCCAGTTCGCCGTACGACGGGCTGCGGTGTCGGCAGCGACATCATCGGCCGAGGCCAGCACCTCGTTGCGCAACGCGACCACCCGATCAGCCAGCTCGGTCAGCGCGGTCAGCATCGCCTTCTTCGCCGCAGTGGTGGCATACAACGGGTCGACCAGCGCGACCTCGTCGAGGGCCTCGCGCACCCGGGCGGCGCAGGTCAGCACCGGATGCTCGGTGACCGCGATGCCCGGAATGTCTGCCATACCCGGACTCAACCAGACGCCACCGACACACCGATTGATCGCCTGATCTGCCCCGGGCTGGGGCGCGTCGTCGGGCCCTGCGAGCGCGTTGGTCGTCAGGCCGATGCCGTTGTGCTGCGCTTCCCGCCCAGGTCACCGAGGTGGGTGTGGGTGAAGCGGTCGGTGAACTTGAGCCCGTACCCCAGGAGTCGATCAACAGCGATGTGGAAGGCCCAGGTCAAGGCGATGAACGCCGGCCACCGAGCATCGCCGGCCCACGCGAGAGCCAAGATCGCGACCGGCGCCGCGTAGCTATGACCGACGTTGTAGGTGATGGCGCCGATCCGCGGTGAGGCGGCGTAGCCGACCATCGAGAGGTCCCAGAGCAGGAAGAGCGCGAAGAGCCACCACCAGTCGAAGTCGAGCCGGACGAAGGCCACAGCGACGAGCGCGGCGACGGAGGCACTCTCGACGCGCTGGAACCGGACGGGCAGACTCACGCGCACAGCATGGCACCGACGGGACGTCAGTCTGCGGCAGTGGGCGGCTCGGTGAGCGCGACCTGGATCGTCCGCAGCGAGCCGTCGCCGTCGTTGACCATCGCGCGGCCCGTGGTGGAGGCGTTGCCGAGGGCGCTGCGCGGTACGCGTACGCCGATCAGCTCGCCGTCGGTGATCGACTGCGGCGAGATCAGCAGGCCCTGGCGACCCTTGAGGTCGACCTGCCAGCCGCTGAACCCGCCGCCCACCTCGGCGGAGTCACCGCCGAGGATGATGGCGCGGCGCCGGTCGGCCGCGGTGCGGGCGAAGGACTTGAGGTAGTTCTTGGCCGGGATGTCCTTGAGCAGTTCGCCGTCGTCGACCACCAGCACGACCGGACCCTCGCCCTCGTCGAGCAGGGGCGAGAGGACCTCCTCCGAGAGCTCGGTGTCGGTGAGCACCGCCCGGATGCCGTCGCACCCCTCCAGCTGACGCAGTGGGGAGGGTCGGGGTGCGGCGACCACGATCTCGGCACCGCCCCGCAGCAGGGACTCCACCGCGGTGAGCAGGGCGGTCGACCGCCCCGAGCGGGCGGGGCCGGCGATGATCGCGGCCGGGGTGCGCTCGAGGTCGAAGCCGACCGCCGAGAGCTCGTCGCCGCCGACGCCGACCATCGCCCACAGCCCGGGGAGCGCCTCGGTGTGCCGCAGGTCCCAGGCGTCGGCGAAGGAGATCCGGTTCGGGAGCACGTCGACCCGGAAGGGACGCGCCGCTCGCGGGACGTCGGCGTACTCCTCCTTGGCGCGCGCGGCCGCTGCGCGGACGGCGGCCGCCTGCGCCTGGCCGGACGGGTCCGGTCCGAGGAGGGCGAACTGCAGCTCGACGGCGCTCTCGGAGCGGAAGCCACGCCCCTCGGGGATGTCCTCGGGCAGCTTGCGGGCCTGGAGCGAGACCAGGGCGTAGTCGCCGCGGTCGGGCAGCCGCAGGGCGATCTTGTCCTCGATGAGCGAGCCCATCCGGGCGTTGACGAGTTGGCGGTCGCCGGCGATCACGAGGTGCACGCCGACCGAGGCGCCCTCCCGCAGCAGGGTCTGGATCTGCTCCTGCGGCGCACCGCCGTCGAGCTCCGACAGCGAGCCCAGGAAGCCCTCCCAGCGGTCGAGGAGCAGCACGATGTGGGGCAACCGGTCGGCGGGGTCGGCCACGCTCGAGCGCAGCTCGCCGAGGTCGGCGTACCCGCCGTCGGCCAGCAGCTCCTGGCGCCGGGTCACCTCGGCGGAGAGCCGGCTCAGCAGCCGGGTCGCGCGGTCGGTCTGGGTGCGCTGCACGACCGCGCCGCAGTGGGGGAGCTCCGCCAGCGGGAGCAGGGCGCCGTTGCCGCAGTCGAGCCCGTAGAGGTGGACGTCGGCGGGGCTGGCGAGCGCTGCGATCGACACCGCCATCGTGCGCAACGCCTGCGACCGACCGCTGCGCGGACCACCGATGATCGCCAGGTGGGAGAAGGTGGCGAAGTCGATGGCCGCGTGTCGCCGGGCCTGCTGGGCCGGCAGGTCCTCGACGCCGAACGGAAAGGCCGGCAGCTCCGGGGAGACGGTCGGCGCGACCTCGGCGAGCAGGGCGTCCAGCTGGACGTCGGTGGTCAGCGACGGCAGCCACGGGCTGTGCTGCGCCGGCAGCCCGAGCTGGTCGTTGGCCTGCCGGATCGCGTCGACCAGCACCGTCAGGTCGGTGATCTCGGCGTCGTCGGTGGTCTCGACCTTCGGCTTGGTCGGGATCGGCTGGGGGAGCCGGGGCAGCGCCAGCGTGGTCATCCACGGCGGCTCGTGCGTCGTGGCGACCGCACCCGGGCGCCGGCCCCCCACGCGCCCGGACTGGAACGGCACGAGCGAGTTCGCGCCGAGCCGGACGTACGCGCGTCCCGGCGTGCTCTTGGCGATGCGGCCGGCCTCAGGCGAGTCGATGACGTCGGTCGACTCCGACCCGTCGGTCACGCGCAGGGCGATTCGCAGGTTGGTGTTGGCGCGGATCTCGGGCGAGACCACGCCGCCGGGCCGCTGGGTGGCGAGGATCAGATGGATGCCGAGCGAACGACCGCGCTGGGCGATGTTGACCAGACCGGTGACGAAGTCCGGCAGCTCGCGGGCCAGCGAGGCGAACTCGTCGATGACGATCAGCAACCGCGGCATCGCGACCAGTTCGGGGCGCTTGGCCATCAGGTCGACGTAGTCCTCGATGTCCTTCGCGCCCGCGTCGGCCAGGATGTGCTCGCGCCGGGTGAGCTCGGCGCCGAGCGAGACCAGCGCCCGCTCGACCAGGTGGGTGTCGAGATCGGTGACCATACCGACGGTGTGCGGCAGGTCGACGCAGTCCTTGAACGCGGCGCCGCCCTTGTAGTCGACCAGCACGAACGTCATGCCGTCGGGCCGGTTGGCCACCGCCAGTGACGCGACGATCGACTGCAGCAACTCGGACTTGCCCGCGCCGGTGGTGCCGGCGATCAGGCCGTGCGGTCCGTCGCGGCGCATGTCGATCGCGAACGGACCGTCGAGCGAGATGCCGATGACCGCCTCGGTCGAGCGGGGGGAGATCGCCCACCGGGTCTTGATCACCTCGGGCGTGGGCGGTTCGATCTCCATCACCTCGACGAGCCGGCAGGCGTTCGGCAGCACCGAGTCGCTCTCGCCGCCGGAGATGTCGCGCAGCGGGGCGATGGCGCGGGAGACCCGCGAGAGCCACAGCTGGTCGACCTGGTCGGGGACGATCCGGTCGACGACGGTGACGCGCTGCTGCCGCAGGGTCACGCCGTCGGGGGTCTCGACGACGACCGCGGTGGCCTCCTCGGGCAGCAGTCGCTCCTCCTTGTCGAGGCAGATCGCGCGGATGCCGAACGTCGGGCCCTGCTTGAGCAGCGCGACCACGCCCGGGAGCGAGCGCAGCCGGCGCGCGCCGTCGATGACCACGACGACGTCGGGACCGAGCCGACCGGGCGCACCGCTGCGCTGACCGGCGGCCTTCTGCCGGGCGCCGAGCATCGCGGACAGCTCCGCGATCCGGCGCGCGCAGGTCTCCGCGTCGGTGCCCAGGGTCACCACGGTGTCCTGGCCGTTCTGCGGCCGCGCGTGCGGCAACCAGCGCAGCCAGTCCCAGGCGTCGGCGTTCTCGGTGTCGGTGAGCACGTAGATCTGGGTGTCGCGCGGGCTCTGCAGCACCGCCATCTGCGCGACGAACCATGCCGCGATCCGGCGGGGGAGGTCGCCGGCCCCGGCGACGCCGACCACGCCGCGCTCGGCCAGCGGCACGGTGACCGGGACGTCGTACGCCGTCCTGATGGTCTTGCGCTTGTGCTCGAGCTGTTCGGGATCCTCCACGACGACCTCGGACTCCAGGTCGCCGATACCGATGCGCAGGGAGAGGTAGTCCGGGTCGTCGGTGCGCCGCTCCCACAACCGCGTACGCGGACCGGTCGCGATCAGCAGCGCCAGTGCGGGGTCGGGGGCCTCGTTGCGGCGGGCCTGCCGCTCGTCGACCAGCGCCTGCTCGGCGTCGGCCTCGATGCTGGCCTTCTTGTCGCGGTACTCCGCCATCTGCTTGCGGTAGGTCTGCTTGCCGACCTTGCGCCCCTGCAGCCACGAGCCGAGCATCATGATGGGCGAGAAGAAACCCATCATCAGCATGTACCAGCGGTCGAGGATGAGAGCGAGGCTGACCGCCGCGACCATCGGCATCAGCATGACGATCCATGGCAGCCCGCCGCGGTTGTTCTCCTGCGGCACCGTCGGCAGCTTGAAGTGCGTCTTGCGGTCGGGCGGGAACAGCCGCGGCGGCCGGTTGTAGTCGATCCACCCCGGGTCGGGGCTGTCCTCGACGGCGGCGTCGGGCGGCGTGACCGTCTCGAGTTCGAGCAGCAGCGTGCCGATGCCGAGTTGCGCGCCGTGGTCCCAGACCACGGGATCCTCGCCGAGCGGCTCGCGGTCGAGGGCGAGCGGATCCTCCAGGGAGGGGAACGCCTCGGCGAGCGCGTCGGCGGCACCTGCGGCCGCCCTGATCTCGACCGTGCCGTCCAGGGCCACGTCGAGCTCGACGGCCACCGGCGGGGTCCGGGGGTCGTCGAGGACGATCACGCAGCCGAGGTCGGACCCGATGCTGGCCGTGCCGAACGACAACCGGTGCACCGAGCCGGCCCCGGGCCCGGAGACGACCCGCACCTCGACCAGCCCCTCGGGCTCGTCGAGGATCGAGCCGACCGGGTCGTCGAGTGAGAGCAGCGACCCGGTCTTGAGGCCGGAGTCGGCAAGCGCGACGCTCGGGTCGAGCGGCTCGCCGCGGTGGTAGAGCGTGTGCTGGGTGAGCGTGCCGGTCCCGCCGCCCCGCCGGGAGGCGAGGCTGATCACGTCGGCGCCGCCGTCGACGCCTCCGCCGGCCGCGGCGAGCTCGGCCGGAGCACCCGCCTCCGGGGTCGCCAGGACCTGCACCAGCTGATCGATCACCTCCGCCATCGGGGTGGCGTCGTCGGCGTCGATCACGACATCCTCGTGGACCCCCCAATGCGGGTCGATCACGGTCACCTCGACTCGCATGCAGTCAGGATAGGCGCCCCACCCCGGTCCGGCCGGGTCGTACGGGTCCCGATCACTAGACTCGGGCGGGTGACCCTGCGGCTCCATGACTCCGCCACCCGCGAGACCCGCGACTTCGTCCCCCGTACGCCGGGACGGGTCGGGGTCTACGTGTGCGGCCTGACCGTCCAGTCCGCGCCGCACGTCGGGCACGTCCGCTCGGCGGTGAACTTCGACGTGCTGCGCCGGTGGCTGACCGCGCGGGGCTACGCGGTTGACTTCATCCGCAATGTCACCGACATCGACGACAAGATCCTCACCAGGGCCGCCGAGCGCGGCGTGCCGTGGTACGCCCACGCGGCCGAGGTGAAGCGGGAGCTCGACCGCGCCTACGACGCGCTGGCGGTGCTGCCGCCGACGTACGAGCCGCTGGCCACCGGGCACGTCCCGGAGATGCTGGAGCTGATCGGCACGCTGATCGACCGCGGCCACGCGTACGCCGCCGAGGACGGCTCGGGCGACGTCTACTTCGACGTCCGCTCCTGGCCGGCGTACGGCGAGCTGACCGGCCAGCGGGTCGACGACATGGCCGACGCCGCCGACGCCGACCCACGGGGCAAGCGCGACCCGCGCGACTTCGCCCTCTGGAAGGGCTGGAAGGCCGACTCCGAGCCGCGCACCGCCTCGTGGCCCTCCCCGTGGGGCCGGGGTCGGCCCGGGTGGCACATCGAGTGCTCGGCGATGGCCGGCAAGTACCTCGGCGAGGCCTTCGACATCCACGGCGGCGGGCTCGACCTGCGCTTCCCGCACCATGAGAACGAGCAGGCCCAGTCCCGCGCCGCCGGCCACGACTTCGCGGCGTACTGGATGCACAACGCCTGGATCACCACCGCCGGCGAGAAGATGAGCAAGTCGCTGGGCAACTCCCTGGTCGTCGCCGACGTGCTCCAGCGCGTACGGGCCGTCGAGCTGCGCTACTGGCTCGTGGGCGCCCACTACCGCTCCCACGTGGAGTTCTCCGAGCAGGCCCTCACCGACGCCGCCACCGCACTCACCCGCATCGAGCAGACGCTCGAGCGCGCCCGCACCGCGCTCGGGAGTGCGGCCGACCCGATCGAGCAGGCGCTCGCGGCCGGTGAGCCGACCTGGACCGAGGGGTTCGCCGCGGCGATGGACGACGACCTGTCCACCCCGCGCGCGCTGGCCGAGGTGCAGGGGGAGGTGCGCGCCCTCAACCAGGCGCTCACCGCCAGCGCGGCATGCTCACGGTGCTCGGCGTCGACCCGCTGGCGCCGCACTGGGCCGGTGCGGTGCACGACGAGCGCCGCGCCGCGGTGCTCGACGCGCTCGTCTCCGACCTGATCGAGCAGCGGGCCCGGGCCCGGGCGGAGAAGGACTTCGCCACCGCCGACGCGGTGCGTGACCGCCTCGCGGATCTGGGCATCGTGGTGGAGGACGGGCCCCAGGGCTCCACCTGGACCCTCACCGACTGACCGCACGACCTGACCGCACGACCGACCGGCACCACCGACCCAGGGACATCACATGGCAGGCAACTCCTCACGACGCGGCGCGGTCCGCAAGAGCGGCAAGGGCAACCCCACCGCCGGCTCCGGCGGGCGGGTGAAGCGCGGTCTCGAGGGCAAGGGCCCGACCCCCAAGGCCAAGGACCGGCCGTACCACAAGGCCTACAAGGAGCGGGCCAGGGCCGAGAAGCGCGCGAGTGCGGCCCCGCGTCGCCGTCCCCGCGGGGGCGACGCCGAGTGGATCGCCGGCCGCAACCCGGTCGCCGAGGCGCTGCGCGCCGCGGTGCCGGTGACCACCGTCTACGTCGCCGACGGCACCGAGAAGGACAGCCGCGTGCGCGAGGTCTTCGCCGCGGCCGCGGAGCAGTCGGTGCCGCTGATGGAGGTCAGCCGGGGCGAGCTCGACCGGCTGACCGGCGGTGCGGTCCACCAGGGGGTGGCCGCGCGCATGCCGGCCTACGAGTACGCCGATCCCGGCGACCTGCTCGACCGGGCGGCGGAGCTGGGCGAGGAGCCGCTCGTGGTCGCCCTCGACTCGGTGACCGACCCCCGCAACCTCGGCGCGATCGTCCGGTCCGCGGCCGCCTTCGGCGCCCACGGCGTGGTGGTCCCGGAGCGCCGGGCGGCGGGCATGACCGCCTCGGCCTGGAAGGCCTCCGCCGGCGCCGCCGCGCGCATCCCGGTCGCCCAGGCCGGCAACCTGACCCGCCAGCTCAAGGCCTACCAGGACGCGGGCTGCATGGTGGTCGGCCTGGCCGCCGACGGCGACGTCGAGCTGCCCGACCTCGACCTGGCCACGGGCCCGCTCGTCGTGGTGGTCGGCTCGGAGGGCAAGGGGCTCTCCCGGCTCGTGGGGGAGACCTGCGACCAGCTCGTGTCGATCCCGATGGCCGGCGGCGTGGAGTCCCTCAACGCCGGCGTGGCCGCCTCGGTCACGCTCTACGAGGTGGCGCGGCTGCGGGCCTGACCGGAGGGGCTATTGCCCCTAGATGGAACACGTTCTACTCTGACGGTCTCTGTTAGTGCGGTCACACGCGCTTGCCCTCCCAGAGACCGAAGGGACCCTCCATGGTTCGCCGCCCCCTCCGCGGCCACCGGCACCGCAGCACCACCCCGGGGACGCCCGTCGCCGCCGCGGTCGTGCTCGCCGTGGCGGTGCTGGTCGCGGCCTGCGGCTCGCAGGTGGCGCCGGAGACCGTGACGACGGCGGGCGGCCGCGCCGGTGGGCAGGAGGGGCAGTCGGCGCCCGTCGCGGATCCCGCTGACCCCGGGGTCCCGGGAGCGCTGGAGGGTCCCGACCCCGGCCCGGCACCGGACCCCGCGACCGGGTCCGTGCCCGACGACGCGGCACCCGCTGCTCCGGGCCCCGGCGCCGATCCCGGGTCGGGGGAGGACGCGACGAGCGGGGACGAGCCCGAGGGCGGCGGCCGGAACGCGCCCTCCGGCGACCACCGGACCGGGTCGTGCGAGGGCTTCACGAACCAGACCGGCATCACCGACAAGGTCATTCGGCTCGGCAACGCCGCCGATATCTCCGGCCCGGTGCCCGGCATCTTCCAGGGAGCGCAGGACGGCGCGCGGGCGTACGCGGCGTACTTCAACTCGCGCTCCGACATCTGTGGCCGCAAGCTCGAGATCGTCACCGCGGACTCCCGCGCCGACAACGCCGCCAACGAAGCGGCCGCGCGACAGTTCTGCTCCTCGGTGTTCGCCGCCGTCGGGTCGATGTCGGCCTTCGACGCCGGCGGCTCGGAGACCACCCAGAAGTGCGGGCTGCCCGACATCCGCTCGACGGCCGTCGACCCCGCGCGCAACGCCTGCACGACCTGCTTCTCCGCCCAGGCGGTGAACTCTGCCCTGGTCAACCGTGCGGTGCCGCGCTGGTTCGCACGCAGGAAGCCCGCCGCGGTCAAGCGGGCGGCCACGCTGCACGTGAAGGCCGGCGCCGCGCCGATCAACGCCAAGAGCCAGGCCGAGGCCTGGCGGCGCAGCGGCGTCAACGTCGTCTACGAGGCCGGCATCGACGTCTCGGAGTTCAACTACGCCCCCTATGTCCAACAACTGCAGAACCGCGACATCACCTGGGTGCAGTACGTCGGCCCCTACCAGTACGCCGTCCGCCTGGCGCAGGCGATGCAGCAGCAGAACGTCCGGCCCGACTTCTTCGTCCTCGACCTCACCGGCTACGACCCCCGCTACATCGAGTCCGGCGGGGATGCGGTGGAGGGCACCTACGTCTGGATGCCGACCGCCCTCATCGAGCGTCCCGACGACAACGAGGAGATGGCGCTCTACCAGGCGTGGCTGCAGCAGGTGAAGCCCGGAGCGATCCCCGACAGCTACGGGCTCTTCGCCTGGTCGGCGACGCGGCTGTTCGTCGAAAGGGCGACCGAGCTGGGCGGCAAGCTCACCCGCGAGAGCCTCGTCAAGGCGGTGCGGGGGGTGCGCAAGTGGACCGCCAACGCCCTGCACTCGCCGCAGGACGTCGGGGGCAAGCGCACCACCGAGTGCTACCGGATCCTGCGCCTGCAGAAGGGCACCTACGTGCAGGAGTCCGCCGGTGACTACCTGTGCGAAGGCCTCGTCAACACCGGCATCGGTGGCTGAGACGCGGTTTCTTTGCCATCACCTTTGACCGAACACCTCGTTGTCGTAGTGACTGCAATCACGGATGGAGAGCTCGTGCGCACCCGAATCGCCCGCATCACCCACATCGCCGTCGCGGCGGCGTTGAGCGTGACCCTGGCCGCCTGCGGGTCCCAACTGAGCCCCGACGAGGTGGTCGCCGTCAGTGGCGGGTCTTCGCCCGGCGACGGCTCGGTGGTGACCGATCCCGGCAACCCGGGGACCGACCCCGGCACGACCACCGACGTGCCCGGCGTCGACGACGGCGCGGACTCCCCGCAGAGCGACCCCGGTGACCCGGCGGGGCCGGGCGCGGCCCCCGGCGCGCCGGATCCCGGCCAGGGGGCCGGCGACGGGGCCCCGGGCCCGGGCGGCGACGACGGCAAACAGGGCAGTGGTGACAACGCCCCCGGTGGCGGCGACAGGGCCGCGTCCTGCGAGGGCTTCAAGAACCAGGTCGGCATCACCGACAAGACCATCCTGCTCGCGAACGCCTCCGACATCTCCGGACCGGTGCCGGGTCTGTTCACCTCGGCCCAGGACGCCGTGCGCGCCTACATCGCCTACTTCAACTCCCAGTCCGACATCTGCAACCGCAAGCTCGAACTGCTCGCGCTCGACAGCCGCACCGACAACGGCGCCGACCAGCAGGCGTACGCGAAGGCCTGCCAGCAGGCCTTCGCCGCGGTCGGCAGCCAGTCGGCCTTCGACTCCGGCGGCGCGGCCGCCGCGAAGGGCTGCGGCATCCCCGACATCCGGGCCACCTCGGTGACCAGCGAGCGGTTCTCCTGCCCCAACTGCTTCTCCGCACAGTCGGTCAACGTCAACCAGTTCCAGAACGCCGTCGCCGACTTCGTGAAGAAGACCGAGCCGAGCGCGGCCAAGAAGGCCGCCTACGTCTGGGTCAACGCGGGCGCCGGCCCGCTCAACGCCCAGAACCAGGCGAAGGCGATGACCAAGCGCGGCATGAAGTTCGTCTACCAGCAGGGCATCGACGTCTCGGAGTTCAACTACGCGCCCTTCGTCCAGCAGATGAAGAGCAAGGGCGTGGAGTTCGTGCAGTTCCTGGGCGCCTACCAGCAGGCGGTCCGGCTGGCGCAGACGATGCAGCAGCAGGGCTTCAAGCCGAAGATGTATCTGCTCGACCCGACGGTCTACAACCAGGCCTTCATCGAGCAGGGCGGCGCGGCGGTCGAGGGCGCGCGCGCCTTCATCAATACCGCGATGTACGACGAGATCGACAGCAACAAGGAGATGGCGCTCTACCGCACGTGGCTCAACCAGGTGAAGCCCGGCGCGGAGCCCAACTTCTTCGGGGTGTGGGCCTGGTCGGCGACACGGTTGTTCGTCGAGCAGTCGCTGGCACTCGGCGGCAAGCTCACCCGCGAGTCGCTGGTGGCGTCGATGAAGGGCGTGAAGAACTGGACCGCCAACGACCTGCACTCGCCCCAGCAGGTCGGGGCCAAGCAGGTCGGCGACTGCTGGCGCTTCATCGAGCTCAAGGGCGGCAAGTGGGTCCCGACCGGCAGCCGCAAGTACACCTGCAACGGCATCACGAATGTGAACTGACATGAGCTCTCTGCTGTCCTTCACCATCCTCGGCGTGTTCTCCGGCGCGGCGTACGCGATCGCCGCGAGCGGACTCGTGCTGACCTACACGACGACCCGGGTGTTCAACATCGCCCACGGGGCGTTCGGGATGCTGCTGTCGTTCGTCTTCTGGGACTTCAGCCAGCGTCAGGGGATGCCCGTGTGGCTCTCGCTGTTCCTGGTCCTCTTCGTGGTCGCGCCGCTCTTCGGCTTCGTCGTCCAGCGGGTGATGACCCGCGGACTCGGCGAGGCACCGGTGAGCGTCTCGCTGGTCGTGACCGTGGGTCTCTTCGTCGGGCTCATCGGGCTCGCCCAGCAGATCTGGCCGCCGGACGCCCGGACGCTGCCGTTCTTCCTGCCCGACAGCGGCATGCAGATCGGCGAGGTCTACGTCACCGCACACCAGATGATCACCATCGCCCTCTCGGTCGTGGTCGCGGCGGGCCTCTACCTGCTGCTCAACCGCACCCGGATCGGCACGGCGATGCGCGCCTCGGTCGACAACCCCGACCTGCTCAAGCTCTACGGCGGCAAGCCCTCGCAGGTGGCCGCCCTGTCGTGGGCGATCGGGTCGTCGCTCGCCGCCCTCGCCGGCATCCTGCTCACACCGGTCATCGGGCTCGACTACTACGAGCTGACGCTGTTGGTCATCTCGGCCTACGCCGCCGCGATGCTCGGCCGGCTCAAGAGCCTCCCACTCACCTTCGTCGGCGCGATGGGGCTGGGCCTGCTGCAGTCCTACGCGGTGGCCTACCTGCCCAGCGAGGGCGCCTTCGCCGGAGTGCGGGCGGTCGTGCCGGCACTGTTCCTCTTCGCGGTCGTGATCGTGATGCCGCAGGCCCAGCTGCGGATCGGCCAGGTCAAGGGTCTGGTCTCCGCGCCGGTGCCCTCGCTGCAGCGGTCGGTCGGCTGGGGCGTCGGTCTGGTGGTGGCGATGGCCGTGGTCACGCTGGCGCTGTCGGACTCCAACCTGCTGCTGGCCGGCACCGCGGCGACGTACGCCATGGTGATGCTGTCGCTGGTGCTGCTCACCGGCTACGGCGGGCACGTCTCGCTGGCGCAGTTCACCTTCGCCGGGGTCGGCGCGCTGGCCTACGCCAAGCTCGACTCGCCCAACCTGCTCGGGCTCTTCGTCGCGGCGGCGATCGCGGCCCTGGTGGGCGCCCTGGTCGCGCTCCCGGTGCTGCGGCTGACCGGCCTCTACCTCGCGCTGTCGACGCTCGCGTTCGGTGTGCTGATGGACAAGCTGGTCTTCCAGGCTTCCTTCGCCTTCGGGTTCAACGGCAGCCTGCCGGCCGAACCGATGTCCGTGCTCGGCATCGCGATCACCGAGCCGCGGGTCTATGTGCTGCTGATGGTGATGTTCTTCGCCGCGATGGCCGTCGCCCTGCTCGCGCTGCGCCGGGGCCGGCTCGGCCGGGTGCTCATCGCCATGCGCGACAGCCCCGCCGCCTGCGGGACCCTCGGGCTCGACATGCGCTGGTTCCGCGTGGCGCTGTTCGGGATGTCGGCCGGCATGGCCGGCCTGGCCGGGGCGCTGTTCGCCGGACTGCGCGGCACCATCGCCGCCACCGACTTCCAGCTGCTCTCCAGCCTCCCGCTGCTGCTGCTCGCGGTGGTGTGCGGCGTGACCTCCGCGACGGGCGCCGCCTTCGGCGGCGTGTTCCTGATGCTGCTGCCCGTGCTGCAGTCCAACCACCCCGAGCTGGCCGGCCTGGCCTTCGCGGTCATCGGCTTCGGCGCCGTCGCCCTGGGCCGTGACCCCAACGGTCTGGCCAACCTCGGCTTCAAGCTCGGCCGCACGCTGGGGGTCCGGTTCGGACCGCAGGTGCGGGGCTTCCTGCCCGCACTGCCCGGCGGGGGCGCGCGGCGCGAGGCGGGGTCGATGGCGGAGCCGACGACACCCGAGCGGACCCCGTACGACGACCTCGCCGGCCCGCGGTCCGGCGACCAGCAGGAGGAGGTGGCAGTCGGTGGCACTGCTCGAGGTTGACGACGTCGTCGTCCAGTTCGGTGGGGTGACCGCCGTCGACCACGCGTCCTTCGCGGTCGAGCCGGGGCGGATCACCGGCCTGATCGGTCCCAACGGCGCTGGCAAGACGACCTGCTTCAACGTGATCACCGGGCTGCAGAAGCCCACCCGGGGCCACGTCCGGTTCGCCGACAAGGACATCACCTCCCTGTCGGTGCACCGGCGCTCCCGGCGCGGCATGGCACGCACCTTCCAGCGCCTGGAGGCCTTCGGGTCGCTCACGGTGCGTGAGAACGTCAAGGTCGCCCTCGACATCCACCGCGGACTCAAGGGTCTGGTGCAGCGCAGCGCGACCGACATCGACGCACTGCTCGAGCGCGTCGGCGTCGCGGCGTACGCCGACGAGCGCGCCGACGCGATCCCCACGGGAGCCGCCCGGCTGCTCGAGCTCGCGCGCTGCCTGGCCGGCGACCCGCAGCTGCTGCTGCTCGACGAACCGTCCTCGGGCCTCGACGAGAGCGAGACCGACGCGTTCGGCGAACTGCTGCAGGAGCTGACCCGCGAGGGGCGGGCGATCCTCATGGTCGAGCACGACATGGACCTGGTCATGGGGGTGTGCGACGAGATCCACGTGCTCGACTTCGGCAAGGTCATCGCCTCGGGCCGGCCGGCCGAGATCCGCACGAACCCGGCGGTCCAGAAGGCCTACCTCGGCTACTCCGACGACGACGCGGGCGCGGAGGCGCCGGCCGAGCAGACCCGCACCGACCTGGCCCCGGTGGGCGCCGGCGGCTACGCGGACCCCTACGACGAGGGAGCGACGACCGTGATCCCCGCGGTCGGCGGTCCCGGTGATCAGGAGACCCGATGAGCGTCCCCATCCTGGAAGTCTGCGGCCTGCGCGCGGCGTACGGCCGGATCGAGGTGCTGCGCGGCGTCGACCTGGCGATCCCCAAGGGTGCCGTGGTGGCGCTGCTGGGCCCCAACGGCGCCGGCAAGTCGACGCTGCTGAAGGTGATCAGCGGTCAGATGGCACCCACCGAGGGCGACATCCACCTCGCCGGCGTGCACGTCCACGAGCCGGAGCCCGAGAAGCTCGCCCGGCTGGGCCTGTGCACGATCCCCGAGGGCCGGTCGGTGTTCCCCAACCTCACGGTCGAGGAGAACCTCACCCTCGTCTCCTACGCCGGCGTGCCCGCCGACGCCGTGCTGGAGACCGCCTTCGCCTACTTCCCGAAGCTCGAGCAGCGCCGCAAGCAGCTCGCCGGCACCATGTCGGGCGGGGAGCAGCAGATGCTCGCGCTCTCGCGTGCGCTGGCCTCCGACCCCGCGCTGCTGCTGCTCGACGAGCTGTCGATGGGACTCGCACCGCTCATCGTCGAGGAGCTGTACGACACCGTCGCGCAGATCGCCGAGACCGGCGTCTCGATCCTGTGCATCGAGCAGTTCGCGCGGACCGCCCTGCGGGTCTCCGACTATGCCGCGGTGATGACCGGTGGTCGGATCGTGGCGACCGGCGAGCCCGACGAGATCAACCAGACCATGTCCGAGGTCATCCTGGGAGGTGCGGCATGAGTCCGCGCATGTCGTTGTCCACCCCGATGTCGTCCACCCCGATGTCGTCCACCGCGATCCCGGCCCGCGTGCGCCGTCCGCTGGTGCGGGGCGCGCTCGCCGCGACGGCGCTCACGCTCACCTCGTGCCTCTTGGCCCACCCGAGCCTGGCCGTCGAGGAGCCCGAGGCGGAGGCACCGCCCGCGGCGGCGTTCTCCGGCTACAGCTCGGCGGCCTCGGCCAGCCCGCTGAAGATCGAGATCTACGAGCCGACCATCCCGATCCCGTCGGAGCCGCAGGCCGAGGTGATGCTCGCCTACACGCGTGCCGACACCTCCTCGGGCTCGGGCAAGTCGCGGGCGACCTGGATCTGGCCCGGCGACGCGATCGGGGAGGGGCTCAAGACCTTCGTCGAGCAGCTGGGTCTGCCGGCGATCCTGGGCGCCGCCGGCTATCCCGTGCAGACCAACGCCGAGCACCCGGGCGGGCCCGACCACGAGACGCTGGAGCCGATCCCCGGCACGCTGATGATGCGCTCGACCGCCGACAGCGACCAGGTCGCGGGACGCGTCGGGTTCACCACCGACCAGGACGTCGACAAGGACGACATCGCCGCCGAGCCCGGCGGTGGTGACGGCGCGAGCCGTGCCGGCGGCGGGGGACTGCTGTCCGGGCTGCTCGGTGGCAGCCGCTCCGCGGGCCCGCTCTCCGACCCCCTCGGCCTGCTCTCCTCCGTGCTCGGCGGTTCCCAGCAGGGGGTCTCGATGAACGGGCCGCTCGCCCGCGCCGACGCCGGTCCCGGCGCGGTGCCCAGCATCCCGGGGATCATCGAGATCGACGGTCTCACCTCGGTCAGCCGCACCGACACCGGCGACGACCAGATCGGCACCACGGCCCGCGCCTCCCTGGGCGACATCTCCCTGCTCGGCGGCATCGTCGAGCTCGAGGGCGTCAGTGTCGTCTCCCGGACCGTTGCCGACGGCCAGGAGGGGAGGGCCAGCGGCAAGGCGACCATCGGCGCGATCCGCATCGCCGGGGTCGAGTTCGGCTTCGACGAGAACGGTCCGATCGTGCCCGGCGGCAACCCGGGCATCCCGGGCCTGCCCGACGACCCGCTGGCCGCGCTCAACGCCCTCGGCATCTCGCTGAAGATGCCCAAGACCACGCGGACCGTCGACGGCACCACCGCCGAGGTCGTCACCCGCGGACTGGAGCTCACGATCGACCTGGCCCTGCTGCGGCCGATCCTGAGCGCCCTCCCGCTGCAGCAGATCCTCGACCCGATCCCCTTCCCCGACGAGGCGGCGATCCTCAAGAGCCTGCTCGGCGCGATCCCGGGTCTGGCGCCCAAGATCGTGGTCACCCTCGGGACCGCCCGGTCGAAGACCGCGACGGTGCAGGGCATCGACCTGCCCACGATCGGCGACCCCGACGACCTCGACCCCGGGTCCGTCAACGACGGGGAGGACCCCGGCCCCGGCAGCACGGACCCCGGGCCCGGCGCACCCGGCGACGCCGGCACCCCGCCGCTGGACTCCGGCAGCGACCTCGGTGGCGCCGACGGCGACGGCTCGGCACCCATCGGGGGCGACAACGGCACCGGCGAGGTCAGCGACGACCTCACCAACGCCGGCGCCGGTCTCCCGCCGCTCAACAGCATCCCCGGCGCGCTGATGTTCGGCGGCCTCGCGGCCGCGGGCGTCCTCGGGATGTGGCTGCGCCGGATCGGCGCCGCCGCCCTCGGGGGAGCCGGCAGCTGCTCCCACGGACTCGACACCGGTCTCCCCGACCTGCGAAAGGCCTGACGTCATGACCACCCAGCTCACCCCCACCGCCGCCCGCCCGCACGCGATGCCGCAGGCGAGCTCGCGGCAGGTCCCGACCACCAGTGGTGCCGCCCCGATCCGCGACAACGGCTACCGCACGCTCCAGGTCGTGCTCTTCGTCGCCGGGGCCGTGCTGCTCCCGCTCGGCCTGGTCGTCATCATCCTGGGCTGGTACGGCGCGGCCAACACGCCGTACGAGTACGACCAGATGTCCTACCTGGTCTCCGGTGGCCTGCTCGGACTCGGCCTGACCTTCTGCGGCGGGTTCCTCTACTTCGGCGCCTGGCTCGCCCGGCTGGCCGCCGACCAGAAGGAGTCCTCCCGGCGGCTGGCCGACACCCTGCTGATCCTCGCCGACGTCACCTCCCGCAGCGCGGCCGGAGCCCCCGCTCCCGCCCCGGCCGCCACCCGGGATCCCGGTGCCGTGCCCGTCATCGCGGGCTCGGGCACGACCGTCCACCGGGCCGACTGCTCGCTCATCCAGCACCGCGACGACCTGCGCCCGGCCGGTCCGGACGCGCCCGGCATGACCCAGTGCCGGCTCTGCAAGCCCGAGCTGACCTGAGCCTGAACCCGGCGCCTCAGACGTCGGTCTCGAGAGCGTCCTCGACCGGCCGGTCGGCGAGGACGGAGTCGATGTAGGACCGGGCGGCGTCGAAGATGTCGACCTCCCGGCCGGCGCGCTCGGAGAGGTACCACCGGTGCTCGAGGATCTCGTGGAAGACCTCGGCCGGCTCGAGGCGCCCGCGCAGCTCGCGCGGGACCATCGCGGTGATCGGCTCATAGACGGAGGTCAGCCACCGGCCGGCGACGATGCCGCGGTCCTCGTCGCCGAGGTCATGGTGGGCGGTGAAGGCCGCGAGGTCGTTGAGCAACCGCCGGGCCTGGTTGTCCTCCAGGTCCATGCCGGTGAGGCCGAGCAGCTCGCGCCGGTGGTGCCCGGACTCCACGACGCGGGGCTGGATGCGCACGGTGGAGCCGTTCCAGTCGGCGACGATGTCGAGCTCCGCGACGTCGAAGCCGAGATCGTTGAGGCGGGCGACCCGCTGCTCGATGCGCCACATCTCGTCGGTGGTGAACTCCTCGGTGCCGGTCAGCTCCGCCCACAGCTCGTCGTACCGGTCGGTGATCCGCTCGACCACCAGGTGCGGGTCGAGGTCCTCCGAGGTCATCCCGCCCGCCTGCAGGTCGAGGATCTCGGCGAAGACGTTCTCGGTGCCCAGCGTGACGTCGTGGCGGCGCTGCCCCTCGGTGAGCTCGGGATGCAGCTCGCCGGTCTCCGCATCGACGAGGTAGGCCGCCAGATCGCCGGCGCTGCGGCGGAAGAGCACGTTGGACAGCGACACGTCACCCCAGAAGAAGCCGCTGAGGTGCAGCCGCGCGAGCAGGACGACCAGGGAGTCGACCAGCGTCTCGATCAGCTCGCGGGCGTCGCGTCCGCGCGAGCCCTGGCCGAACAGCGACCGGTAGGGCAGGGAGAACCGCAGGTGCCGGGTGACCAGGGCGACCGGGAGGTCGTTGCCCTCGGCGTCGCGTCGTCCGGTGACCACGGCGGCGGGCACCACCGCCGGCAACCCGAGCCGCTGGAGGTCGCGCAGCAACCGGTACTCGCGGAACGCGATCGGTTCCTGGGTCTCCTTGACCGCGTAGACCTCCCGCTCGGCCCGCACGATCCGCACGACGTGCCGGGAGATGCCGCGGGGCAGCGGTACGACCGGCGGCTCGCCCCACTCCTCCAGCGGGATCCCCCACGGGAGCCGCAGCAGGTTGGGGTCGGGGCGGTGGGCCACGACCCGGAGGGCATGTTGACGGTCACCGACTCCGGTCGCCATGGGGCCCAGTCTCCCCCCTGATGGGGGTGCCCACACCGCGAACGAGCCAGAGCGGGCCGCCGTGACGGAGCCCGGGGTGGGCGCAGCGCAGCCGAGCGAGCGCGGCGGGCACCGGGTCAGTGGGGCGGACCGTGTGAGCGCCGCGACACCGCTGATAGTTGTCGATCGCAACCATCGGGGATAAAGTTGCCGCCTGCAACTATCTCGTACGCCTCGCCCCGAGCCCCGCAGCGATCCCGCTCGCCCGGTTCGCCGCCCCGAAGGATCCTTCCGTGCTCCGTCGCTCCACCTCCGTCCCCGAGATCGACGCCCCGGTCGCCGGCTCGGCCGCCGTGCCCGTGTCACCCACGCCCGACGTAGCCGCCCCGATGACCCACCGGCAGGTGCTCAAGGTCCTCGTCGGCCTGCTCAGCGCGATGTTCGTCGCGATGCTCTCCTCGACGATCGTGTCCAACGCCCTGCCGCGGATCGTGGCCGACCTCGAGGGCACCGAGTCCGGCTTCACCTGGGTCGTGATCGCGACGATGATCACGATGACCGCCTCCACCCCGTTGTGGGGCAAGCTCGCCGACCTGTTCGATCAGAAGCTGCTGATCCAGATCTCACTGGCGATCTTCATGCTCGGCTCGCTGGCGGCCGGCTTGGCGCCCACGATGGGCACCCTGATCGGTGCCCGCGCCTTCCAGGGCCTCGGCGTCGGTGGTCTCACCGCGCTGGTCCAGGTCGTGATCGCGACGATGGTCTCCCCGCGCGAACGTGGCCGCTACTCCGGCTACATCGGCGCGGTCTTCGCGCTCGCCACCGTCAGCGGACCGCTGATCGGCGGCCTGATCGTCGACACCCCCTTCCTCGGCTGGCGCTGGTGCTTCTTCATCGGTGTGCCGATCGGTCTGGTCGCCTTCATCGTGCTGACCCGCACCCTGCACCTCACGCACGTCCGGCGCGAGGCCAAGGTCGACTACCTCGGCGCGATCCTCATGGCCGCGGCCGTCTCCCTGCTGCTGGCGTGGGTGTCCCTCGCCGGACACGACTTCGACTGGATCTCCAGGGAGAGCGGCTTGATGGTCGGCGGTGGGATCCTGCTGCTGGCGGCCACGGTGTTCGTCGAGACCCGGGTCGAGGACCCGATCGTGCCCCTGCGACTCTTCGCCGACCGCACCACCGCGCTGGCCACGGTGGCCTCGATCATGATCGGCCTGGCGATGTTCGGCTCGACGGTCTATCTCTCGCAGTACTTCCAGATCGCCCGTGGGCTCAGCCCGACCCGCGCGGGCCTGATGTCGGTGTTCATGGTCGGAGGCCTGATGATCTCCAGCCTCGTGACCGGCCAGATCATCAGCCGCACCGGCGTGTGGAAGCGCTACCTCGTCGCGGGCGGTGTGCTCACCACCCTCGGCATGGGTCTGCTGTCGTTCATCGACGCCGGCACCCCCCTCGTCCTGGTCGGCCTGTCGATGAGCGTGCTCGGCCTCGGCATGGGCGCGACGATGCAGAACCTCGTGCTCGCCGTGCAGAACTCCGCACCGCTGCGCGACATGGGTGCGGTCAGCTCGTTGGTCGCGTTCTTCCGCTCCATGGGCGGCAGCGTCGGCATCGCCGTGCTGGGAGCCATCCTGGGCCACCGCGTCGCCGACGACGTCACCTCCGGCCTGAGCGAGCTCGGTGTCCCGGTCAGCGACGGCCAGGCGCGCACCATCCCCGACCCGTCGACGCTCGAGGGTCCCGTCCGCGCGGTCATCGAGGGCGCGTACGCCGATGCCAGCGCGCACCTGTTCCTCATCGCGGTGCCGTTCCTCCTGGTCGCGCTGGTGTGCATCCTGCTGATCAAGGAGGTCCCGCTGCGCACCACCGTGCACCGGGCCGACGAGGTCCCCACCCCGGACGCCGCCCCGGACACCGCCCCGGACACAGCCAGCGCCGAGCCCGAGGGCGCCGCACGATGACCGAGCGCGACCGGCTCTTCGAGACCGTCGAGCGGGAGGTCGCGACCATCCTCGGTCGCGCCCGCGCCGCGCTCCAGGAGCGCGCACGGCTGGTGCACCCCGAGCTCACCGGGTCGGCGTACCTGTGCCTGATCGCGTTGCACGAGCACGACGGCGGGTGCCCGCAGAGCCGGCTGGTGGAGCAGCTCGCCCTCGACAAGGGCGTGGTCTCCCGCGCCGTGAGCGACCTCGAGCGCTGCGGCTTCGTCGAGCGCACGCGCGACGACCAGGACGGCCGGGCCTATCTGCTGCACCTCACCTCGGCCGCGCTGGTGCGGTTGGCGGAGGTCGCCCAGCAGCGGCGCGCGTTGTTCATGGGGCGCTTCGAGGAGTGGACCGATGCCGAGGTCGCCGAGCTGGCGGCGCTGCTGCGCCGCTACAACGCCGCCTTCCAGTCGGGCCGGCTCGTGGGAAACGCTACGTCCGCAGGGTGATCCAGGTGTGCAGCGCCCGACCGACGATCGACCCGTCGGCCCGGCGCAGCGTCGATGCGGTCGTCGTGCGCCGGCCCTCCCGGCCGAGGAGGGCGCCGGCCACGACGAGCTGCTCACCCGGCGCGGGTACGGCGTCCACCACCGCGGTGATGCGGCCCAGCACCATCGGCCGGGTCGCGTCGAAGCCGCCGGCCCAGCCTCCCGGGCAGTCGAGCGCGGCCCACACGGTCGCGACGTCGACGTCGGCACCCGGGCGCCACGTCGCGGCGACGTGCCCCTCGGGGCGCCCGGCCACCGGGCCGGGGAAGATCCGCAGGCCGTCGCCCTCGGCCCGGTGCGGACCGCAGGCGAAGCACTCCGGGAACGGATGCTCCTTCCGCCCGCGGTAGCCGTTCTCGGCCGCGCGGGCATCGGCGAACGCGACCGGCTCCAGGGCCGGCACCGGTGTCCCGACGACCCGGGCCTCGACCACGACCGCGGGCTCGTCGCGGTCGTGCGCGTCGTCGAGAACCTCGATGCCGCCGGGGGCGGTGCGCACCGGGAGCGGTCGGTCCAGCGGCGGAGGCAGTCGCAGCGTCACCTCGACCGGTCGGCCCGCGCCGTCGGGGACGAAGCCGGCGGCAGCGCCGGCGACCCAGCCGCCGTTGCCCGAGCCGTCCGGTCCGCGGAACCGTGCCGGGATGGTCAGGGTGCTCACCGACGTACCTCCTCGTAGCGGGCGAGTGCCTCGCGGCGCTCCCCAGCATGGTCCACCACGGGCGCGGGGGGAGACGCGCCGGGTCCGCTCGGCCGGTCCCCGCACGATTGACCCCCGCACGATTGGCCCCGATGGGCCACAATGGGCGGCGTGAGCGACCTGATCGACACCACCGAGATGTATCTGCGCACCATCTATGAGCTCATCGAGGAGGGGATCGTCCCGCTGCGCGCCCGGATCGCGGAGCGTCTGCACCAGAGCGGCCCCACGGTGAGCCAGACGGTCGCGCGGATGGAGCGCGACGGGCTGGTCCGGGTGGAGGGCAACCGGCACCTTGAGTTGACCGAGGAGGGTCGCCGCATCGCCACCCGGGTGATGCGCAAGCACCGGCTCGCCGAACGGTTGCTCACCGACGTCATCGGGCTCGACTGGGAGCTGGTCCACGCCGAGGCCTGCCGGTGGGAGCACGTGATGTCCGAGACCGTCGAGCGGCGCCTGCTCGAGCTGCTCGGGCACCCGACCGAGTCGCCCTACGGCAACCCGATCCCCGGCCTCGAGGAGCTCGGCGACACGGCCCCGTCGGAGCACTTCATGGACGGCGTCGAACCGCTCACCGACGTCGCCACGCCCGGGGGCACCCACGTGCAGGTGCGCCGCATCAGCGAGGAGATGCAGAAGGACGAGCAGCTGATGGCCGCGCTACGTCGGGTGGGTGCGCTCCCCGACAAGGTCGTCACCGTCACCACCGCGCCCGAGGGCGTCGCGGTCGGCAGCGGCGGTGAGACGGCCGAGATCCTGCCGGAGGCCTCCGACCACATCTTCGTCAAGCGGCTCTGAACGCGGCCGCCAGCACGCCGGCGACGGATCCCCACGCCGCGTTCACCGCGAGCATCGCCACCAGGGCGAAGGGGTTCGTGAGCGGTCCGCTGAGCTCGCCGTCCAGGACAGGGGAGGCCACCGCGCTGAGGGCGGTCGCCAAGACGGCGTAGGTGAGGCCGACCAGCACCAGCGTCTGCACCGGCCGCGGGTGTCGGCTGAGCACCATCGCCATGACCCAGATGCCGGTGATCGCCGCCGTCGCGATGAGCGGCGTCGCGGGCTTGCCCCACAGTTGCGCCAGACCGGTCATGTTCAGCAGCGGTCGCGTGAGCGCGACCCCCGCCAGGACGAGGACCAGGGCCCACGGGATCGAGGTCGCGGCGGTGGGGCGGAGCGTGGAGGACGACATGCTTCCAGCGTGGGCCCGGGACGGCGATGGCGCCATCGGGGACACCCCCCAGCCGGCCCCCGGGTGTGCGCGGGCCGACTAGGGGGTGGCGGGGAACTTCACCCCGGTGTTGGCATGGCAGCGGTAGCCGAACGGGTTCTTCGCCAGATACTGCTGATGCGCGTCCTCTGCGTAGTAGTACGTCGGCGCCGGCCGTACCTCGGTGGTGATCTCGCCCAGGCCGCGGCGGGCGAGCTCGTCGCCGTACACCTTCGTCAGCTCGCGGGCGGTCGCCTCCTGCTCCTTTGAGAGCGTGTAGAGCGCGGACCGGTACTGGGTTCCGATGTCGTTGCCCTGGCGCATCCCCTGGGTGGGGTCGTGCACCTCGAAGAAGGTCTTGACCAGATCGGCATAGGACACCGTCGCGGGGTCGAAGACCACCCGGACGGCCTCGGTGTGACCGGTCTGTCCCGAGCAGACCTCCTCGTACGACGGGTGCGGGGTGTGTCCGCCGGCGTAGCCGACCGAGGTCGACCACACCCCCGGCGTCTGCCAATAGATCTCCTCGGCGCCCCAGAAACAGCCCAGGCCGAAGATCGCCACCTCGAACCCCGCGGGGATGTTGGTCTCGTCGGTGACCACCGGCGTCTTGAGGACGACGTGCTCGTCACGCAGGTGGAACCACCGCTCGGCGCGGCCCGGCAGTGCCTCCTCCGGCTTCGGCAGGGACGTCTTGGGGCGGTGGAACAGCACGGTGCCTCCTGGGGGCTTCCTGGGGGGAATGCCGACGCCCCCCATTCTCCCCCGGCCCGCAAGCCGGCCCACGCCTCAGCCCGACAGCGGGAAGGTCTGCGGCGACCGCGACGGGTTCCGGTCGCCGCGCAACAGCCGCAGATGCAGGTCCTGGGTCATCGGCGAGGGATCGGCACCGAGTTCCTCTGCGAGCAGTTCGCGGTAGGTCTCGAAGGACCGTAGGGCGTGGTCGATCTCGCCCAGCTCCGCGTAGGCCTGCATCCGGACCCGGTAGGGGTGCTCGGCGCACCGGTCGATCTCGATGACCTGATCGGCGTAGTGGATCGCCTCACGGAAGTGCCCCATCGCCAGGCAACTGCTCGCGGCGTCGCTGAGCATCAGCAGGCGCGCGTGGCTCAGCGTGCGGCGGGTCTGGTTCGCCCAATCGCTGTCGTCGTCGTGGGCGTGGAAGTCGCCGTTGTAGAGGTACTCGGCGACCCGCGTGTGCTGCACGGCCTTCTCGTGCTCGCCGCCGGAGGTGGCGGCACTGGCCGAGTGCGCCAGGTCGAGGAACGACTCGATGTCGGTCCACGCCCCCTGGAGGGCGATGCCGCCGAGCTGGCATCTGAGGCAGTCGAAGCCGGTCGCCCGACGGATGCCGCTGGCCGCCGTGCGCAGCGACGCGCGGGCGCGCTCGGGCGGACTGTCCGGCCAGAGCTTCTCGGTGAGGCTACGCCGGCTGACGTAGCGGTTGTTGCTCAGCGCGAGGATGCGGAGCAGGTCGGCGGTCTTGCCGGTGCGCCAGGCACCCGGGTCGACCTCCGTGCCGTCGGGCCGGTGGACGACGAGACCGCCCAACATGCGGATCTGGATCAAGCTGGAAGCGTCACTCATGTGTGACCCCTGGTGGTGCGGGGGCGCCGGAGCGCCCTTCCGCTGCGGCAAGGTTCATACCGCAGGCGGGGATGACACTAGGTGAACGACACGCATCGCGTCAGCGGGAGATAAACAGTCCCGGCCGCGGTTTTACGTTCGCTTCACGCCCCGATGATGACCGCGTCACGTTGACGCAGCTGTCACGCGCGGTCGGAAGTGTGCGGACCGGAGGGAGCCGGATCACCACATGACCCCCGGTCGGTGGACCGACTCATCCGCCAGGGACCCGGGTCGAAGCCGCTCGCCGCGCGCGGCCCGGGTCCCGCTGGGGGAGTGGTCAGCGTGCTGCGTTGCGCATCACGCGGTGGTGGGCGGCGATCCGACGCGCCGGGAGCTCCCGTCCGTAGAACGCCACGTGACCCACGGCGCCGGCGAAGTAGCTGTTGAGGTAGCCGGTGCCGATCCGCAGCGGTGCCGAGGACGACCGCGGGCGGATGTTGTAGTCGGAGAGCGAGTCGGTGTCGCGCAGGACACCGTTCTTGTAGATCTTCGTGTAGCCGGTCGGGTAGGCCCGGCTGCGGTCGCGGGTGTTGATCACGAACGCGACGTGGATCCACTGGCCCGTCCGGACCCGGTCCTGGAAGTAGGAGCCGGTGCCGAGCCCGCCTTCGGGGTTGAAGGCGTAGGCGCTGATCCGGTTCGGGCGGCTCTCCGAGTTGCGCTGCGAATACATCCGGCCGTACCACTCGTGGCCACCGGGGCGGCCCTTGCCGAGCACGTAGACGTATCCGCTGCCCTCCTCACGGCTGAACTGCAGCTTCGAGGGCCGCATCCAGTACTCGACCGTGAGCACTCCGGTCTTCGGGACGCTGAACGCGCTGCGGTTCCCGAAGCTGAGGTGGCCCCCGTTGCCGCTGAAGGCCCGGGCCTTGGCGCCGTTGGGGAGGCGGGCGATCCCGGTCCGGCCGTGCACCGTGGCACGCTGGCCGGTGACGAGGTCGCGCTTGTTGCGCAGGAACGCCGTCGGGCGGTCCCGCATCACCGCGCGGCGGTACGCGCGGCGCTTCTTGCGGCTCTGCTTCTTGTCCTTCTTGTTCGCCGCAAGTGCGAGGTCGGAAGCCTCGCCGCCGGCGGCGGTGCGACTCCCGTTGGGGTCGGGCTGGCCCGACGACAGCAGTGTCGGGGTGGCCAGCAAGGTGGCGACGAGGACCGCGGTGACGCTCGCCCTCGCCCTGGCAAATGTGGTGATCAAGCGGGCGAAGGTAGTCGGCTTTCACGCCGATTTCACCCTCAGATGACGTTTTGTGGACGATCTCACGCGTACTCAGGCGTGGCGATGGTCGACCCGGGCGAGGTTACCTGCTAGTAACGCGCGCGCGGGGAAATGATCTCGCGCACCGAACCCCATTTGTAGAGCAGTCCCGCGTCACCGACCCCATCGCTGCGGAAGTAGACGCTGCGGTTGGGGCGCCCCGACTCCGATCCGCGTCGGGGGCCGTTGGTCAGGGCCGCGCGCGGGACCACGCCCGGCGCGCAGGGGACGACACCGAGCCGGTTGCCGTCATCCCGGGCGACCAGCACCCGCTCCCAGCGGCCCCCGCCGCGGCCCTCGGCGAGGTCGCGCCACACCTCCAGTCGGACCTGCGACCCGACATCGGTGACGAGGTACTTGAAGCCGATCCAGCGCTCCAGCGGCAGCCCGCGCCGCCAGAGCGGACGTTGGCGCAGCACCACATTCGCCGGGTGGGCCGTCTCCTTCTCCACGTCCACCGCGCCGTCGTAGCGCATCCGGCCCCCGATGCCCCGGGAGTCGCACGGCGCCTCGACCGGGTCGTCGTCGAGTCCGTGGTTGGTGCGTGCGACGGCGACCATCCCGGCGTACGGCGACCCGCGCCGCCGGGCGAGGAAGTACATCGTGACCTCCACGTCGCGCCACTCCCGGTGCGCGTCGGGGTGGCGTACGTGCATCCGGGGGTGGGCGCCGCTGATCACCAGCACGCCGTCTGCGGCGAAGTAGGACCCCGACCCGTGGTTGGCGTCGAACCATGGGTCCGCGGGGTCGCGCCCGTCGAAGGCACGGGGCTCGCGCCAGTCCGCGTACCAGGTCATCCCGTCAGGACGGTCCTCCTTGAGCTTGCGGATCCCGAAGCGGTCGACCGCTTCCGGGGGGAGCCGGAGACCGTCCCGGGTCGCCATCGGCAGCACCACGGCCGCGGCGGCTCCCAGCAGGACGGTCCTCCGGCTCACCGGTAGGCGCGGTCGGGCACTATCCGACCGGTGTTTCACGGGTGTGCCACGACGTCGAGCGCAGCTTGGTCAACGCCCAGTACGCCGCCGGCCGGAGGATGATGACCCCCAGGGCCGGATAGATCGGCGAGAGCGCCCACAGCGCCCACCGCTCCCGGGTCGTCAGGTCGGGGCGGTAGATCGCATAGATGGCGGTCATCGTGATGGCGACGACCTCCCAGTAGAGGAATCCGTACATCAGTCCGGGGACGCCGAACTGGATCCACAGGGCGGTCAGCAGCGTGACCACGAACGGCCACAGCAGCGCGAAGACCAGGGGATACATGTAGAAGAACAGCGCGAGCGGTCGGAGGTTGGTCGTCACGAACGGGATGCCCAGCCAGGCGGACTTGCTCCACCGCAGCCGCTGGTGGAACGTGCCGGCGATGGTGGTCGGCAGGTGGGTCTCCACCACCGCCTCGGTCACCCCGACGACCTGGCCGCGCAGGAGCCCGTAGAACGACAACCGCCGGTCGTCCCCGGCGGTGCCGGAGGAGAGGTAGTCCTCGAGGTTGTCGTAGATCAGGTCGGCGCGGTAGAGCGCGAGGGCGCCCGAGGTGGGCGTCACGATGCCGAACCAGGACCGGATCATCCGGAACATCAGGCACGAGCTGACCACGTTGATGTCGACCAATCGGGTCAGCAGGTTGTCGCGCCAGTTGCGGACCAGGATCATCCCGGTCGCCGCCTGCACGCGCTCGTCGCTCATCGACCGCA
>JAJUGK010000018.1 GCA_029268205.1 Nocardioidaceae bacterium
CATCAGGGCCCAGAGCCTGGGGAGGCGGTGGGCGACCTCGATCGCATCACCCAGCAACTGGCGTGCGGAGTGCAACGGGATCCGCAGATGACCCGACAGCTCGGAGGCGGCGTACTCACTGACCACCGGAGCACCCTCACCGGCCAGCGCGACCATGCGTTCGGGCTCGTGGCGGAACGCCTTCGTTGCCTCGGTGAGAGTGACCGCTTCGTAGAGGCCGGCCAAGTGGTGGGCGATGAGCAGGTCGTCGACATCGAGACGAGCGCGAAGTGCGCGATTCGAGCGGAGCGTTTCCCACGCTTCGGCCTTGCCGAAGTCCAGGAGTTCGTCTCGATCGAGCATGGTCACAGTCTCCCAGGACCCACCGACAGTCGCGCCGGATCCGACGGCGTCCTTCGCACCGCAACCCGCACCGTTGACAGCGAATCCGGATCGATCGCGCGCAGCGTCTCCCACGCTCCGGCTTTGCCGAAGTCCAGGAATCCGTCTCACTCGAGCATGGTCCTAGTCTCCCAGGGCCGACCGACATCGACCGGAGTCGCGCGGGAAGCCGTCAGGCGCTCCAGCCCAGCCACGCCCCGCCGGCGATGATGACCGCGAACCACAGCACCACGGCAGAGACGGGCAGCAGCAGGACGGCGTACGGGCGCGTCGAGAACCACCGGAGCGCCAGCACCAGGTGGATCAACCAGACCACGAGCAGCGGCGGCACGGCCCACCACGGCGTCACGATGCCGGAGACGACGTAGAGGAAGAAGCACGACACCAGGCCGACCACACCGATCCACGGGCCGGATCGGTGCAGTTGCAGTCGGCGGGAGCGGGTCGTGCCGAGCGGACGGCTCAGCTGTCGTCCTCCTCGTCGAGGTCGTCGTTCCAGTTGGGGTCGTTGTCCCAGGACTCGTTGCGCTCCTCGACCTTGTCGAGGGCACGGGACGCCTCGGCCTCGGAGGGGTAGGGGCCCAGGCGGTCCTTGGCGCGGCAGCCCTCCTCCGGCTCGACCCGCTTGTGCTTGAGGCAGTAGTAGAACTCGGCCATCTCGATCCCTTCGCCGGCGGTCGTGGGCACGGTCGCGTACGGCCCCATCTTGCCCGCTTCCTAGACTTCCTATCGTGACCACGCTGCAGCCAGGGACGATCTCGCCACGCCGACCGGTGCCCGCCCACATCCCGCGCCCGGAGTACGTCGACAAGCCGGCGCCCGCGCCGTACGAGGGGTCCTTCGTGCAGGACGCCGAGACGATCGAGCGGATGCGCGTGGCCGGCCGGCTGGCCGCGCAGGCGCTGCAGGAGGTGGGCCGGCACGTGCAGCCGGGCGTCACCACCGACGAGCTCGACCGGGTCGGGCACGAGTTCCTCTGCGACCACGGGGCCTACCCCTCGACGCTGGGCTACCGCGGCTTCCCGAAGTCGCTGTGCAGCAGCATCAACGAGGTCATCTGCCACGGCATCCCCGACTCCCGTCCCCTCGAGGACGGCGACATCGTCAACATCGACATCACCGCCTTCCTCGACGGCGTCCACGGCGACACCAACGCCACCTTCCTGTGCGGCGACGTCGACGAGGAGAGCCGACTGCTCGTCGAGCGCACCCAGGAGGCGCTCAACCGCGGCATCAGGGCGGTCAAGCCCGGCCGGCAGGTCAACGTCATCGGCCGGGTGATCCAGGCATACGCGAAGCGGTTCGGCTATGGAGTCGTCCGCGACTTCACCGGCCACGGGATCAGCACGCACTTCCACTCCGGGCTGGTCATCCCGCACTACGACGAGCCCTACTACGACACTGTGATCGAGCCGGGCATGACGTTCACCATCGAGCCGATGCTCACCCTCGGCACCCATGAGCACGACATGTGGGACGACGGGTGGACGGCGGTCACGAAGGACCGCCGCCGCACCGCGCAGTTCGAGCACACGCTGGTCGTCACCGACGACGGCGCCGAGGTGCTGACGCTGCCGTAGGTCTCGACGAGCTCGACGACTACCGGAGCTCGTCGTACGGCTTCTCGCCGCGCTCGGCCATCCGCCGCTCGGCCCGCAGCACGGCCGTCTCGTGCTCGGGGTCGCCCGACATCGCCGCGGCGAGCCGGAAGTGGGGGAGCGCGTCGGCGAACCGCGACTGCCGCTCCAGCACCCGGCCGAGCGCGTATCGCACCCAGGTGTCGGTGGGGTCGTCCTCGACCAGGCCGACGAACTCGTCCTCGGCTCGCTGCAGCTGGGCGCTCTGGAAGTACGCCCAGCCGCGCAGCGACCGCAGCGCGACCGCCGTGGGCTCGGCCTCGAGGGCGGGCTCGAGCACCTTCAACGCCTCACGCGGCGCGCGCTCCTCGAGCAGGGTGCGGGCGGTGCGGAACGCCTCGGCCGGGTGCAGCGTCGCGTCCCCGTCGATCTCGACGAAGGGCCCCACCGACATGGTGAACTGCGGCATCGACTCGCTCATGCGGGGTCAACGCCGCCGGGTGCGGGGGCATTCCTAGAAGGTGTGCTCCTCGGCCGGGAAGGCACCGCTGGCCACGTCGGCGGCGTACGCCTGCGCGGCCTGGCTCATCACACCGCGCAGGTCGGCGTACTGCTTGACGAACCGCGGCAGCCGCCCGGTGCGCAGGCCCATCATGTCCTGCCAGACGAGCACCTGTGCGTCGCACTGGTTGCCGGCGCCGATGCCGATCGTGGGGATGGTGAGCTCCTTGGTGACCTGCGCGGCGACGTCGCCGGGCACCATCTCCATCACCACGGAGAACGCGCCCGCCTCCTGCACCGCGCGGGCGTCGGCGAGGATCCGCTCCGCGGTCTCCCCGCGGCCCTGGACCCGGTAGCCGCCCAGCGCGTGCTCGGACTGCGGGGTGAAGCCGATGTGGGCCATCACCGGGATCCCGCCCTTGGCCATCAGCTCGATCTGTGGGGCCATCTCGGCGCCCCCCTCGAGCTTCACCGCGTGCGCCCGGCCCTCCTTCATGAACCGCGCGGCGGTCTCGTAGGCCTGCTGCGGCGAGGCCTGGTAGGACCCGAACGGCAGGTCGGCGACCACGAGCGCACGCTTCGTCGCGCGGGTGACGCCGCGGACCAGGAAGAGCAGCTCGTCGACCGACACCGGCAGCGAGGAGTCGTAGCCGTAGACGTTGTTGGCCGCCGAGTCGCCGACGAGCAGCACCGGGATGCCGGCCTCGTCGAACACCTCCGCGGCGTACATGTCGTACGCCGTCAGCATCGCCCAGCGCTCGCCGCGCTCCTTCATCTCGCGCAGGTGGTGGGTGCGGATCTTGCGGGGCTTGCCGCCGCCGTAGGGCGCGGTCTCTTCGCTCATGGGTGTATTCCTTCTCGGAGTGATCTCGTGGCTCCGCGTGGGAGTCCCCGGACCCACCCAGGTTAGTCCGGCGCCACCTCGCGCCACCGGCTGGTCACCGGCAGCCGCCGGTCGCGCCCGAAGTTGCGGCGCGAGATCTTGGGGCCGGGCGGGTATTGGCGCCGCTTGTATTCGGCCCGGTCGACCAACCGCAGCACCTGCTCCACGATCTCGGGGTCGAAGCCGTCGGCGACCAGCGCGGCGCTCCCGCGGTCGTGCTCGACGTAGGCATCGAGCAGCGCGTCGAGCAGGTCGTACGGCGGCAGCGAGTCGGAGTCCTTCTGGCCGGGGCTGAGCTCGGCGCTGGGCTCCTTGGTGATGGTGTTCTCCGGGATCGGCGGCGTCTCCCCGCGGCGCTCCGCCTCCGCGTTGCGCCAGCGGGCCAGCGCGTAGACCTGGGTCTTGAAGACGTCCTTGATCGGGGCGAAGCCACCGACCGCGTCGCCGTAGATCGTGGAGTAGCCGACCGCCAGCTCGGACTTGTTGCCGCAGGCGAGCACGAGGTGCCCGTGCTGGTTGGACAGGCCCATCCAGATCACCGCGCGGATCCGGGCCTGCAGGTTCTCCAGCGCCACCCCGTCGAGCTCGACCTCGGAGGTGAAGGCGTCCACCATCCCCGCGATCGGCACCGTGTCGAGATGCAGGCCGGTGCGTTCGGCCTGGTCGGCGGCGTCGGTGCGGGAGTGCTCCGAGGACCAGGCGCTCGGGTTGGAGACGCCGTAGACGTTCTCGGCGCCGATCGCGTCGCAGGCGATGGCCGCGACCAGCGTGGAGTCCATGCCGCCGCTCATCCCGAGCAACACGCTGCGGAAGCCGTTCTTGCGGACGTAGTCGCGCAGGCCCACCACCAGCGCCTGGTAGACCTCGCCCAGGTCGTCGAGCCGCTCGGAGGTCCCGGCGGGGCCCGTGGGGGCGGTGGGGTCGTACGCCGCCAGCGGCTCCTCGTGCACCACCGTGCGGCGCACGCACAGCCCGTCGAACCGCTCGTCCTCGGCCGGCAGGTCCGCCGTCGCGGCGGGCAGGTCGAGGTCGGCGACCAGGAGGTGCTCCTCGAACTGCGGGGCGCGGGCGAGCACCGCGCCGGCGGCGTCGACGAGGAGCGAGTCGCCGTCGAAGACCAGCTCGTCCTGACCACCGACGAGGTTGACGTAGGCCAGGGCGCACTCGCCCTCCCGGGCCCGGCGGGCGACCAGGTCGAGCCGGGTGTCGTCCTTTGCCGCCTCGAACGGTGAGCCGTTGAGCACCAGCAGCAGTCCGGCGCCCGCGGCGGCCGCGGCCTGTGAGGGGCCGTCCTGCCACAGGTCCTCGCAGATGCACAGCGCCACGTCGATGCCGTGCACCCGGACGACGTCGAGGGTGTCGCCCGGCACGAAGTAGCGCGCCTCGTCGAAAACGCCGTAGTTGGGTAGGTGGTGCTTGGCGTAGCGCACGACCACCTCACCCCCGTGGATCACGGCCGCACAGTTCTGCGGCGACCCCTTGGGCACGCCCAGCCGGTCGGCGGAGTCGGTGGCCTTGCCGAGATAGCCCACCGCGACGACCAGGTCGCCGAGCCCGTCGGCGGCGAGGTCGGTGGCGAGCCGGTCGAGGGTCTCGCGGGAGGCGTCGACGAAGGAGCTGCGGAAGGCGAGGTCCTCGATCGGGTAGCCCGCGAGCATCATCTCGGGGAACGCCACGAGGTGGGCGCCGGCGTCGGCCGCCCGGCGCGCCCAGTCGCGCACCAGCGCGGCGTTGCCGCTCACGTCCCCCACGACGGGGTTGGCCTGGGCCAGGGCGATTCTCAACTGCGCCATCCCTCGACTCTAGAGGGACGGCGAAGGCGCTACCGTTCCTCCGTACGCCGACACGCAGGAGGGGCTCGATGGGCAAGCAGGAGGGTTTCGTGCTCCGGGCGTTGGAGGAGCGCGACGTCCGGTTCGTCCGGCTCTGGTTCACCGACGTGCTCGGGTTCCTCAAGTCGGTCGCGATCGCGCCGGCCGAGCTCGAGGGCGCCTTCTCCGAGGGGATCGGCTTCGACGGCTCGGCGATCGAGGGGTTCGCCCGCGTCTACGAGGCCGACATGCTCGCCAAGCCCGACCCGTCGACGTTCCAGATCCTGCCCTGGCGCGGCGGCAACGACGGCCCGGCCACGGCCCGGATGTTCTGCGATATCGAGATGCCCGACGGATCCCCGTCGTACGCCGATCCGCGCTACGTGCTCAAGCGCAACCTGTCGAGGGCGGCCGAGAAGGGCTTCACCTTCTACACCCACCCCGAGATCGAGTTCTACCTGTTCAAGGACACCCCCGAGCCCGGCGTCGAGCCGGTGCCGGTCGACCGCAGCGGGTTCTTCGACCACACCGCGCAGTCCTACGGCTCCGACTTCCGCCGCGAGGCGATCACGATGCTCGAGGCGATGGGCATCTCGGTGGAGTTCAGCCACCACGAGGGCGGTCCGGGGCAGCAGGAGATCGACCTGCGGTACGCCGACGCGCTGTCCACGGCCGACAACATCATGACCTTCCGCACCGTCGTGCGCGAGGTGGCGCTGAGCCAGGGCATCTGGGCCACGTTCATGCCCAAGCCGTTCACCACCCACCCCGGCTCGGGGATGCACACCCACGTCTCGCTCTTCGAGGGTGACCGCAACGCGTTCTTCCAGGCGGGCGCGGAATACCAGCTCTCGGCCACCGGTCGGCAGTTCCTGGCCGGCATCCTCCATCACGCCGGCGAGATCACCGCGGTCACCAACCAGTGGGTGAACTCCTACAAGCGGCTGATGGGCGGCGGCGAGGCGCCCTCCTACATCTGCTGGGGCCACAACAACCGCTCGGCGATGGTGCGGGTGCCGATGTACAAGCCCAACAAGGGCCAGTCGGCCCGCATCGAGCTGCGCACCATCGACTCCGCGACCAACCCCTACCTGGCCTTCGCGGTGATCCTGGCCGCCGGGATGAAGGGCATCGAGGAGGGCTACGAGCTCCCGCGGGAGGCCGAGGACGACGTCTGGTCGCTGACCGACCGCGAGCGCCGCGCCCTGGGCATCGACCCGCTGCCGATGAACCTCCGCGACGCGATCGGGATCGCCGAGAACTCCGAGCTGCTCGCCGAGACCCTCGGGGAGCACGTCTTCGACTTCTTCCTGCGCAACAAGCGCGCCGAGTGGGACGAGTACCGCGGGCAGGTCTCCGCCTTCGAGCGCGACCGCATGCTGCCGGTGCTCTGAGGTCGCGGGGCGGGCGGACATGAGCGGCTGGCACGACAAGGCCCCTCCGGGTCCGGCCAGCGCGGTCCTGCTCGTCCTCGCCGTCCTCGTCGGGGTGGGCATGGTCTGGCTCGGCGTACGCCGGCGGCGCCCGGTGCTGGCGCGCGGCCTGATGGTCGCGGCGTTCACCGACGAGGAGCCCGGCCCGAAGATCCGGTGGGAGGGTCGATGAGCCGTCCGCCCGCCTCCCTGACCACCCGCCTGGCCCGGATGGGCTTCGACGACGTGTCCGCCGCGCGCGAGCACGTGCTGCGGCTGGGCGAGCCCGGCGACGCGCTGCTCCCGCTGATCGCCGCCTCGGCCGATCCCGACCTGTGTGTCCGACACCTCGCCGACCTCGCCGAGCGCTGTCGCGAGATCGGCGACGAGCGCCTGCTGCCGGCGCTGGTCGACGACGAGGGCTGCGCCATGCGACTGCTCAGCGTCCTCGGCGCCAGCATCGCGCTGGGCGACCACCTGCTGCGGCACCCCGACCACTGGGGCGACCTGTGCGACCCGGCGATGGGGTCCACCCGGCTCGCGGCGTGGTGGATCCGCGACCGGCTCGTCCGGGCCGTCGGGGCCGACCCGGCCGACCCCGAGCCGGTGGCGAGCCTCCCCGAGCGCGAGGCGCGCGACGCGCTGCGGGTCGCCTACCGCCGACTGCTGTTGCACATCGCCGCCCGCGACCTGGCCCACCACGTGCGGGTCGACGACATCGCCGCCGAGCTCTCCGACCTCGCGGCCGGCACCCTCGAGGCGGCGCTCGCGGTCGCGCGGGCGGTCGTCGGCGACGACCGGTCGCGGTGTCGGCTCGCGGTGATCGCGATGGGCAAGTGCGGCGGCCGCGAGCTCAACTACGCCAGCGACGTCGACGTCATCTTCGTCGCCGAGCCGGTGACCGAGGGCGACGAGCAGGGGGCCCTGCGCGTGGCCACCACGCTGGCGAGCACCCTGATGCGGGTCTGCTCCGACCAGACCGCGGAGGGCACCATCTGGCCGGTCGACGCCGCCCTGCGACCCGAGGGCAAGGCGGGCGCGCTCGTCCGCACCCTCAGCAGCCACCAGAGCTACTACGAGCGCTGGGCGAGCACCTGGGAGTTCCAGGCCCTGCTCAAGGCACGCCACGTCGCCGGTGACGCCGCGCTGGGCGCGGCCTACGTCGAGACCATCACGCCGCTGGTGTGGTCGGCCGTCGAGCGGGAGAACTTCGTCAGCGACGTGCAGGCGATGCGGCGCCGGGTGATCGACAACCTCCCCGACGACCGGGCCAACCGCCAGATCAAGCTCGGTCCCGGCGGGCTGCGCGACGTGGAGTTCGCTGTCCAGCTGCTCCAGCTGGTGCACGGCCGCACCGACGAGCGGATCCGGCTCCCCACGACGCTGAGCGCCCTGGCCGAACTGACCCGCGGCGGGTACGTCGGGCGCGAGGACGGCGCGGCGCTGGAGTCGGCGTACATGTTCCTGCGCGGCCTCGAGCACCGGATGCAGCTCTACCGGCTGCGGCGCACCCACACCGTGCCGGATGACCGCGACGAGATCTGGCACCTCGGTCGGGCGATGGGCTTCCGCCGGGAGCCGGCCGAGCAGCTCGAGGCGGCCTGGCGTGCGCACGCGCGTGAGGTTCGGCGGCTGCACGAGAAGCTCTTCTACCGTCCCCTCCTCGGGGCCGTCGCGGCGCTGCCCGGCGAGGGCGCGCGGCTGACCCCCGATGCCGCGAAGCAGCGTCTGGCGGCGCTCGGGTACGCCGACCCGGAGTCGGCGTTCCGGCACCTGGAGGCGCTGACCGCGGGCGTGTCCCGCTCGGCCGCGATCCGTCGGCAGCTGCTGCCGGTCATGCTCGGCTGGTTCGGCGACACCCCCGACCCGGACGCCGGACTGGCCGGCTTCCGTCGGGTGTCCGAGGCGCTCGGGTCGACTCCGTGGTACCTGCGCCGGCTCCGCGACGAGGGGGAGACCGCCAACCGACTCGCCCGGATCCTCGGGACCAGCCGCTATGCGACCGACCTGATGATGCGCGCGCCGGAGGCCGTGGCGATGCTGGGCGACGACGACGGCCTGGCGCCGCGCGGTCGCCGGGTGCTGATCGAGGAGTCGATCGCCGCCGCCATGCGGAAGGACACCGCCGAGGACGCCATCGGAGCGGTGCGCGCGGTCCGCCGGCGCGAGCTCTTCCGCACCTCCGCGGCCGACCTCACCACCGCGGTCCCCGTCGACCGGGTGGGGGAGCGGCTCACCGACATCACCGACGCCGCCCTCGAGGGTGCGCTCGCGGTCGCGGAGCGCGAGGTCGCGCGCCAGCGCGGCCGACCGCTCGCCACCCGGATGGCGATCGTGGCGATGGGCAGGTACGGGGGAGCCGAGCTCAACTACGGCTCCGACGCCGACGTGATGTTCGTCCACGACGCCCTCGAGGGCGCCGAGCCCGAGGAGGCCGCGGGCGATGCGAAGGCGGTGGCCAACGAGCTGCGCCGGCTGCTGGCCATCCCGGGCACCGACCCCACGCTCGAGGTCGACGCCGACCTGCGGCCCGAGGGCCGGCAGGGTCCGCTGGTCCGGACGCTCGCGGCGTACGAGGCCTACTACGCCAAGTGGTCGGCGGTCTGGGAGGCGCAGGCCCTGCTCCGCGCCGAGGCCCGCGTGGGGGACCCCGATCTGTGTGCCCGCTTCACCGCGCTCGTCGACCCGCTCCGGTTCCCCGCGGCGGGTCTGTCCGACGACGACGTGCGCGAGGTGCAACGCATCAAGGCCCGGGTCGACGAGGAGCGGCTGCCGCGCGGCGCCGACCGGGCCACCCACCTCAAGCTCGGCCGCGGCGCCCTGGCCGACATCGAGTGGACCGTCCAGTTGCTGCAGATGCGGTACGCCGGCACCCACCCGCCGCTGCGCACCACCCGCACCCTGGCCGCGCTCGACGCCGCGGTCGGCGCCGAGCTGATCGACGCCGAGGACGCGGCCGACCTCACCGCGGCCTGGACGCTGGTGAGCCGGTTGCGCAACGCGATCACCCAGGTCCGCGGCAAGGCCTCCGACCACCTCCCGCGCGACGGGCGGGAGCGGGCCGCGGTGTCGCTGCTGCTCGGCTACGGGCCCGAGGAGACCGACGTGATGGCCAACGACCACCTGCGGGCCACCCGTCGGGCCCGTGCCGTCGTGGAGCGGGTCTTCTGGGGGTGAGGGCCCGCGGTCACTCGCGGATCGCGAGCGCCTCCCGGTAGCCGAGCTTGCCGCCGGTGCGGAGCACCGTGCGCTCGAACATCCGCTCCCCGAGCCGGACGAACACGAACGCCGCGACCACCGTGCTCGCGATCGCGACCGCGATCTGCCACAGCGGAACGTCGCCCTCGGCGATCCGGCCGGGCATCACCATCGTGGAGACGATCGGGAGCATCGAGAAGACGACCCGGACCCCCTCGCCGGCGAGCACGGAGACGAAGTACGGCACGAAGAGCAGCATCTGACCCGGGAGGGTGGTCGACTGCAGGTCCTCCTGCTTGCTGGCCAGCGACCCGGCCACCGACCACAGCGCGGCCAGCGAGACGAAGCCGAGCACGAAGAGCACGACGTACCACGCCATCGCGCCGCTCAGCCCGGCCAGCAGGCCGGACTCGCCGGTGACCGCCAGACCGATGAGGCTGACCGCCACCAGGATGACGACCTGACCCAGGGCGAGGACCGTGTTGCCGACGATCTTGCCCCACAGCAGCGCCCGGATCGGGACGGCCGCGGCCAGGATCTCGACGACCCGGCTCTCCTTCTCGCGCACGACGCTCTGCGAGATCGCCATGCCGAAGCCCATCGCGGTCAACAGGAAGACGATCGCGAAGCCGAACGCGACGGCCGACCGCGCCCCCGCCTCCGCGGCGCGCGGGTCGAGCTCGCGCGCGGTCACCTCGCTGCCAGCGACCAGCGCCTCGAGGTCGACGTCCTGGGCCTGCGCGTTGGTGGCGGTGACCGTCTCGGCGATCGCGGCGCGCAGCGCCGCCTCGAGCACCTCGTCGGCGCCGTCCTCCGAGACGAGCTCGAAGCCGTCGGCCGTGGTCAGCAACGCGACGTCGGCCTCGCCGTCGCGGACGGCGGCCTCGGCCGCAGCGGTGTCGTCGACCTCGACCGCGTTGACCTCGGCGGGCTCGTCCTCGCCGACGCTCAGGTAGGCGGCCGTGCCCTCCAGCACCCCGCTGGGCGCCTCGACCACCGCCACGTCGTACGAGCGCGGACCCCCGCTGACGAGGGCGGTGACGACGAAGACACCGATGATCAGGACGACGGAGAACAGCGTGCCGCCGATGAAGGCCTTGTCGCGGATGCGGGTGGTGACCTCGCGGGTGGCGATGAGCCGCCACAGGCCGGCGGGTCGGGTGGGGGTGCTCATGCGGAGGCCTCCCGGAAGATCTGGCTGAGCGGACGGACGACGCGGGCGAACTCAACGACGGGCGCCACGGCCTGGGCGGCGACCAGCGCCTTCTCGGGCGCGAGGGTGGTGAGGCGGACCAGAGCGGAGCTGTCCTCGGCGTCGAGGACCTCCAGACCCGGTACCTCGCGCAGCGCGCCGGCGTCCGCCTGGTCGGCGAGCCGGATCCGGTAGCGCTCCTCCTGCGAGCTCTGCAGCTCCTCCACGGACCCCGCCGCGACCAGGCGGCCGCCGGAGAGGATGACCAGGTCGTCGCACAGGCGCTCGACCAGGTCGAGCTGGTGGCTGGAGAAGAGCACCGGCATCTCGGGGGTGACCTCGTCACGCAGCAGCGAGACCATGGCGTCGACGGCGAGCGGATCGAGCCCGCTGAAGGGCTCGTCGAGGATCAGCGCCGAGGGGCGGTGCACCAGGGAGGCGGCGATCTGGACCCGCTGCTGGTTGCCCAGCGACAGCGTCTCGAGCAGGTCGTCCTCGCGCTCGGTGAGTCCCAGCCGGGCCAGCAGCGACTGCGCGCGCTCCTTGGCCTCGGCGGTGGTCATGCCGTGCAGGCGACCGAAGAACACCAGCTGGTCGAGCACCTTCTGCCCGGGGTAGAGGCCACGCTCCTCGGGCATGTAGCCGAAGCTGCGGCGCTGTTCGGTGGTGAGCGGGGCGCCGTGCCAGTGCACCTCGCCGGAGGTCGGCGCGAGCACGCCGACGATCATCCGCATGGTGGTGGTCTTGCCGGCGCCGTTGGCTCCGACGAACCCGGTCATGCGGCCGGGTCGGACGTCGAAGCTCACCTCGTCGAGCACGGTCTTGTCGCCGTAGACCCGGGTGAGTCGATGGATGCTGAGCATGCGTCCACGCTAGGGCGGCGGCGGGGGCCGGCGCGTCAGCCACGAGACGGAGATCCGGCCTCACCCGCACGGCGGACCCGCCGGTCGGGGATCAGTCGGGGGCGACGAGTCCGGCCTGGTAGGCGACGACGACGGCCTGCACCCGGTCGCGCAGGCCCAGCTTGGTCAGCACCCGCGACACGTGGGTCTTGACCGTCGCCGTGCCGACGACCAGGTCCTCGGCGATCTCGGCGTTGCTCAGTCCCCGGGCCATCCGGACCAGGACGTCCCGCTCGCGCTCGGTGAGCTCGTCGAGGCCGGTGGGCTCCGCGCGCGGGGCGGTCGTCCGGGCACCGCTGCGCGTGAACCGCTCGATCACCCGGCGGGTCAGCTGCGGGGCGAGCAGGGCGTGGCCCTCGGCCACGCTGCGCACCGCGGCGGTCAGCTCGTCGGCGGTGCAGCTCTTGAGCAGGAAGCCCGCCACGCCGGCCTCCAGCGCGGCGAACAGGTAGTCGTCGCGCTCGAAGGTCGTGAGGATCACGACCCGGGTCTCGGGGTGGGCCGTGAGCGCCTCGCGCGCGGCGGCGATCCCGTCGAGCTCGGGCATCTGCACGTCCATCAGCACCACGTCGGGCCGGGTCCGGGCGATCAGGTCGAGCGCCTCACGGCCGTTGGTCGCCTCCCCGACGATCTCGATGTCGTCCTCGACCGACAGGATGAGGGAGAAGCCCGTACGGACCAGCTCCTGGTCGTCGACCAGTGCGACGCGGATCGGGTTCACGGCGTACCTCCGGATGCGCTCGGGACGGGGATGCGGACGCGGACCCGCCAGCCCCCCTCGGGACGGGGACCGATCTCGACGGCGCCGCCGTGGACCTCGGCACGCTCGCGGATGCCGCGCAGCCCGAAGCGCTCGCCGCTCTTGCCCGGGACCTGCTTCCCGTGCGCGGCGCCGTCGTCGATCACCTCGAGCTCGACCGCGGCACCGTTGGCACCGTCGAGGTGACGCAGGACGACGTCGGCGTTGCGGGCGGTGGAGTGCTGGCGGATGTTGGCCACCGCCTCCTGGGCGATGCGGTGCAGGGACGACTGCACGCTCTCCGGCACCGGACCGGGCGTGCCGACCCGCCGCCAGTGCAGGGTCGGCGGTCCGGCCTCGGCCGTGACCCACCGCTCGAGGTCGCTCAGGCCCGGGCGGGCCCCCGTGTCCTGGGTCTCGGACACCGAGCGCAGCAGGCCGACCATCCGGTGCATCTCCTCCACCGCCTGTCGGCTGGAGGACTCGATCGCCGTCAGGGCGACCGCGCTCTTGGCCGGGTCGCGGTCGAGGACGTGGCGGGCGGCGGCCGCCTGGATCCCGATCCCGGTGACGTGGTGCGCGACCACGTCGTGGAGCTCGCGGGCGATCTCCAGGCGTTGGTCGTCGAGGGCCCGCCGAGCGGCCTGCTCCTGCTGGCGACGCAGCTGGTCGGTCTGCTCGGCGACGAGCTCGCGCTGCTGGGCGCCGCGGTAGGACACCTGACCCCAGGCGACCGCCCCGAAGAAGTAGGCGACGTTGATGCCGAGGCTCGTGACGGCGCTGCCCACCGACGCGGGCATCCAGGACCCGCCCGGATCGGGCACCTCGGTCAGCAGCGCCTGGATCAACCAGGCGAACATGCCCGCGATCATCAACCCGGTGGCCGCGAAGAGCCGCCGCCGGTGGGGCGTCCAGGCCCACGCGGTGTAGATCGCCAGGAACAGCGCGACCTGCACCACGACGGAGTACGCGACCGGGAAGACCCGCTCGCCGCTGATGTAGAACACCGCCGAGCACACCACCATCACGGTGATGGGGAACAGCCGGCGCACGGCGAGGGGGACGACCATCAGGAGCGTCCACAGGTAGCTCTCGAGCAGGCTCTCGTTGATGAGCGTGCCGATGGTGGTCGCCCGCAGCGCCTCGAGCGCGATCACGCCGAGCGCCGTCAGGAAGAGGCCGAGCCACAGGTCGAACCGCACCTCGGCAGGGGTGGGGCGCCGGCGTCGCCAGGGGTCCCCCCAGCCGAGGAAGTCGCGCAGCCACCGCATGGTCGGTGAGCGTAGTGGCCCGCGCCCCGCGGTCAGCGCAACGGGTCGAAGGGTGCCAGCGCCGCGGCCGGCTCGCCCTCGGTGATGGTCTGTGCGAGCAGGCGGCCGGTGGCGGGTCCGAGCGTCACCCCCCACATGCCGTGACCGCCGGCGGCCAACACCCGCGGCGACCGGGTGTACCCGATCAGCGGGAGACCGTCGGCGGTGCACGGACGGGAGCCGACCCACTCGTCGCGGCGGTCGTCGAGGTCGATCCCGCGGAGCAACGGTCGCGCCGCGGCCACGATGGCCTCGATCCGGCGGCGGTCCAGGGGGGCGTCGGGGGAGCGGAACTCCATCATCCCGGCGACGCGCAGTCGATCCCCGAGCGGCGTGCACGCGACCCGCTGGGTCGGGAAGTAGACCGGCCCGCGCATCTCCTCGGCCACCGGGACACTGAAGCTGTAGCCGCGCCCGGCCTGGACCAGTGCCCGTACGCCGAAGGGTGCGACCAGATCGGTGAGCCAGGTGCCGGTCGCGACGACGACCGCGTCGTACGGGCCGGAGGTCTCCTCGCCGGGGTGGCTGAGCTGCACACCGCGGGGGAGGTCGTGCACCGCCGTGACGGCGCGCAGATCGAGGGCGGCGCCGCGGGACTCGACCGCCTCGCCGAGGGCGGCGGCGAAGGCGCCCGGATCGAGGTAGCGCTGGCCGCGCAGCCGGATGCCGGCGGTGACCTGCTCCGAGAGCAGCGGCTGGAGCGCGCGGGCGCGGTCGCCGTCGAGCAGTTCGTAGTCGACCTGTTGACCGGCCCGGGCGATGTGCTCGATCTCCGCCAGCAGCGCGCCGCGTTCGTCCTCGCTGCGGTAGGCCGCGATGAACGACTCCGTCGCGTGCGTCGAGGCGTCGACGCCGCCCTCGGTGAGCAGGTCGAAGCTCTCCAGCGCCAGCCGGTTGATGGGCACCAGCGCGTCCATCGCGCGCCGCCACCGGGTCATCGTGCTGTTGCGCGTGAAGCGGGCCAGGAACCGCAGCAGCCGACGGTCCAGGCTCGGCGGGACGTAGACCGGCGAGGCCGGGCTCAGCGCCGCGCGGATGCCGTACTTCAGCACGGCCGGTTCGGGGAGCGGGGTGGAGATGCCCGGGGTGAGCCAGCCGGCGTTGCCCCACGAGGAGCCCGCCGCGACACCGCTGCGGTCGTAGACCGTGACCTCGACCCCGCGCTCCTGGAGGAACCACGCGGTGCTCAATCCGACCATGCCGGCTCCGACCACCGCCACCCGGTTCGTGGACGTGTTCATGGACCCACCATGCGACCCCGTTGTGCCGTGCGTCACTGTCGCCCGGGCACTGGATGGGTCGCTCGCGCTGTGCGTCCGGCACACCCGCGGTGATACTAGCGGGGTGATCACGCTCGAGGAGGTCCTGGCCGGCGCGGGTCCCGGCCTGCTGTCGGTCGCGAGCGCGGGCCCCGCCCCCGCCGTGGTGACCGACCTCGTCGTGGCCGACGTCGCCCTCGACGACGTCGGCGGCCCCGGCGACCTGGTGCTGGGGATCGGACTGCTCGGCGCCGATGCCGCGGGCGACCTGGTCGACCGGGCGGCGGAGCGCGGCGCCGCGGCCGTCGTGCTGCCGGAGGCGCAGGCCGAGGACACCCGTACGCGGGAGCGGGCCCGCACCCACGGCCTGTGGCTGCTGGCGATGCCGCGCGCGGTGTCGTGGGTGCAGCTGGTGTGGACCCTGCGGGCGGTCGTCGAATGGCCCGGGAGCGGGGAGGGAGGCGCCGACGGCGGGGTCGCGACCGACCTCTTCGCGGTCGCCGACGCGGTCGCCGCGATCATCGACGCCCCGGTGACCATCGAGGACAGCCAGTCCCGGGTCCTGGCCTACTCCCGGGGACAGGACTCCGGCGACCCCGCCCGGCACTCGACGATCGTCGGTCGGCGGGTGCCGGCGCCGGTGCTGGCGCACTTCCGCGCCCAGGGGGTCTTCCGCCGCCTGACCACCTCCGGCGAGCCGTTCTTCGTCGCGGCCGAGCACGACGTCCGGGCGCGCTTCGTCTTCCCGGTGCGGGCGGGCGAGGAGTGGCTGGGCTCCATCTGGGCGGTGGTCGACCGCCCGGTGCCCGTTGACCGGGTCGCCGAGGTCCGCCGGATCACCGCCGCGCTCGCCGTCCACCTGCTGCGCCTGCGCGCCCAGGCCGACCTGGCCCGGCGCAGCGCCGAGGCCGAGCTCGGACGGTGGCTCCAGGAGGGACGAGCCACGACGACGCTCGCCCCCGGGCCGGTGCTCGGCGCCGGGCCCTGGCGCGTGGTGGTGTTGGCGGATCTGTACGGCGACGATGCCGACCCCCGTCGCGACGTCGAGCTGTGGCGCAGCACCCTGCGCCGGCACGGCTGGTCGGAGCCGCGCCTGTGCCTGGTCCAGGGACGGGTGCATGCCGTGGTGGCCGAGGACCGGGCGGGCGCCGGCACCTGGGCCTGGCTCGAGGGACTGGTGGGCGACCTGCACGGTGTCGACCCGACCTACCGCGCGGCCGCGGGGGAGCCGGTCGGGACACCCGAGGACCTGCCGCGCTCCCAGACGCAAGCGATGCAGGCCTACGCCGTCCTCGGCGCCGACGCGGTGACCACCCACGAGCACACCTGGGCCCGGCGCATCCTGGAGCGCGCGACCGCGGCGGTGGCGGAGGCCGGTGCGTCCGGCCCGCTCGCCCCGGTGGTCGAGCACGACACCGCGCACCGGACGGCGTACGTCGCGACGCTGGTGGCCCACCTGCGCTGGCCCGGGCAACCCCGGCGGGCCGCGGCCGAGCTGGGAGTCCACCCCAACACGCTGCGCCAGCGCATGGCGCGGATCGAGGGGCTGGTGGCGGTCGACCTGAGCGATCCCGACGCGCGGTTGGCGCTGCAGTTGCAGGCTTCGGCATTGGCCCGGCGGCCGACCTAGAACTCGTTCTAGGATCCGGGGATGCTCCGGATCGAGGACGACCACCGCGTACGCACCCTGACGCTCGACCGCCCCGAGGCGCTGAACGCCTTCAACGAGGCGCTCTACGACGCCGTCGCCGAGGCGGTGTACGCCGCCGCCGACGATCCTGCCGTCGCGGTGCTGCTGCTGACGGGGGAGGGACGGGCCTTCAGCGCCGGGACCGACCTGCTGGAGATGCACCGGATCGCCACCGACCCGACGTTCGTCCGCGGGAAGCACGGGTTCACCGGGATGATCGACGCGTTCGCGGAGTTCCCCAAGCCGGTGGTCTTCGCCGTCAACGGGCTGGGCCTCGGCGCCGGCGCGACCCTCCTGGGCTTCGCCGACCTGGTCTTCATGTCGACCGCCGCACGACTCAAGTGCCCCTTCTCGAGCCTGGCCGTCGCCCCCGAGGCCGCCTCCAGCGTGCTGTTCCCGCACCTGGTCGGCCACCAGAACGCCGCCTGGGTGCTGATGTCGTCGGAGTGGATCAGCGCCGAGGAGGCCCACGCGATGGGGCTGGCCTTCCGGCTCTGCGCCCCCGAGGAGGTGCTGGCCGAGGCCCGGCGGCACGCCGAGGTGCTGGCCGCCAAGCCGATCCCGAGCCTGGTCGCGATCAAGCGCACGATGGTCGAGCCGCGGCGGGCGGCCGTGCGCGAGGCGCGCGACCGGGAGAACGCCGCGTTCGCCGAGTTGCTCGGTGCCCCGGCGAACGTCGAGGCGCTCACCGCCTTCGCGGAGGGACGGGACGCCGACTTCTCCCGGATTCCCGGGGCGTGAGGTCGGTCCGGTAGGGTGGGGGCATCAGCTCGTCGAGCTCTCACCGCGAGTTGGTCCGCACGTCGTAGCCTCACAATCTGCTCCGTGCGTAGCCGCCTCGTGACCTGACGAGATCCGCGGCTGTCGGTGAGAAAACCGCACAGATAGCGACACCTTCACTTGTCCTCCTTCACCACCCTGGGCGTGCCTGCGCGCCTGTCCTCGGTCCTCGCGGACCAGCAGATCCACACCCCCACCCCGATCCAGGCGGCGACGCTGCCGGACTCCCTCGCCGGGCGCGACGTGCTCGGCCGGGGCCGGACCGGGTCGGGCAAGACCTACGCGTTCCTGCTGCCCCTGGTCGCCCGGCTCGCCGATGGGGCGAAGCCGCGGCCGAAGGCGCCGCGCGCCCTGATCCTCGCGCCGACCCGTGAGCTGGTCAGCCAGATCGAGGCGGCACTGGCCCCGCTCGCCGCGGCGGCGGGCCTCACCAGCCGTACCGTCTTCGGCGGCGTCGGCCAGAACCCCCAGGTCACCGCGCTGCGGCGCGGCGTCGACATCGTGGTCGCCTGCCCGGGCCGGCTCGAGGACCTCATCGGGCAGGGCCACTGCAGCCTGGCCGAGGTCGAGGTCACCGTGCTCGACGAGGCCGACCACATGGCCGACCTGGGGTTCCTCCCCGCGGTCCGCCGACTGCTCGCGCAGACGCCGAAGCGCAGCCAGCGGCTGCTGTTCTCGGCCACGCTCGACCGTGGTGTCGACCAGATCGTCCGGCAGTTCCTCACCGACCCGGTCACCCACGAGGCGGACTCCGCCCAGTCGCCGGTGAGCACGATGGCCCACCACGTGCTGCACATCGACCGTGAGCACCGGTTGCCGATCCTGGTCGACCTGACCAGCGCGCCGGGCCGCACGGTGGTGTTCACGCGCACCAAGCACGGCGCCAAGGCGCTGGCGCGGCAGCTGAACAAGAACGGCGTGCCCACCGTCGAGCTGCACGGCAACCTCGGCCAGAACGCCCGGACGCGCAACCTCGAGGCGTTCGGCTCCGGCGCGGCGACGGCGCTCGTGGCCACCGACATCGCCGCACGCGGGATCCACGTCGACGACGTCACCCTGGTCGTCCACGCCGACCCGCCCACCGAGCACAAGGCCTACCTGCACCGCTCGGGCCGCACCGCGCGGGCCGGCAGCGAGGGCACCGTGGTGACCCTGATGACCTCGGAGCAGAAGCGCGACGTCCGCGACCTGACGCGCGCCGCCGGCATCACCCCGACCACCACCCGCATCACGGGTACGACCCACGCCGTGCTCAGCGAGCTCGCCCCGGGCGAGCGGGTCCTGCCCGGTGCCTGGGAGCCCGCCGGTGCGGTGGCGGCCCCGCGCAACGGCAACCGCAACCGGAACCAGTCGCGGAACCGGAGCCGCAACCGCAACCGCCGGCCGGCGGGCGCTGCCCGCTGACCGGCGGCTGATCACCGAGCCCGATGGCCCCCGTTCACACGTGGACGGGGGTCTTGTGCTCCTCGGCCACGGGTGACCCGGGGGTGGCGTGCTCCCGCTCCAGGGCCGCGCCCTCGATGTCGACGTCGGGCATGACCCGGTCGAGCCAGCGCGGGATCCACCACGCCCTGTCGCCGAGCAGGTGCATCAGCGCCGGCACGAGCAGCATGCGGACCACGAACGCGTCGAGCAGGACGCCGACGGCCAGGCCGAAGCCCAGCGGCTTGATCGCGGCCAGGTGGGAGAAGACGAAGCCGCCGAAGACGGAGATCATGATGATCGCCGCGGCCGTGACGACGGTGCGTCCCTGGCGGAAGCCGGCGGTCACCGCCTGACGGGCCGGGAGGCCGTGCACGTAGGACTCCCGCATCCCGGAGACCAGGAACAGCTGGTAGTCCATCGCCAGCCCGAACAACACGCCGACGATGATCAGCGGCGCGAAGTTCAGCAGCGGCCCGGGGTCGTGGACGCCGAACAGGCTGCCCAGCCAACCCCACTGGAAGACCGCGGTCATCGCGCCGAGCGAGGCGAACAGGGAGAGCGCGAACCCGAGCGTCGCGACCAACGGGACCACGATCGAGCGGAACACCACGATCAGGATCAGCAGCGACAGGCCCAGCACCACCGCGAGGTAGACGGGCAGGGCGTCGGCGAGCCGGTCGGAGATGTCGATGTTGCCCGAGGCGGCGCCGGCGACGCCGATCGCGGTGCCGTCGGCGAGCGGGGAGAGGTCGCGCAGGTCGTGGACCAGCTCCTCGGTCGAGACGCTGGACGGCCCGTCCTCCGGCACCACCTGGAAGGCCAGGAAGTCGGCGTCCTCGGACTGTCCGGCCGGCGCGACCGCGACGACGGCGTCCTGGGAGGCCAGCAGCTCGGCGAGCTCGACCTGCGTGGTGAGCAGCTCGCCCTCGGAGAGGGCCTCGGGGAGGTCGGCGGTCACGAGCAGTGGACCGTTCTGACCGGCACCGAACTGCTCGGCGGTGATGGTGAAGGCGCGGTACTGGGTGCTGTCGCGGTTCTCCGACGAACCGTCGGGCAGGCCCAGCCGCATCGACAGCGCCGGGATCGCGATCACCAGGAGGGCGATCACGGCGGCTCCGACGCGGAGCACCGCCGCGCCGGTGCGCATCGGCGTCGGCTCGGCGACGGCATCGTGGTCGCCGTTGCGGGAGCGCTCCCGGGCGCGCCGGTCGAGGACCCGGTCACCGAGCAGCCCGAGGAGGGCCGGCGTGAGGGTGGTGGCGACCAGCACGGCGACCAGGACGCAGAACGCTCCGACCGTGCCCATCAGGCCGAGGAAGCCGATGCCGGTGACGTTGAGCGCGGCCAGCGCCACGATCACGGTCGCGCCGGCGAAGACCACGGCATTGCCGGCCGTGCCGTTGGCGATGCCGACCGACTCGACCAGGTCGAGGCCGCGGCGCAGCTGCTGCCGGTGCCGGTTGATGATGAACAGCGAGTAGTCGATGCCGACCGCCAGGCCGAGCATCAGACCCAGCACCGGGGTCACCGAGGTCATCTCGACCACATCGGAGAGCGCGAGCGCAGCGGTGACACCGACACCGACGCCGACGAGCGAGGAGACGATCGGCAGCATCGCCGGTCGCGCTCCGCGCAGCATCACCAGCAGGACGATGGCGGCGACCGCGAGTCCGACGATCTCGGCGGGTCCGACCAGCCCGTCGGTGGACGCGGCGATCTCGGAGGAGTACTCGACCTCGACACCGGGCAGCTCGGCGCCCTCGAGGGTGTCGATCACCGCGTCCTTGACGGTCTGCGGGACGGTGAACACATCGCCCTCGAACATCACCACGCCCAGGGCGGTGCTGCGATCCTCGGAGACCACGCGGATCTCGGAGGACAGGTCGGCCAGCCGCAGTCCGAGCTCGGCGGCGGGCGCCTGCTCGGGGAGCGACTGGGCCTGCTGGAGCTGCTCGAGCTGGGCTGCCTGCTCGGCCTCGGTCGTGAACGGGTCGACGACGCCGGGGATGTCGGGCAGTTCGCCGACCTCCGCCAGCGCTGCGGAGACCGCCTTCTGCTGGGCCGGGGTCAACGGCGACCCGTCCTCGGTCACGAACACGACCGACGCGTTCGCGCCGGTGGTGCCGAGCTCGTCGGCGAGCTGCTGGCTCACCCGGTCGGTCTCGGTGCCGGGGATGGAGAACGTGGCGGCCAGGTTGCCGCCGAAGGCGAGGAAGCCACCGATGCCCAGGCCCAGCAGGACCAACCAGGCGACGACGACGGTCCAGGCGCGGCGGGCAGCGGCGGTGCCGATCCGGTACAGCAGGTGAGCCACGGGGGCGGCCTCTCTCAGTGCGACAGGGTGCGACGGGGAACAGGACTAAACTACACATGTTGGAAAAGCAACGAATGTTGCGTTCGCCACGTTCCGGCGGGGGAGAATGGCTCCATGAGCAGCGAGGCGCCCATCGAGGTGACACCGGCGGTCCGCACCGACCCGCGCGTCGTACGGACCCGCGGGTTGCTGCGTGATGCGCTCTTCGCGCTGGCGCGGGAGCGGCCGCTGGACACCATCACGGTGGCCGACATCGCCGACCGCGCGGGCGTCAATCGCAGCACCTACTACCAGCACTACTCCGACAAGGACACGCTGCTCGCCGAGGGGCTCGACCGGTGGGTGGAGGACGCGCTGTCGAAGGTCGACGAGGACACCGGGCCGGTCGACGGTCGCGCCATCATCCACGCCTACTTCGCCCACATCGCCGCCAACGCGGCGCTCTACCGCCAGGTGCTCAGTGGCGTCGGGTCGGCCAACGTCCAGGCGTGGCTCCGCGAACGACTCGCCGGGGCGCTGCTGGCCCACCTCGACCCGGAGCAGTCGTCGCTCACGCTGCCGGTGGAGATCCTCGCGGCGGCCATCTCCGGGGCCGGGCTGAGCATCATCAGGGCCTGGTTGGAGGCCGAGGAGCCGGCGCCGGTCGACGTCGCCGTGTCCTGGGTCTGGGCGGTGCTGGAGGCGCACGGCGCCGTCCGCGAGCCGGCGTCGGTCAGCTCCGGCGACGCTTGAGCACGACCGCGACGATCACCGTCGCCACCAGGGCGCCGGCGATCCCGGCGAGCAGGGGTGCGTGCTCGGCCGCCTGCCGCTTGGGGTCGAGGCGGGTCGAGAGCTCGTCGACGGTGCGGGCGAGGTCCTCGCGGGTGCGGGCGATGTCGGCCTCGAGCGCGGCGGGGCTGGTGGGGTCGCTCATGGGGCCTCCTGTCCCGCGCCGTGACCGGGTCGCAGCGCGTCGGCGTCCTGTTTGACGTTGTCGATGGTCCGCGTCGGCACGGGCGGGCCCGCGTCGGTGACCTTGTTCTTGCCCAGCAACGCCGCGACCCCCGCAGCGGCGAAGAGCACGACCGTGACGATGAGCGCGGCGAGCCAAGCGTCCATGACCAGGGCGAGCGCGAGGATCGCGGTGGCGACGAGGGCCCCACCGCCGTACCCCGCGAGGATCCCGGCGGCCCCGAACAGCCCGGCGCCGATCCCGACCCCCTTCGCCTTCTGGGTCATCTCGGTCTGGGCGAGCCGCAGCTCGTCGCGGACCAGGCGGGAGACGTCCTCGGAGAGCCGGCCGACGAGGTCGCCGGTGCTGGCGTCGGTGGGGTGCTGGCTCACGGCGTCGACCCTCCGGTCCGCTCCTTCACCGTCTCGGTGACGGTCTCGGTGAGGTCGCCGGCCTTCTCCTTGGCCGCGTCCTGGGCCTGGCCGACCTTGTCCTGGACACGCGGGTCCTTCCAGGCCTGCTGGGCCTTCGCGGCGATCTTGTCGTAGCTCTCGCGCCCGGCGCGTGCCCCGACGACGTAGCCGGCGGCGAATCCTGCGAGGAACGTCAACTTGCGCACGTGTGACACCTTTCGATCGTGGGTCTGCCTGAGTCGTGCCCGTACGGCGCCTCGGCATGCGTGCCGGGCGGCCCGTCTCAGCGGCGCTCGGCGATGAACGCCAGTCGGCGGAGGGTCTCGATGTTGCGCCAGCCGATCATCGGCTTGCGCAGGATGCCCGGCCCCCAGGCGCCGGGACCGCTGACGGCGTCCTCGGTGATCGCGACGTGGGTATGGGCGCCGCGCGCCTCGAGTTCGAAGGTCACCCGGGCCTCCCCGACCGGCCACGCACGGGCCTGGAGGACCAGGCGCTCGCGGGGCACGGATTCCAGGACGACGGTCTTGTCGTCGATCAGCGCCGGCCAGCCGCCGACGCTGTGATGGATGGCCGAACCCTCGGCCGGCCAGTTCTCGTCGACCTCCCGCATCCGCGAGGCGCCGACGACGAAGAGCGGGTAGAGCCAGCCGTCGCAGAGGACGTCCCAGACCTTCTCCACGGGGGCGTGGATGGTGCGGTCGGTGGTGGGCTTCATGCGTCCTCCCAGGGGTCGGCGGTGCCTGTCGCCTACCCCCGGGAGGGGTGGGTTAACCGCTCGGGTCGCTGTCCTTCCGGGTCGTCGCGCGACCGGGGCGCGTGGGCTGGTCGGTGAACTTCATCCCGGTGGTCTGGGTGCGCCGGGCGAGGGTGCCGTGGGCGCTCGGCTCGGGGACCGTCCCCCCGGCCACCACCTCCGGCGGGTGCTCGTCGAGGGCCTCGGGCTCGGCGACCACCTCGACGTCGTCGTCGTACTCATCGGAGTACTGGTCGTCGTCGCAGGCGCGCTGCTCGATCTCCTCGGGCGGGAGCACCTTCTTCCAGCGACGGGTGCGCAGCGGCGGGAGCTCACCGGCGTCCTCGCGCAGCGCCCGCAGGAGGGCGTAGATCTGGAAGTAGCCCATGACGAAGAACGGCAGGCCGACCAGGATGATCGTCGTCTCCAGCGCCCCGAGACCGCCGGTGCCGGAGAAGACCAGCAGGGTGGCGGTGATGACGCCGGTGGAGATCGCCCAGAAGATGCGCTGCGGCAGCGGGTTGAAGTCCTCGTGGCCGTTGGCCATCGTGTCGACGACGAGCGCGGCGGAGTCCATCGAGGTGATGAAGAAGACCATCACGATGATGATCGCGATCACCGACACGAGCGTGGCCAGGGGATAGTTCTCGAGGAACGCGAAGAGCGCGCCCGGGACGTCGCCGTCGCCGACCACCCGGTCGACCAGGCCGCCGTCGCCGTTGAGCTCGATGTCGAAGGCGGCGAAGCCGAACATCCCGAACCAGATGATCGAGAACCCGGCGGGGATGGCCAGCACGCCGGTGACGAACTGCCGGATCGTACGACCGCGGGAGATCCGGGCGATGAAGATGCCGACGAAGGGCGACCAGGTGATGGTCCAGGCCCAGTAGAAGACCGTCCAGCCGCTCTGCCATCCGGTGTCGGCGAAGGTGTCGTTCCACAGTGCGAGCTGGGGCAGGGCGTAGACGTACTCGCCGAAGGACTCGACGGTGCCCTTGATCATGTAGAGCGTCGGACCGAGCGCCAGGACGAAGACCAGCAGCGCGACCGCGGCGATGATGTTGATGTTGGAGAGCACCTTGATGCCGCGGTCCAGGCCCAGGGCCACGGACGTCATCGCCGCGAGGGTGACCACGGTGATGATCAGCAGCTGCCACATCGCGTTCTCGGGGATGCCGGTCAGCTGTGCCAGGCCGCTGTTGATCTGCAGTGTGCCGAGGCCGATGGACACACCCACACCGAAGACGGTGCCGACGATCGCCACGATGTCGATGGTGCGGCCGATGGGACCGTGGATCCGCTCACCGAGGAGCGGCTGGAAGATCGAGCTGACGCGCGGCGGCAGGTTCCGCTTGTGGATGAAGTAGGCGAAGGCCAGCGCCGGCATCGTGAAGATGGTCCAGGTGTGGAGCGTGAAGTGGTAGAGGGTGAACCGCATCGCGTCCACCGCGGCCTCGGTCGTGACCGGCTCCACGCCCTGCGAGCCGCGCGGCGGGTCGCCGAGGTGGCTGATCGGCTCGGCCACGCCCCAGAACATCAGGATGGTGCCGATGCCGGCGGCGAAGAGCATCGCGAACCAGGTGCCCCGGCTGTGCTCCGGCGGCTCGTCGTCCGGGCCGAGCTTCACCCGACCCCACCGGCTGACGGCGATGTAGCCGAGGAAGACGAGGAAGACGGTGACGCCGAGGATGTAGAACCAGCCGAGGTTCGTCAGCAGCCAGTCCGAAGCCGCGGAGACCGCCGTGTCGAGGGGATCGGTGAACACGATCGTCCCGACGACGAACAGCACGATGATCAGTGCTGAGCCGAAGAAGATCGGTGGACTGGTCCGCAATCGCAGGGCGTCGTGCAGCTTGGTGAGCATCCGGAGGGCTCCTTCTGGTGAGGCCGCGAGGTGCCTACCCGTCTATCGCGAAATCCACGCCATGGCACGGACCCCAGCGATCGTGGAGTGTCACCGGTGCGGGCGCCCGGGCAACATCTCGCGTTGTCGGGTCACCGGGCGGACGGCTCATGGAGCCACGGTGCCCCCGAGGTAGTCGATCAATCCGCGGACGGCGTCGCGGCCCGCGCGGTTGGCGCCGACGGTCGACTGCGAGGGGCCGAACCCGACCAGGTGGATCCGCGGCTCGTTCGCCACCTGCGTGCCGTCCATCCGGATGCCGCCGAGCTCGTTGCGCAGGCGCAATGGGGCGAGATGCGCGAGCGATGCCTTGAATCCGGTCGCCCAGAGGATCGCATCGAGGGGGGTGAAGGACCCGTCGGCCTCGCGGACGCCGGTCGGCTCGATCGCGACGAACATCGGGTGCCGGACCAGCACGCCGCGGTCGTGGGCGGCCTGCACGTACGGCGTCCAGCCGAGGCCGGTGTAGGAGACCACGCTCCCGGTCGGCCGGCCCGCGGCGGCGTCGGCCGCGACCCGGGCGACGACCTCGCGCCCGACCTCGGGGTCGAACTCGCCCTCGCGGAACTCGGGCTCGCGGCGGGTGTACCACCGCGTGGTGGCGACGCGGGAGACCTCCTCGAGGTGCTGCAGCGCGGAGATGCCACCCCCGACGACGGCGACCCGCAGGCCGGCGAGCTTCTCGGGGCCGACGTAGTCACGGGTGTGCAGTTGGAGGCCGGCGAAGGTGTCCTGGCCCGGGTAGGAGGGGCGGACCGGGTTGTCCCAGGTGCCGGTCGCGTTGACGACCACCCGCGTGACCCAGGTGGTGCCGTGGGCGGTCGCGACCAGCAACGGGCTGTCCGGGTCGTCGTCCTCGGCACGCACGGAGGTGACCCGGACCGGGCGCAGGATCGGCAGGTCGGTCGCCCGCTCGTACGCGGCGAAGTAGCGGGGGACGGCATCGCGGCTGGGTTCGTCGGGGTCGACCGGCGGGCGGGGGTGGCCCGGGAGGTCGAAGATGCCGTTGACCGTGGCCATCGTCAGGGACTCCCAGCGATGCAGCCACGCACCCCCGGGGGCCGCTGCGGCGTCCAGGACGACGAAGGTGCGCTCGGTGTCCGGCTGTTCCAGAGCGCTGACGAATCCGCGCCGGGCCAGGTGGTAGCCCGCCGACAGCCCCGCCTGGCCTCCACCGATCACCACGACGGTGGCACGGCGTACGGCGGGCACGGGACTCCTTCGACCGAGGCTGGATGTAGGGGCAACGGATGCGGAGCCGGGGATCTTCCGTCGCCGATGTCACACGCGGTGCAGGAGGAACGGCAGACCGAGTCGGCGTCCGCCCGGGAGGTCGGTGAACGTCAGCCCGAGCAGGGTGGCTTCGTCGAGGGCGCGCAGTTCGTCGCGTACCCAGCGCCACGGGCGGCGGGCGTCGGCGGCGTATGTCGCCACCACCGCGGGCCGACCGTCCCGCCACGACGCCTCACGAACGATGCGCATGGGGAGCGCCTCGTGGAGCGCGGCGGCGCCCGGGCCGCGCACCAGATTGACACCGCGGTCGCCGGCCAGGTCCTTGCCGTACCAACGGGGAAGACCCATGAGTGCGAGCCCGGCCGGGGCAAGCTGACGCAGCGGCGTGAGGAACGACGCTGCC
>JAJUGK010000019.1 GCA_029268205.1 Nocardioidaceae bacterium
GCGGCGGCCTTCTTGCCCCGCTTCTTGGCCTTCGCGAGCTTGGCACGCAGCGCCTTCATGCCCTTGCGGGTCAGGCGCAGGTCGACCCGGGTCACGCCCTTGCGGGTGACCGGGACCCGCACGGCGCGGACCGGGAACTTCTTCGCCGCCCGGGTGACCCGCACGGTGCCCGGACCGGGCAGCCGGAGGGCGACGCGGACGACGCCCTTCTTCGGCATGACCTTCGGGCTGGCGCCGATGGCGAACTTGTTGGACGGCGCCGGGGGCTGCGCGGCCTTCGGCGGCACGGCGATCGCGGAGTTGAGGCTGCGCGAGTCGGCCAGCTGGAGCGGCTGCGGCGCGCGGGCGATCGCGGCGTTGACCGACCTCGGCAGGCCCCAGCGCAGCGGCTCGTCGAAGTAGCTCCAGTAGTGCCCGCCACCCTGGCGGATCCGGGCCTCGTACGGCACGCCCCCCGCGTTGAGCGCCGCCAGGAACTTCAGGTGGCCGTTCCACAGCAGCCGCTCCGTGTAGGGGCTGTGGACCAGGGCGCCGGTCTCGCTGTCGGTGTCCATGTAGCCGGTGCCGCTCGCGATGTAGAGCGCGACGTTGTTCTCCTTGAGCTTGCGCGCCTGGAAGGTCGGGTTGTGCTCGTCCCAGATCTTGCGGTTGAGCAGCGGGCTGCCCCACACACGGCGGAGGTCCGGCTTGGACGCTCCCAGGATCTCGGCGAGGGGCGAGGGCAGGCCGCTGATCAGCATGTCGTTGTTGTCGACCGCACCCGAGATGCTCAGCACCGACTGGAACATCCCCGGCCGGCGGATGGCGTAGTTGAGCGCGCCCAGCGCACCCATCGAGGCGCCGACGCCGACGCGCGCGCCCTTGGCCGTGCGGAAGTGCTGGTCGATGAAGGCGGGCAGGACCTCGGTGTGGAAGGTCTCCCACTGGAAGCTGCCGTCCTTCCAGTCCGAGAACATCCCGGCCTCGTCGTTCATGCCGCCCTCGGGCATCACCAGAATCGCCTCGGTGTCGCTGGCGATCGGCACCAGTCCGGTCGCCTCCGACCACCGTACGTAGGGGCTCTTGGCGCCGTTGTAGACGTAGACGACCGGGTACGCGCGGTTGCGGTTCTCAGGCGCGTGGTAGCCCTTCGGCACGATCACACGCGACATGTTGCCGGCACTGCCGTCGGAGGTCCGGATGTTGATGCCGTCCGGGACGGGCACCGCGACGTCGTAGCACCGGCCGACCGGGCACGAGCCCGGGCTGCCGGGGCCCGGCGCGATCGTGGTTGGGCGGTAGCCGCTGTCGGCCGACGGTACGAGGGAGGCCCTGGCAAACGCCTCGATCCCGCTGAGAAGCGAGCCGTCGGAGGTGACGTACTCGAACTTGTCCGGTGCGGACCCGTTCGCAGCGGCAGGCTGGTGCAGGCCCGCCACCGCCAGGGTGGCCGCCAGGAGTCCGGTCAGGACGCGGAGCAGGGAACGCGATGTCGTCACGCCGAGGACAACGAGGACCGGCGCCGGAGGTCACGTCTAGCCTCGACCCGTGCAGCCCACGGCATCGCAGCGCGTCCGCGCCGGGTTCGTGACGGCCCTCGGCCGGGAGCCGACCGTCGTCGCCGACGCCCCGGGCCGGGTGAACCTCATCGGCGAGCACGTCGACTACCTCGGCGGCCCGGTGCTCCCGGTGCCGCTGCGCCAGCGCACCGCGGCCGCTCTCGCGGCCCGTGCCGACGACCGCGTCGTGCTGCGCAGCGCCCAGGGGGACGGGGTCTGGGACGGCACCCTCGCCGGCCTCCGCCCGGGCTCACTGCCGGGCTGGACGGCGTACGCCGGGGGCGTGCTGTGGGCGCTGCGCGAGGACGGCCACGACCTCCCCGGCCTCGAGCTGTTCGTCGACGGTGACGTCCCGCTCGGTGCGGGGCTCTCCAGCTCCGCGGCCGTCAGCTGCGCGGTCGCCCTCGGCGCCGCCGGCCTGCTCGGGCACGACCTGACCCCGGCGCTCCGGCGCAGCCTGGTGGAGGTGTGCGTGCGCGCCGAGACCGAGGTCGCCGGTGCGCCGACCGGCGGGATGGACCAGACCGTGGCGCTGCTCGCGGAGCCGGGCGCGGCCCTGCTGATCGACTTCGGCGACGACCCGCCCGCCACCCGCCCGGTCCCGCTCGACCTGGGCGGCGCGGGCCTGGAGCTGCTGGTGACCGACACCGGCGTGCGGCACCGCCTGGTCGACGGCGGCTACGCCGAACGGCGGCGCACGGCGGAGGCGGCGGCCCGCGCGCTGGGGGTCGAACAGCTCGCCCGCGCCGATGCGGACGCGGTCGCGCGGCTGTCCGACCCGCTGCAGCGCCGCCGCGCGCGCCACGTCGTGAGCGAGGTCGACCGTGTGCGTACGGCGGTCGCGGCGCTCGAGCGACGCGACTGGGCGACGCTGGGCCGGGCGATGGACGCCTCCCACGCCTCGCTGCGCGACGACTACGAGGTCTCCTGCCCCGAGCTCGACGTCGCGGTGCGCGTCGCCCGCGGGCAGGGGGCGCTCGGAGCGCGGATGACCGGCGGCGGCTTCGGTGGGTCGAGTGTCGCGCTGGTGCCGGGCGCGCGGGTGCGCGACGTGGCTGCTGCGATCGACGACGAGTACGCCGCCCGGGGCTGGGGCACTCCACGTCATCGACGGATCGGGCCCGGGCGCCCCGCCGGGTTCGTAGGATCCTGACAGCCCTCCGACCCTGGGAGCATGCCCATGACGACGTCCTCGACGCCTGCCCGCCGCCTGTCCCTCTGGATCGCCGCGCTGTGCAGTCTCGCGCTGGTGGTCCCCGCCACCGCGCTGGCCGACGACACCGCGCCGAACCGACCTGACCGGCCGGAGACGCCAGCCGAGCCCGCCGCCCCGAGCCCGGCTGCGAAGCTCACGCCGCGCAAGGTGGGCACGGTGCTGCCCGGCAAGGTCGGGGTCGGCAAGTACTACACGCCGGTCGTCAAGCCCTACAAGCAGAACCCGACCAACCCGCTCGCCGGGCGCACCATGGGCGTCTACCAGGGACCACAGGACCAGGTGTGGGAGCCGTTCCAGTCGCTGCGCGGCAAGAAGAAGAAGCGCAACCTGCTCGGCAAGATCGCGCTGCGCCCGCGCACCAAGTGGTTCGGCGACTGGGTCGCCCCCAACCAGATCGCGGGCTCGGTGCGCAAGCACATCGAGAACGCCCAGGAGGGCGACCCGTCGGTCCTCGTGCAGCTGACCGCCTTCGCGCTGCAGCCGTGGTACACCGAGGCCTGCCACCGCGCTCCCAACAAGGCCCAGCAGCAGCGCTACCGCAGGTGGATCCGCAACTTCGCCAAGGGCGTCGGCAACACGCCCACCGCGATCATCCTGCAGCCCGACCTGCCCTTCGTGCTCTGCAGCCCGCGCCCGAAGGTCGTCTACCGCCTCGTCTCCTACGCCGCGCGCACCCTGGCGAAGCGGCCCAACGCCGCGGTCTACATCGATGTCGGCGCGGCCGATTGGCCCAAGAACCAGCCGCGCAAGGCCGCCGCGATCCTGCGCCGCGCCGGGGTCAAGCACGTGCGCGGGTTCGCCCTCAACGCCACCCATTACGCCCCGACCGCCTGGGACGTACGACATGGCACGAAGGTCGTCCGCGCGCTGAAGCGCATGGGGATCCGCAACAAGAAGTTCGTGGTCAACACCTCCTCCAACGGCAAGGGCTTCGACTTCGGCAACGCCCGGGGCCCGCACGAGGACCACGCGGACGTGTGCCGGACGAAGCGGTCGCGGCATTGCGTGACCCTCGGGATCCCGCCGACCACCGCCGTCGCCCACAAGAAGTGGCGCCTGCCCAAGGACGTACGCCGCAAGGCCCGCAAGCACACCGACGCCTACCTGTGGTTCGGACGTCCGTGGCTCTACATGCAGAACGACCCCTTCCAGATGAAGCGCGCGCTCAAGCTCGCCCGGACCAGCCCCTGGTGACCCGACCTACGCTGGAGGGATGAGCCCCACCCTCTCCGCCGAGTTCGCCACGGCGTTCCCCGAGCTGGGCGTGCCGTGGCAGGCGGAGCGGGCGCCGGACCCGCGTCTGCTGATCCTCAACGAGGCGCTCGCCACCGAGCTCGGGCTCGACCCGGCGCGGCTGGGCGGTCCCGACGGCGTCGCGCTGCTGACCGGCGCCACCCCACCCGCCGGCGCGCGACCGGTCGCCCAGGTCTATTCCGGGCACCAGTTCGGCAGCTACGCGCCCCGGCTGGGCGACGGCCGGGCGCTGCTGCTCGGCGAGCTCCGCCACCCCGACGGATCGCTGCGCGACCTGCACCTCAAGGGGTCGGGACGCACCCCGTTCTCCCGCGGCGGCGACGGCCTGGCGGCGGTGGGACCGATGCTGCGCGAGTACGTCATCGGCGAGGCGATGCACGCCCTCGGCATCCCTACGACCCGGGCGTTGGGGGTCGTCGCCACCGGCCGGGCGGTCCAGCGGGAGAGCCCGCTGCCGGGGGCGGTGCTCGCCCGCGTGGCCCGCAGCCACCTGCGCGTCGGCACCTTCCAGTACGCCGCGGTCAACGGCGACCGCGACCTCCTCCAGCGCCTCGTCGACCACGCGATCGCGCGACACCACCCGCAGGCGGCCGGCGCCGCGACCCCCGCGCTCGGTCTGCTCGAGGCGGTGACCGAGGCGCAGGCCGACCTCGTCGCCGGGTGGATGCTGGTCGGCTTCGTCCACGGGGTGATGAACACCGACAACATGACCATCTCCGGGGAGTCGATCGACTACGGGCCGTGCGCGTTCATGGACGCCTTCGACCCCGCGACGGTGTTCAGTTCCATCGACCACGCCGGCCGCTACGCCTACGGCAACCAGCCCCCGATCGCCGAGTGGAACCTCTCCCGCTTCGCCGAGACGCTGCTACCGCTGCTCGACGACGACCAGGACAAGGCCGTCGAGATCGCCGTGGAGGCGTTGAGCCGGTTCCGCACCCGCTACGCGACCGGTTGGGTCCGCGGGATGCGCGCGAAGTTGGGGCTCTCCGCGCAGGTGCCCCAGGAGCAGGCGCATCCCCTGATCGACGACCTGCTGCCGCTGCTGGCCGCCAACAGCGTCGACTTCACCTCGTTCTTCCGCCGCCTCGCCGCCGCAGCCCGCGGCGACGCGGAGCCGGTGCGGGGCATGGTCCTCGATCTGGCCGGCATCGACGCCTGGCTCGACCGGTGGCGGGCGCTGCAGCCCGACCCCGACGCGATGGACGCGGTCAACCCCGTCTACATCCCGCGCAACCACCGCGTCGAGGAGGCGCTCGACGCAGCCACCGACGGCGACCTCGGCCCCCTCGAGCGCCTGGTCGCCGCGGTCCGGTCCCCCTACGTCGAGCGCGCCGAGCACGCGGCGTACGCCGACCCGGCTCCCGACGGCAACGTGGGCTACCGGACCTTCTGCGGCACCTGAGCCACGGAATATCCCGTTCGCCGACGGCGCTGGGCCGGGTATGAGCCCCGTGACCTCGAAGCCCCCGCAGACCCTGCCGCTGTCCGTCCTCGACTTCGTCGGCATCGAGTACGGCGAGCCGGCGGGCGCGGCGATCAGCGGCGCGGTCGAGATCGCCCGGGCGGTCGAGGAGGCGGGCTACCGGCGCTACTGGGTCTCCGAGCACCACAACATGGAGAACCTCGCCTGCAGCGCGCCCGAGATCCTGCTGGCCCATCTGGGCGCGCGCACCGACCACATCCGGATCGGCGCGGCGGGGATCATGCTCCCCAACCACGCCCCGTTCAAGGTCGCCGAGGTCTTCCGCACCCTGCTCGCGATGTATCCCGGTCGGATCGACCTCGGTCTCGGCCGGGCCCCGGGCACCGACCCGCTCACCGCCCATGTGCTGCGCCGCGGGCTCACCACCGATGTGGCGGCCGACTTCCCGGGTCAGGTCGCCGAGCTCCTCGCGTTCCTCGGCGCCGGCGAGGGGTTCCCCGACGGGCACCCCTACCGGCAGCTCGTCGCGGCGCCGGTCGTCGAGGAGACCCCGGAGGTCTTCCTGCTCGGCTCGAGCCCCTACGGTCCGCAGTTCGCCGCGGTCAACGGGCTGCGGGCGGTCTTCGCCCACCACCAGAGCCCCGACCTCGCCGTCGACGTCCTGCAGCACTACCGGCGCAGTTTCGCGCCGCGCAACCCCGGCGACCAGCCGTGGTCGGCCATGTCGGTGCTGGCGTTCGCCTCCGACGACGACGACGCCGTGCTGGAGTTCGAGGCGGCCTGGGCCCTGACCATGCGCAACCTCGCCCGCAACCGGCGTACGCCATTGCGACCCGAGGAGGTCACCGCCTTCGCCCGCTCCGAGGAGTTCCGCCGCGAGCGCCGGCCGCAGGACCCGCGCGCCGCCACGGGATCGGCCAAGGACGTGGTGCAGCGGCTCCTCGACCTCCAGGAGCAGGCCGCGGTCGACGAGATCGTCGTGGTCACCCCGAGCCTCGACCGCACCCGCCGGATCGCCAGCTACCGCGCGATCGCCGAGGCGTGGCCCTCCGGAGCCTGACCGCCGCGACGAAACGCCCGCGCACCGCGGCTGACACGTGTCAGCATGGTCCTCGACGAGAGGAGCTGTGGGTGCGCGGACGACTACGGACGTGGGGGCGCCGGGTCGCGATCGCGGTTCTGACGCTGGTCCTGATCCTGATCGGGGCCTACGCGGCCCTACCGAAGGGTCCACGCGACCCGATGGACTTCACCAGCCCGAAGGGGGTGAGCCGGCCGCTGGCCACCGGCGCGGAGCACGCCGTGGTGGCGGGCACGCCCTGGGCGGCCGAGGCCATGCGCGACGTGCTCGACGACGGCGGCAACGCCGCGGACGCGGCGGTCGCTGGACTGCTCGCGCTCAACGTGACCTTCGGAGAGGCCGCGAGCTTCCCCGGGGTGGCACCGATGCTGGTCCGCGACGGCCGGACCGGCGAGGTCCGCAGCTACACCGGCGCCGGCACTGCACCGGCCGCCGCGACGCTGGAGCGGTTCCGCGAGCGCGGCTGGGACAGCGTGCCCGAGATGGACATCTGGGCCCAGCTGCTGCCCGCCTCGCCCGACGTCCTCCTCGCCCTGCTGGAGGAGCACGGTTCGAAGAGCTTCGCCGAACTCGCCGCACCCGCGATCCGCCTCGCCCGCGAGGGCTTCCCGGTGCACGAGGTGATGGCCCACAACCTCGACTTCTCCCCGATCGAACGCATCGGTTTCGGCTTCCTGCTTCCGACCAACGCCGAGGAGTTCACCAAGGGCGAGTGGTGGCGCCCGATCCACGTCGGCGACCGGTTCACCCGACCCCTGTTGGCCGACACGCTCGAGGGGCTGGCGGAGGCCGAGACCGCTGCCCGTGCCGCCGGCGCCGACCGCAGCGGGGGGCTGCGCGCGGTGCGCGACCACTTCTACACCGGGCCGATCGCCGAGGCGATCCTCGCGCTGCACGCCGACGAGGGCGGGCTCTTCACCGCCGAGGACCTCGCCGGCTACACGGGCCACTGGGAGCAGCCGCTGACCGCGGAGTTCGACGGCCACACGATCCACACCAACCGCGCGTGGACGCAGGGGATCGTGGTCCCGATGGTGCTGCGACTGCTGGCCGGGATCGACCTCGCGGCGATGGGTCACAACAGCGAGGAGTACGTCCACACCGTGCTGCAGGCGATCGACCTGACGATGGCCGACCGCGAGGCCTACGTCGGCGACGAGGCGTTCGTCGACGTACCCGTCGGGGAGCTGCTCTCCGAATCGCACGCCGCGCGCCGCCGGGCTGCGCTGCGCGAGACGGCGTACGACGGGACCCCGGATGCGGGGCCGCTCGCCTCGGCCGCCGCAGTGGGTTCCCACGCCCCCGACCCGTTGGTCGGCAAGGACACCACCCACCTGGCCGTGGTCGACGCGGACGGCAACGCGGTGACGATCACGCCGAGCGACTTCCCGCTGACGCCGATGGTCCCCGGCACCGGGCTCAACCTCGGCAACCGGATGACGCAGTTCCGGCTCGATCCCGACAGCCCGAACCGGCTCGAACCGGGCAAGCGGCCGCGGATCACCCCGCACGCAGTGATGGTCGATGAGGCCGACGGCGGCCGGATCACGATCGGCACGCCCGGCGGCGACGTGCAGACCCAGACCAACATCCAGGTCCTGCTCAACGTGTTGGTCTTCGGGATGGACCCGCAGCAGGCCGTCGAGGCCCCGCGGTTCCGGTCGCTGAACTTCCCCAGCTCCTTCGCCCCGCACGAGGTCGAGCCGCGCACGATCGAGCTCGAGGCGCCGTTGTACGACGACGTGCACGAGGCACTGGAGGCGCGCGGCTACACCGTGCGGCGGTTGCCGCGGTGGGACCACGAGCTCGGTGGCGTCGGCATCGTCCGCACCCGGCCGGACGGGCGGGTCGAGGTGGGCGCCGACCCGCACGAGAGCACCACCGGCTTCGCACGCTGAGGCGCGCCGCGGGCCAGGTCGGTCAGCCCTCCGGGGCGTACTCCGCGATCAGCAGTGCGAGGTCGTCGGCGAGGGTGCCCTCGGTCTGCACCTCCAGCGCCTCCAGCGCGATGTCGAGGGCGCGGTCGAACGGCGCCGCGGCGAGCGCGGCGAGCACCTGCAGGTGGTCGACGAAGTCGCGGTCGGGCGTGCGTGCCTCGACCAGGCCGTCGGTGAACATCACCAGCCGGTCGTACGGACCCAGCCGGCCGTGCACGACCTCGGGGTCGGCGCCCAGGCCCAGGGGCGGGGCGTGCTCGACGGCGATCTCCTCGACCGTCCCGCCCGAGAGCAGCGCCGGGGCCGGATGGCCGCAGGAGGCCACGCTGAAGCCGCCGTCGGCGCGGATCTCGAGCAGGCACGCGGTCACGAAGTCCTCGTCCTGGAGGTACGGCCGGATCCCGGCGTCGATCGTCCGGGCGAGGTCGCGCAGGTCGCCGTCGGCGGTCGCCGCCGCACGGAACTCGCCGAGCACGATGGTGGCAGTGCGGACGGCATCGAGCCCCTTGCCGCGCACGTCGCCGATGAGCAGCCGGGTGCGGCCCTCCAGCGGCACCACCTCGAACAGGTCGCCGCCGATCTGGGCCGCCGCCGCGGCGCCGCGGTAGCGGGCCGCGAGCCGCAACGGACCCGCGCGGTCGGGCGGCGGGGCCAGGATCGCCTGCTGGGCGGCCTCGGCGACCTCGGTCATGTTGGCCAGCTGGGCCGACTGGTCCTGGAAGGTCACCGCGGTCTCCAGCGCCTGCGCGGCCAGCCCGGCGAGCTGCTCGAGGAAGGCGACGTCCTCGTCGGCGTACGTGCGCCCCGACTCGGCCTGGACGAGCGTGACGGTGCCGATCGGTCCGGACCGGCCCAGCAGCGGCACGACCATCGCGCTGCGCATCCCGAAGCGGTGCAGCAGCGTGAGGTGCTCCTCGCTGGTCGCGGCATCGCTGAGCAGGCCGATCGGGATGAAGGGGTAGAGCTCGCTGCGACCGGACTCCAGCACCGCCCGCGCACCGAACGGGGCGCCCTCCTCGTTGCGCAGGACCGCATCGGCGACCTCCCGGCCCCAGGTGGTGCGCGCCGGGTCGGAGTGGCGCAGCGCCACCATCTCGAGGACGCCGTCGCGCTCGAGCTGGATGGCGCACCAGTCGGCGAAGCGCGGGACGAGCAGCCGGACGACCTCCTCGATCGTGGTGTCGACGTCGAGGCTGCGGGTGAACGTGGCCGAGGCCTCGTGCAGCAGCTGCATGCGGGCCGTGGCGAGGTCCTCCCGCTCGAGTTCCGCGGCCCGGTGGATCGCCTCGCCGAGGGCACCGGAGATCGAGACCAGGAACGGGTCCTGGGAGCGCGGCATCGCCCGACCGGGCGGGAAGGAGAGGGTCAGCACGCCCTCGACGACCCCGGCCTTCATCAGCGGCAGGACGTGCACGGAGCGCCGGCCGCGGGATCGCACGTCGGAACGGTGGACCAGGTCGGGGAAGTGCGCGGCGAGGTCGGCCTCGTCGCGCAGGTGCAGCGGGACACCGGTCGCGGCGACCCGCGCCTTGGGGTGGTCGGAGCCCGGTACCACCTCGAGCGTGGGCTCCTTGCCGTACCACGCCAGCGGGCGCAGGGCCTTGTCCTGGTCGAGGATGTGCACGCGGATCTGGTCGGCACCGATCGAGTCGGCCGCCTTGGCGACGAAGGCGCGGCTGACGGCCTTGACCGTGCGCGCGCCGATCAGCTCGCCGGCGAGGGAGTCGATCAGCTCCTGGATCATCGTGGTCATCGACATCAGTCGCGTCCGCAGCTCGAAGCCGACCGCGGCGACGCTGACGGCCGCACTGCACACGACCACGTTGGCGAGCAGCCGCAGGCCCCATCCGGGCGTGCCGACGGTGTCGTGCCACAACCCCGAAGCGGCGCCCAGCGCCACGCTGATCAGCCCGATGACGGCCGTACGCCGGGGTGGGGCGGCCGTGGCGCAGACGACCACACCGGCGGCGTACGTGCCGCTGAGGATCACCCCGCTGAGCACGTCGACGAGGACGAGGAGCGCGAGCACCGCGAGACCGGCCAGCAGGGCTGCGTCGGCCGCTCGCAGTCGCCGACTCCCGAGAACCCTCACCGCCGCCCCTCCGTGCCGCACCGGGCCCCGGACTCGTTCCGGGCGCTGGAGCGAAGGCTATCCGCCGGTCGGGTCATCTGCGGGACGCCACGGGTCGATCTCCTCCAGCAGCGACGGGCCGTACCAGGTCAGCAGCCGGCCGCTCACCAGCGCCGTCGGGCTCGTGAACGCCTCCGGGCCGTCGTCGGCGGTGAAGACGTAGGGTTCGTCGGGCAGCAGGACGACGTCGGGAGCCCGGTCATCGATCTCCGCGGGGGTGGTGCCCGGGTAGCGCTCCGCGTCGGCGAACACGTTGACCCACCCGAGCCGGCGCAGCAGGTCGGAGGTGAACGTGTCGCCCCCGACGACCATCCACGGGTCGCGCCAGATCGGGACGGCGACCCGCCGGCTCACGGCCGGGAGCGGCCCGCACCAGCGGCGCTCCGCCTCCGCCAACCACGGGGGTCGCGACCACCCGAGAGCGTCGAGAAGCCGGCCGATGGAGCCGATCGCGTCCGGCACGGTGGCGATGTCGGTGACCCAGACCCGGATCCCCGACTCCCGCAGCCGGGCGACGTCGAGTTCGCGGTTCTCCTCCTTGTTGGCCACCACGACATCGGGGGCCAGGGCGCGGATCGCGTCGAGGTCGGGGTTCTTGGTGCCGCGCACGCGCGTCGCGTCCAGGTCCGGCGGATGGGTGCACCATCGGGTCGCCCCGACCACCGCCGCGCGGTCGACCGACGCGAGCGTCTCGGTCAGCGACGGGACCAGGGACACCACCCGGGCGGCCGGGGACGGGCCGTCGTACGGGTGGCCCAGGTCGTCGGTCGGGAGCGACACTGGCTCAGCGCAGGGCGAGCGCCCCGGACAGCGCCGGCTTCCACGGCAGCTCGGCGTGCTCGGCGATCCGGGCGTCCATCGCCCCGGCGACGTCGGCCGGCCACGGGGCGGTGCGCCGCTCCTCGACCAGGACGTGCAGGAAGATCTCCTCGATCACGCACGCCAGCCGCTCGTTGGTGTCGTCGAGCACGTAGATCAGCGCATGGCCCGCACGCTCGGCGCGACCCAGCAGACGCACCCGCACCGACATCCGGTCGCCGGTGCGCAGCCCGTGCAGGTAGGTGATGTGGTGCTCGGCGGAGAGGCAGGCGCGCCCCTCCTTGATCGGCCAGTTCCAGGCGATGCCGAGCTCGTCGAGGGAGTCGTCGAGTCCCTCGCTGCCGATGCCGAGGTAGTGCCGGACGTTGAGGTAGCCGTTGGCGTCCTCGAACGGCGTCGGGACGGGCTGCTCGGCGTACGCGGGCAGGCTGACGAGGTCCTGGTAGGTCGGCTGCGTGCTCATGACCGCTGACCCTACGCGTACGCCGCAGACGGGTCAGTCCTCGACCGGGACGGCGGTCGGGTCGGGGGCCTCCTCGTCCTCGAGGAACCGGCCGCCGATGGGGGCGGAGTGCCAGTCGAGCAGCTTCCAGCCGGAGGCCGGATCGCCCTCGACGGTGATCAGGCCGGTGTTCTCGAGCCGCTCCTGTGCCTCGGGGTGGTCCTCGGCCCCCTCGACCCGGCGCGAGACCCACGTCCGGATGGCCGCACCGTGGCTGACCAGGAGGACGGTCCGCGTCGGCCGGTCCCAGGCGTCCCTCACGATCTGCTCGATCCCGGCGTCGTAGCGCTGCAGGAACTCGTGGCCCGTCTCGCCGCCGGGCATCCGGTGATCCAGATCGCCGGTGATCCAGGCGGCGACGGAGCCGAGGTAGCCGACGACCGCGTCGTGGTCGTTGCGCATCTCGAACTCGCCCGCGCGGATCTCCTCCAACCCGTGCACGATGCTCGGGTCGAGCGCGCGGGCCGTCGCGAGGGGGTGGGCGGTCTGGTGCGTCCGCACGAGCCGCGACACGTGCAGGCCGGTCAGGTCGTGCTGCTCGAGCGCGCGGACGGCGGCGACGGCCTGCGCCCTGCCCAGGTCGGTCAGGTCGTGGCCGGGCTCGCCGGTGTCGAGCGCGCCCGAGACGTTGCTGTGGGTCTGGCCGTGGCGCAGGAGCAGGAGCCGGGTCATGCCCTCATCATCCCGACCCCGCCCAACCCCGCCCGGACGTCAGACGTTGCGGCGGTACTGGCCTCCGACCTCGAAGAACGCCTCGGTGACCTGGCCGAGGGTGCAGACGCGGGCGGCGTCCATCAGCGCGGCGAAGACGTTGCCGCCGGAGGCAGCGACCTCCTTGAGGTGGGCGAGCGCCTCGGCGGCCTCGTCGCGGTGGGACTCGGCGAACTCCCGGACCCGGCGCAGCTGCGACTGCTTCTCGGCATCGGTGGCGCGCGCGAGCTCGACGGTGGCGGGCGTACCGTCGTCGGCGCCGGGGTTGCGGAAGGTGTTGACCCCGACGATGGGCAGTGAGCCGTCGTGCTTGCGGTGCTCGTAGAGCATCGACTCGTCCTGGATCCGGCCGCGCTGGTAGCCGGTCTCCATCGCGCCGAGGACGCCGCCGCGCTCGCTGATCCGGTCGAACTCCGCCAGCACCGCGGCCTCGACCAGGTCGGTGAGCTCGTCGATGATGAACGCGCCCTGGAGCGGGTTCTCGTTCATCGACAGACCCCACTCGCGGTTGATGATCAGCTGGATCGCCAGCGCGCGGCGCACCGACTCCTCGGTCGGGGTCGTCACCGCCTCGTCGTAGGCGTTGGTGTGCAGGCTGTTGGCGTTGTCGTAGAGCGCGATCAGCGCCTGCAGGGTGGTGCGGATGTCGTTGAACGCCATCTCCTGGGCGTGCAGCGACCGTCCGGAGGTCTGCACGTGGTACTTCAGCTTCTGCGAGCGCTCACCTGCGCCGTACTTCTCCTTCATCGCGACCGCCCAGATCCGGCGGGCGACGCGGCCGATGACGGAGTACTCCGGGTCCATGCCGTTGGAGAAGAAGAACGACAGGTTGGGCGCGAAGTCGTCGATGTCCATGCCCCGGGCGAGGTAGGCCTCGACGTAGGTGAACCCGTTGGCGAGTGTGAACGCCAGCTGGCTGATGGGGTTCGCGCCGGCCTCGGCGATGTGGTAGCCGGAGATCGAGACCGAGTAGAAGTTGCGGACGCCGTTCTCGATGAACCATTCCTGGATGTCGGCCATGCAGCGCAGCGAGAACTCGGTGGAGAACAGGCAGGTGTTCTGGCCCTGGTCCTCCTTGAGGATGTCGGCCTGCACCGTGCCGCGCACCTGCGACACCGCGTGCGCGGCGAGCATCGCGCGCTCCTCCTCCGACGGCGCGCGCGCCTCCCGGTCGGTGAACGCCTCGACCTGCTGGTCGATCACGGTGTTGAGGAAGAACGCCAACACGGTCGGCGCCGGACCGTTGATGGTCATCGACACGCTGGTCGTCGGGTCGGCCAGGTCGAAGCCGTCGTAGAGCACCTTCATGTCGTCGAGCGTGGCAACCGAGACGCCCGAGGTGCCGATCTTGCCGTAGATGTCGGGCCGCTCGTCGGGGTCGCGGCCGTAGAGCGTCACCGAGTCGAACGCGGTCGACAACCGGGTGGCCGGCTGGCCCTCCGAGAGCAGCTTGAACCGGCGGTTGGTGCGGAACGGGTCGCCCTCGCCGGCGAACATCCGGGCCGGGTCCTCGTTGTCGCGCTTGAACGGGAAGACCCCACCGGTGAAGGGGAACCGGCCGGGGAGGTTCTCGCGGCGCAGGAAGCGCACGAGCTCGCCGTGGTCCTCGTAGCGGGGGAGCGCGACCCGCGGGATCCTGCTGCCCGACAGCGACTCCCGGGTCAGTCGGGTGACGATCTCCTTGTCGCGGACGCGCACCACCTGCTCGTCGCCGGAGTAGGACTCCACCACCTGCGGCCACTCGGCCAGGGCGTCGGCCACCTCCGGGTCGAGGCCGCGCTCCGCGCGCTCCAGCAGGGCGGGTACGTCGCCGGCCTCGCCCCCGGCGAGCTCGTCGGCGACGGCGCGAAGACGCTGCACCCGGCGGGCCTGGGCGATGAGTTCCTCCGTGCGGGCGTGGTAGCCGCGCACGGTCTCGGCGATCTCCGACAGGTAGCGCACGCGCTCGGGCGGGAGGACCTGGCGGATGCCGGAGGAGTGCCGGACCGAGACCGGCGCCAGGGCGCCCTCGTCGAGGCCGAGCCCGCGGGCGGCCAGCAGGACGCGCAGGTGGCCGAAGAGCGCGGTGACGCCGTCGTCGTTGAAGGTGGCGGCCGAGGTGCCGAACACCGGCATGTCCTCGGGGCGCTTGCCGAAGGCCTCGCGGTTGCGCACCAGCTGCCGGCCGACGTCGCGCAGCGCGTCCTCGGCCCCGCGGCGCTCGAACTTGTTGATCGCCACGACGTCGGCGAAGTCGAGCATGTCGATCTTCTCCAGCTGCGAGGAGGCGCCGTACTCCGGCGTCATCACATAGAGCGAGGTGTCGACGAAGGGGACGATGGCAGCGTCGCCCTGGCCGATGCCGGGGGTCTCGACGATCACCAGGTCGAACGCCGCCGCCTTCAGCACGGCGATGACGTCGGTGAGCTGCTCGGGGATCTCGTGGGCGCCGCGGGTCGCGAGGCTGCGGAAGTAGACGCGGTCGCCGTCGAGGGCGTTCATCCGGATGCGGTCGCCCAGCAGCGCACCGCCGCCCTTGCGCCGGGTCGGGTCGACGGCCACGACGGCGATCCGGAGCTTGTCCTGCTGGTCGACCCGGAAGCGGCGGACGAGCTCGTCGGTCAGCGAGGACTTGCCGGAGCCGCCGGTGCCGGTGATGCCGAGGACCGGGACGGTGTGCTGCTCCGCCGCGGCGAGGAGCGCGGCCCGCAGGTCGTCGGGGAGCCGCCCCTGCTCGGCCGCACTGATCGCGCGCGCGACCGCCGTACGCTCGCCGGCCAGGACCTGGTCGGCGGTCGGGAGCCGGGTCGCCAGGACGTCGAAGTCGAGGTCGGCGACGACGGAGTTGATCATCCCCGGCAGCCCCATCCGCTGGCCGTCCTCGGGGGAGAAGATCGTGACCCCGGCCCGGCGGAGCCGCTCGATCTCCTCGTGCACGATCACGCCGCCGCCCCCGCCGACCACGCGGATGTGGTCGGCGCCCTGGGTGCGCAGCGCCTCGACGAGGTACTCGAAGTACTCCACGTGCCCGCCCTGGTACGACGAGACCGCGACCCCCTGGACGTCCTCCTCCAGCGCGGCGTCGACGACCTCGGCGACCGACCGGTTGTGGCCCAGGTGGATGACCTCGCAACCCTGGCTCTGGAAGATCCGCCGCATGATGTTGATCGAGGCGTCGTGCCCGTCGAACAGGCTCGACGCCGTGACCAGGCGTATCGGGTGGGTGGGGACGTGCAGCGTGCTCATGGGGACCCTCCGGGGACATTGCTTGGACGACCGATAATTTGACGTCCAATGATTAGAGGGTACGCCTCCCCGCCCGCCCTGTGAAGCGGTAGTCCCCTACGTGAGCGTCGCGCGACGGGTGCCGGGACGACGCTCACGTAGGGGAGTACGGGGGGTCGACGGGGTCGCCGGCGGCGGCGCGCAGCCGGGCCAACGTGGCGGTGAGGGCGGTGACGTCGCCGGTGGGCAGACCGGGATCGGAGAAGACCGCCTCGTTGAGCCCGATCGTCGCCGCCTCGACGACCTCCCGCCCGGTGGGGGTGATCGCCGCGAAGACCACGCGCCGGTCCTCCTCGCTGCGGGTACGGGTGACGAAGCCCTGGGCCTCGAGCCGGCCGACGGCGCTGGTGACGCTGGCCGGGTGGACCTGCAGCAGCGACCCGACGCGCGCCATCGGGAGCTCGCCGCGGGTGGAGAACGCGAGCAGCCGCAGGGTCTCGAAACGGGCGAAGGTCAGGTCGTGGGGGCGGAGCACGGCGTCGATGCGTGCCTGCACCAGCTGGTGCACCCGCACCAGCGAGGTCACCATCGCCATGCCGTCGGCAGCGTCGCGCCACCCGTGCGCCACCCACTGCCGGTGGGCCTCTCGGATCGGGTCGCGGGTCACGCGGTCACCGTAGAGCAGGACTAGAACCGCGTCAGCCTGGGCAGACCTCCGATCAGCGCCGCCCGGTGATCCCCACCGGGACGACCAGTGAAGGAAGAGGAGCCCCTATGAACACCCGCACCATCGCGATCGCCGCATTCATCATCGCCATCGTCATCCTGCTGATCATCCTGCTCTGAGCCGAGCGACGCACGACAGGGGCGCGACCACGGGGGTCGCGCCCCTGCTGCGTGCCGGGACCGTTCAAACGGCCCGCGTACGGCATCACTTCATCAGGTAGCAGGCCTCGGTGAACTCGTAGCTCTCCGCGGTCGGACCGGTGTAGGACTCCACCGTGACCGACGCGCCGGTGGAGGCGCTCTCGTCCGGGGTGAAGAAGTTGGTCGCCCGGACCACCGCATCGTTGGGCTCCCCCGCGTAGTTGCCCGAGCCCTCGGGCAGGGAGCCCTCGCTGTCGACCTCGGTCATCGACGTGGCGGCCTCGAGCACACCGGCCCGGGTGAGGTCGCCGCTCTCGAGTGCGCTCTCCAGCACCGCCTTGATGACGTACTGGCTGCTGAACCCGATGGCGAAGTAGTCGTTGGGCTGGGAGTCGCCGGCGGCCTCGCGCATCGCCTCCCGACCCGGGCTGTCGGCGTCGTACGGCGGGAACGGGTTGGACCAGGTGTAGGCCGCCTTCAGCGCCTCGCCCGCGGGCGACTGGAGCAGCGCGGCGTTCCACGTCGGGATCGCCCCGATGAACTTGCCCTGGAAGCCGTTCTGCAGCGCCCCGCCGACGACAGCGGCGAGTTCGAGCGGCGTGGTGCCCATGATGACCAGGTCAGCTCCGGAGCGGAGAACGCCGGCGACCGCCGCCGCCTGCTGGTCGGCGCCGATGGTGGTCTCGATCGCCGTGAAGTCGACGCCCCGCTCCTCGGCGGCGATCCGGGCACCGACCATGACGTCGTCGCCGTAGTCGCCGGGGAGGTGGACGGCGGCGACGCTGGTCGCGCCGAGCTCGTCGATGCCGTAGTCGACCGAGTTCATGCCCTCCACGCAGTACGGCGCACCGAGCTCGAGCACACGGTCCTCGAAGAGCCAGTTGGACCCGAGTGTCGCGGGCATCGCGACGAGCTCCTCCGCCTCGGAGTCGCGCATCATCGCCTCGGTCGCGGCGGTGCCGAGCGAGCCCGAGAGGGCGAGCACGTCGCCGCTGATCTCGTTCCACGCCTGGGCGTGCCGGTCGGGGTTGTACTCGTTGTCCTTCAGGTGGGTCGTGACGTCGACCTCGTAGTCGCCCACGCCGCCGTTCTCGTTGACCCAGGCCCAGAACGCCTCCGCGCCGTCCTGCAGCGGGATGCCGATGGCGGAGAACGGGCCGGTGAGGTCGGTGATGGCGCCCAGGTAGATGCAGCCCTTGGAGTCGTCGACCGCCTCGGGGCACGGCTCGCTGGTCACGCCGGGGCCGGTGGCGGCCTCCCCGCCGTCGTCGTTGCTGTCGGCGCTGTCGCGGCCGCAGCCCGCGAGCACCAGGGACGAGGCGAGGGCCAGGACGGCCAGCCTGCGCAGGGGTGTGTTCACGGTGGATCCTTTCGTCCATGCTCCGCTCGGGTGAACGGGCAAGCCAGGGGCGTCGGTCTCGGGCGCCGATCGGACGGCGCGGTGGGCACGGTCAGGTGGGCACGGTCAGATGGGAAGGTCAGATGGGTGTCGGGCTGATCAGTACGAGAACGGGAACCCCTTCCAGTAGGTGCGGATCCGCATCCAGATGCCGTAGAGGCCGCGCGGCTCGAAGAGCAGGAAGGCGATGATCAGCACGCCGTACATCGCGATCTCGAGCTCGAAGATGTTGGGGCTGTCGCGGGCCGAGGAGGAGATGAACGGCAGCAGGTGGGGCACCTCCGCCGCGATCTGGGGCAGCAGGGCGATCAACATCGCCCCCATGATCGAGCCGGAGATCGTCGCGACCCCGCCGATGAGGACCATCGCGATGAACTGCACCGAGAGCAGCAGGCCGAACTGCTCGGCACTCACGTGACCGTTGAGGCAGAACAGCAGTGACCCGCACACCCCGGCGTAGAACGAGGAGATCGTGAAGGCGATCTGCTTGTAGCGCGAGAGCTCCACGCCCATCACGCCCGCGGCGATGTCGCGGTCGCGGACCGCGGCGAAGGCGCGCCCGACCTTGGACCGCGCGACGTTGCGCCCGAGCAGCGCCATCACGACGAGCACGACGAGGAAGAACCAGTAGAGCTTCTGCTCGTCGGTGTAGGCACCGTTGCGGGTGAGGTCGATGCCGAACAGGATCGGCGTCGCGGCGTCGCGCCCGACCTGCGCGCCGCCCGACAGGCTGCGCCACTCGAGGAAGAAGTACTGGCCGATGAAGACCAGGCCGAGCGTCACGATCGCGAGGTAGAGCCCGCGCAGGCGGGTGGCCAGGGGAGCGACCAGGAACCCGGCGACCGCCGCGACGATGCCCGCGGCCGGGATCCACACCAACGGGTTGGTGATCCCGAAGCCGAGGTAGCGCCCGTCGGGATCGCCGGAGAGCACGGCCGCCGTGTAGGCGCCGAGCCCGACGAAGAACGCGTGCCCGAGCGACACCTGTCCGGCGTAGCCGGTGAGCAGGTTCAGGCCGATCGCGCCGATGGCGAGGACCAACCCGGTGGCCAGCACGGCCAGGATGTCGTCCTCGACCCCGAGCGGGAGGTAGGCGGCGACGGCGATGATCGCCAGCACGCCGAGCTGCTTGCCGCGGGTGTTGAGCAGCGCCATCTCCTGCGCGTAGCTCGTGTAGAGCTCGGTACGCCCGCGCACGCGCCGCGCGCGGCGCGGCCTGGCCTCGGCTCCGGTCGTCGGCGGTGCGGGATCGTGGACGGCGCTCATACGCGCTCGACCTCCTTGGTGCCGAACAGTCCGTGCGGTCGGACGAGCAGCACCAGCAGCATCACGACGTACGGCGCGATGGATCCCGTGTTGGTGCCGAGGAACGGGAACCAGGTGGAGTGGTAGGTGCGGACGATCGCCTCGACCAGGCCGATCACGAGACCGCCGACGACCGCGCCGCCGAGGGAGTCGAGCCCGCCGAGGATGATCACGGGTAACGCGACCAGTGCCACCATCCACAGGCTGCGGTCGATCACGTTGCCGCTCGCGGCGAAGACCCCCGCGACCGCAGCCAGCGCTCCGGCCAGGGCCCAGGAGACCGCGAAGACCGTGCCGATGCTGACGCCCTGGGCCATCGCCGCCTCCTGGTCGAGGGCGGCGGCGCGCATGGCCAGCCCGATCCGCGTGTAGCGGAAGAACGCGAAGAGCAGCAGCACGATGAGCGTGGCGGCGACGATCGCCGCGATGTGCCGCTCCTGGACGCGGACCCCGCCCAGGCTGACGGCGCCCAGCCCCCAGGGGTCGCCGATGCTGCGGGGGTCGACGCCCACGAAGGACCCGGCGACGACCCGCACCACGATGTCGACGCCGATGGTGATGATCGCGATCACGAAGACCGCCTTGCCGACCATCGGCCGGATGGCGACCCGCTCGACGACCAGGGCCACCGCCGCGATCGCGATGACGCCAAGGAGGGCGCCGAGCCAGAACCCGAACCGTGGCGTGAGGTAGCTGACCAGGATCGCGCCGGCCATCATGAACGCCGGTTGGGCGAAGCTGACGACCTGCATCGACTTGTAGATGATCACGAAGCCGAGCGCGAGCAGCGCGTAGACCGCGCCGTTGCCCAGACCCACGCCCCCCGCGGTGAGGAACTCGTTCATGCCGTGCCCCCCTCGGCGTCGTCGGCCCCGGCGCGCGCGGTCACGCGCTCGCCGTACATCTCCTGCACCAGGTGGTGGAAGGCCCGGTCGATCGCCGAGCGCTTGACCTTCTGCGTCGCGGTGAGCTCGCCGTCCTCGTGGTCGAGCTCCTTGGGCAGCATCCGGAAGTCCTTGATCTGCTCGACCGGGTTGTGCTTGTTGTTGACCTCGTCGACGACGCCCCGGATCAGGGTGCGGACCTCCGGCTTCTCGGAGAGGTCGCGATAGGTGGTGAAGGCCAGGCCGCGGCGCTGCGCCCACTCACCGACGGTGTCGAGCTCGATCCCGATCAGCGCGGTGAGGTACTTGCGACGGTCGCCGATCACCACGGCCTCCTTGACGTACGGCGAGGCCTTCAGCGCGTTCTCGATCTCCGACGGGGCGATGTTCTTGCCGCCGGCGGTGATGATGATGTCCTTCATCCGGTCGGTGACCCGGATGTGGGTGCCCTCGACCCATTCGCCGACATCGCCGGTGTGCAGCCAACCGTCGGCGTCGACCGTGCCGGCGGTGGCCTCCTCGTCGCGCCAGTAGCCGGCGAAGTTCGCCGGGTGCCGGGTGAGGATCTCCCCGGTCTCGGGGTGCAGGGTGACCTCGGTGCCGGACAGCGGCTCGCCGACCGTGCCGAGCCGGACCCGGCCGGGACGGTTGGCGGTCGCGATCGCGGTGTTCTCGGTCATCCCGTACACCTCGTGCACCGGGACGCCCACGCCCATGAAGAACTGCAGCACGTCGGGGGCGATCGGCGCGGCGCCGGAGGCGGCGTACCGCACCTTGCCGAGACCGAGCCGTTGCCGGAACGCCCGGAAGAACAGCACCCACCCGAGGGCGTAGCGCAGGCGGGTGGCGGCGGTGTGCGCGCCGCCGTTGGCGGCCAGCCGGGCACCGAGCCGCTCCGCCTCGCGCAGCCAGAACCGGCCGTAGGCGCGCTTGACCCGGGTGGCGGAGTCGACCTTGATGCGCGCCGTCGCCAGCAGCTTCTCCCAGATCCGGGGTACGGCGAACAGCAGCGACGGCTGCACCTCGCGGAGGTTCGCCGGCACGGTGTCGATGGATTCGGCGAAGTTGACCTGGGTGCCGGTCGCGGCGTTGTGCCAGGTGGTGAAGAACCGCTCGGCGACGTGGCACAGCGGCAGGTAGGACAGCGTGAGGTCCTTCTCGCTCGCCCGCGGGGAGACCAGCTGCTCGTCGTGGACGCCCGTACGGATCGCGAACTCCACGTTGGCGTGGGTGAGCATCGCGCCCTTCGGCGGCCCGGTGGTGCCGGAGGTGTAGACCAGCGTGATGACGTCGTCGGGGCGGGCGGCCGCCATCCGCTCGGCCACCGCGTCGGGGTGCGCGCGTCGGTGCTCGGCGCCGCAGGCGAGGAACTCGTCCCAGGCGAGCAGCCCGGGCACGGCGTACCGGCCCCGGATGCCGCGCGGCTCGCGGTAGACCACGGCCTCGACCTCGGGGCACTCGGCGCGCGCCTCGAGGAACTTGTCGAGCTGCTCCTGGTCCTCGGCGAAGTGGACCTTCGCGCCGCTGTGGCTCAACAGGTAGGACACCTCGGCCGCCGGGTTGGTGGGGTAGAGGCCGACGGTGATCGCGCGGACGGCGACGGTGGCGTGGTCGAGGATCACCCACTCGGGCCGGTTCTCGCTCTGGATCGCCACCCGGTCGCCCACGTCGACACCGAGGGCGAGCAGGGCGTGCGCGGCCGTGACGACGGTGTCCCAGAACTCGGCCCAGGTGGTCTCCTGCCAGACCCCGAGGTCCTTGTGGCGCAGCGCCACCCCGTGCGGGTCGCTGGCCGCCCGGTCCCGGATCCGGGTCGTGATCGTGGTCGTCGCCGGCGTCGTGGCCGCGTCGGTGCTCGGGGTCGCCTGCGAGCTCACGCCGTCACCTCCGCGTCGGCCGGTGCGGTGTCGAGGTCGCCGCCGAGGTAGGCGTGGATCACGTCGGGATGCTGCTGGACCTCGCCGGGGGTGCCGGTCGTGATCGGGGTGCCGAAGTCGACGACCAGGATCCGGTCGGCGAGGTCCATCACCAGACCCATGTCGTGCTCGACCATGATGATCGGCACGTGCAGGTCCTCGCGGATGTCGAGGATGAAGCGCGCCATGTCCTCGGTCTCCTCGAGGTTCATGCCGGCCACCGGCTCGTCGAGGAGCAGCAGCTTCGGATCCATCGCCAGCGCCCGTCCGAGCTCGACCCGCTTCTGCACGCCGTACGGCAGGAGCCCGACCGGCATCCGCCGCCACTGCTCGAGCTCGAGGAAGTCGATGATGTCCTCGACGACCCGCCGGTGGCGCAGCTCCTCCCGGCGGGCGCGCCCGACCCAGGCGAGCGCCGACCAGACGCCGTACCCGATGTGCTGGTGCCGGCCGAGCATGAGGTTGTCGAGCACGGTGAGGTTGGCGAAGAGCTCGATGTTCTGGAAGGTGCGCGCCATCCCGAGCCGGGCGATGGCAGGTGGCTTCAGGCCGAGGAGGTCGGTGCCGTGCAGTTGCACCCGTCCCTGCTGCGGGCGGTAGACGCCCGAGAGCACGTTGAAGATGCTGGTCTTGCCTGCGCCGTTGGGTCCGATGATGGCGAACAGCTCGTCGGGGTCGACGTGGAAGCCGACGCCGTTGACGGCCTTCACCTGGCCGAAGGCGAGGTGGACGTCCTCGAAGGTCAGCACCGGGGTGTGGCTGTGGTCGGCCCGGCTGTGGTCGGTCTGGGTGTGGTCGGTCTGGGTCATGAGGCCCACCTCTTGCGGCGCTTGTAGTGCTTGACGTCGCGGAAGGAGGTACGGCCGCCCTCCGCGCCGTCGCCGTGCAGGCCGAGGTAGAACTCGCGGACGTCGTCGTCGGCGAGCAGCTCGGCGGCGGGGCGGTCCATGACCACGCGGCCGGTCTCCATGACGTAGCCGTGGTGGGCGATCTGCAGCGCCATGGTGGCGTTCTGCTCGACGAGCAGCACCGCGGTGCCCTGCTTGTTGATCTCGACGATGATGTCGCGGATCTGGGCGACGACCAGCGGGGCCAGGCCGAGGCTGGGCTCGTCGAGCAGCAGGAACCGGGGCCCGCTCATCAGCGCCCGGCCGATCGCGAGCATCTGCTGCTCGCCGCCGGACAGATAGCCGGCCGTCCCGTCCTTGCGCTCGACGAGGCGCGGGAACAGGTCGTAGACGCGGGCCAGGTTGGCCCTGGTCTCCCGCGGGGCGGCGTGCGCACCGACGCGGAGGTTCTCCTCGACGGTGAGTTCCTTGAAGATCCGCCGACCCTCGAGGACGTGCTTGACCCCGCGCTTGGTCAAAGCCGAGGGGCGCAGGTTGCCCACCGGTCGGCCGTCGAGGGTCACCGAGCCCTTGCGGATCTCGCCGTCGTGGACGTCGAGCAGCCCGGAGAGCGCTCGGAGGACGGTCGACTTGCCGGCGCCGTTGGCGCCGAGCAGGGCGACGATCCGGCCGTCCGGCACCTCGAGCGACACCCCCCGCAGCGCGAGGACCACGTCGTCGTACACGACCTCGAGGTTCGCGACAGCCAGCACACACCCTCCTGGACAGGTTGTCGTGCGCCGCACCGCGACCCCGCGGGCCGACGACGGGCGAAGTGTGACGCAGATTACACAGGGCGCGCCGCGGGGGTGGGCGATCGCGCGAATGTGACCAACTCGAGACCTACGACCGCACCGTCGCCAGCCGTCGGGGCGTAACCCGAACCGGTCGGGCGCGGTTGGGGTGAGCAGCCGTCGCCACCCGAGGAGAAGCGTGTCCCGTCGTCCTGCCGTCGTCCGAGCCCTGACCGCCGCCGTGGGCACCGTGCTCATGAGCTCCCTGCTGGTCGCCCCGCCGAGCACCGCCTCGCCCGGGGGAGCCGAGATCGCCGCGGCCGGCTCCGGCGGCAAGGCGGTCAAGGTGGCGAATCGCTGCATCGCCAGCGCCCCCGAGCCCGGCTCCCGCGCGCCGGTCAAGATCTGCTTCACCATCTTCAAGCCCGCCGGCGCCTCCGCCAAGCGCAAGGTGCCGGTGCTGCTCGAGGGGCACGGGTGGGGCGGGTCCCGGATGACGAGGGCGGCGCAGGCGAAGCGCTGGACCGATGCGGGGTACGGCGTCGTCTCGATCGACCAGCGCGGGTTCGGTCAGAGCGGCGGCACCTCCCACGTCATGCACCCGGCCTACGAGGGCAAGGACCTGCGGCGCATCGTCAACCACGTCGCGAAGCTGCGGTGGGTGCTCAAGGACGGCCGGCGGGATCCGCGGATGGGCACCATCGGCGGGTCGTACGGCGGGGGCTACCAGTTCTTGACCGCCTTCGAGTTCCTGCGGGTGCGCGGCAAGCCGGTGATCGACGCGATGGCGCCGCAGATCACCTGGCACGACCTGAACCGCAGCATCGCCCCCAACCGCGTCGTCCGCACCCTGTGGGCGACGGTGCTCGTCGTCGCGGCGCTGCCGTCGAACGCGCTGCCGCCGAAGATCTACAAGGCGCTGACCGAGGGCCTGGTCACCGGCCAGTGGCCCGAGGGCGACCTGCCGCTGATGGAGAACCTGCGTCCCTTCTTCGAGCGCAACGGCCCGTCCTGGCACGTGCGCCAGGGCCGGCGGCTCGACATCCCGATGCTGATCGGCCAGGGCACCACCGACGGGTTGTTCAACCTCCAGGAGGGCCTGCGCAACTGGCGCAAGGCGCTGACCAAGCGCGCCCGCAAGCAGAGCGTGTTCGTCGGATACAACGGCGGGCACACCCTGCCGGCGCTGTTCCCCGCCGGTGTCAACGTCGTCTCCGACCCCTGCAGCAAGAAGCTCGCCGGCGGCTCGTTCGACGATCTGACGCTGCGGTTCTTCGACCGCGTCCTCAAGGGTAGGAAGCAGCGGGTCCGCGGCCTGGGCAAGGTGCACATCGGCACCGCCACCGGCCAATGCCTGACCTCGCCGTCGGGCGGCAAGCCGACCCGCACCGTGAAGGCGCCGCGCATCACCACCCCGACCGCCGTCGGACTCCCGATCTCGGTGCCGATCGCCAAGGGCCCGATCCGGGTCGCGGGGTCGGTGCGCCTCGACACGACCGTGACGTCCCTCGGTCTCGACGGCCGTACGTTCCTCGTGCTCGCCGTGGGGCGTACGCCGCTCGACGCCAAGCTGGTGCAGAACAACACGATGCCGCTGCGGGTCGTCCGACC
>JAJUGK010000020.1 GCA_029268205.1 Nocardioidaceae bacterium
AACCGGTGAGGTCCTTGACCCAGACCGCGAGCACCAGGAAGAGCATGCTGTCGGCGAGGTTCGAGGCGCACCAGCTCGCCCAGAGCCGGCGGAACGCGGGGTGTCGTCGCAGCAGCGACCCCGGCGGGAGTGCGGCGCTCATGCGGTCCCCTGCTCCCCCGGGACGTCGGCATGCATGACCGTGACGACCTGCGCGGGCCGGGCGTCGGCGGGTGCAGAGGCCGGATCGTCGCGGCGGTCGGCGTACGGCGCCACCAGCGCGTCGATCGCCTCTGCGAGCGCCACCAGCTCCGCGGGGGTGGCCAGCACGGCGTGCGTGCGCAGGGTGGTGGCGTCGACCCAGCCGGCCGGCTCGTCGCCCACCCGCGCGAGCGCCGCCTCCGCCCGCCGCACGGTGCTCAACAGCTGCTGCCGGCCCAGCTCGGCCGCGGCATCGAGCGAGCCCGGGACCGCGAGGTCGGGACGGGTCGTGAGGGCGCGCGACGTGCGCCGCCAGGGCTTCTCCCGGCCGCGCCGCTCCGCCGGCTCGACGAAGCCGTACTTGGCCAGCTGACGCAGGTGGAACGAGCAACTGGCGACCGACTCGTCGACCCGCGCCGCACACTCGGTCGCCGTCGCCTCCCCGAGCTCGGCGAGGACCTCCATCAGCCGCAGACGCAGGGGGTGGGCGAGCGCCCGCATGCGGATCGGGTCGGTGATCGGTGCGTCGGTCATGGGCCGACCCTACGATTATCAAGAACCCTTTAGCAAGGACTCTTTTGCATTGGTCCGCTCGGCGCGGTCGGTCGACTCGGGGACTGGTGACGCAACTGGTCAGTTGCCGCGTTCCGCAGGCGCCTGAGGGGTGGGAACTGGCCACTTCTCGCCCGTGCGGTGGCGGGACCACGAACAGAAGCCGGACCCTCGGGCCGGCACACAGCTCCCCGGGTAGGAGTCGAACCTACGTCGCTAATCCTGATTCAAAGTCAGGCGGGCCCTGCCGACAGACCAACCGGGGACCGCGGGCGCGGGCGCCCACGTTGGCCACAGCGTACGCAAGCGCGCGCCGGAAGCTCCGCCGGGACCGATCTCTCGATATCAAGAATCTCGACGCGTTAGGATCGGCGCATGGAGGCGCGCGACGAGGTCGACCTGCTGGTCGAGGCGTGGGGTCGGGAGCGCGCCGATCTCGACCTCTCCCCGGTGGAGGTGTTCAGCCGCATCGGCCGCCTCAACGTCCTGCTCGAGCGGGCCCGCAAATCCGCCTTCGCCGAGCACTCCCTCGACGGCTGGGAGTTCGACGTGCTCTCGGCGCTCCGGCGCGCCGGCGACCCCTATGAGCTCTCACCCGGGCGGCTCATCCGCGAGACCCTGGTGACCAGCGGGACGATGACCAACCGGGTCGACCGACTGGCCGAACGCGGGCTGGTGGAACGGCTCCCCGACCCGCGCGACCGCCGCGGCGTGCTGGTACGCCTGACCCCCGCCGGCAAGGAGGCCGTCGACGGCGCCTTCGCCTCCCTGTTGGCGCGCGAGCAGGAGCTGCTGGCCGGCATCTCGCCGGCCCGGCGCGACGCGCTGGCGGCGACGTTGCGCGCCCTGATGGTGCCGCTGGAGTCCTGAGACCCCCCGAAGGTCACCCCAGCCGGTCGGCGACGGCCAGCCACTCCTCTTCGCGCTCGTCCTTGGCCGCGGTGGCCGCGCGCAGTTCCGCGTCGAGCGCCGTGAGCCGCTCGTGGTCGGTGGCCGCCTCGAGCATCTGGTCCTGCAGGGCCGCGATCCGGTCGTCGAGCTTGGCGATCTGCCGCTCGAGCCGTTCCATCGTCTTGCGCAGCTCGCGCTGCTCGGCCGGCGACAGCTCGGGGTCTCGCCCGCGCTCGACCGACGACGGGGAGGCGCCCGACCCCGCCCCGACCGGGTCGCGACCCCCCTCGGCCGACGCGCGGGTCGACGCCGCGCGCCGTTCGAGGTACTCCTCGACCCCGCGGGGCAGCATCACGACCTGCCCGTCGCCCATGAGCGCCCACACCGAGTCGGTCACCCGCTCGAGGAAGTACCGGTCGTGGGAGACCACCACCAGCGTGCCGGGCCACCCGTCGAGGAAGTCCTCGAGCACGGTCAGCGTCTCGATGTCGAGGTCGTTGGTCGGCTCGTCGAGCAGCAGGACGTTCGGCTCCTCCAGCAGCAGGCGCAGCAGCTGCAACCGCCGGCGCTCACCGCCGGACAGGTCGCCGATCCGGGTGGTCAGCCGGTCACCGGTGAAGCCGAACCGCTCCAGCAGCGAGGTGGCGGTGACCTCGCCTTCGGCGGTGCGGGTGACCCGACGGATCGCCTGCACCGAGTCCAGCACCCGCTCGGACTCGTCGACCTCGTCGAGCGCCTGGCTCAGGTGGGCCAGCGCGACGGTGCGGCCGCGCTTGACCCGACCGACGTCGGGCGTCAGTTCCCCGGCGAGCAGCCGGAGCACCGTGGTCTTGCCGGCGCCGTTGACGCCGACCAGGCCCACGCGGTCGCCCGGCCCCAACCGCCAGGTCGCGTGGCGCAGCAGCTGCCGGTCACCACGCGTGAGATCGGCGTCCTCGAGGTCGATCACGTCCTTGCCGAGCCGTTGCGTGGCGAAGCGTTGGAGCTCGAGCCGGTCCCGCGGCGGCGGCACGTCCTCGATCAACTCGTTGGCCGCCTCGATGCGGAACTTCGGCTTCGAGGTACGGGCGGGGGCTCCCCGTCGCAACCACGCCAGTTCCTTGCGTACGAGGTTCTGCCGACGCGCCTCGCTGGCCGCGGCCTGCCGCTGCCGCTCGGCCTTCGCCAGCACGAACGCGGCGTACCCGCCCTCGTAGGAGTCGACGACCCCGTCGTGCACCTCCCAGGTCGAGGTGCACACCGCGTCGAGGAACCACCGGTCGTGGGTGACGACGACGAGCGCGGCCGGACGGTGCTGCAGGTGGGCCGCCAGCCAGGCGACCGCCTCGACGTCGAGGTGGTTGGTCGGCTCGTCGAGGATCAGCAGGTCGTGCTCCTCCAGCAGCAGGCGCGCCAGGGAGCACCGCCGCCGCTCACCGCCGGAGAGGCCGGCGACCGACCGCTCGAGCGGGATGCCGGCGAGCAGCACCTCGACAACCTCCCGGGTCGCCGGATCGGCGGCCCACTCGTGATCGGCGCGACCGCCGAGCACGGCCTCGCGCACGGTGTGCTCGTCGACCAGGTCGTCGTGCTGGGCCAGGTAGCCCAGGTGCAGCCCGCGCGCCCGCGAGATCCGCCCGTCGTCGGGCTCCTCCCGCCCCGCGAGCAGGTCGAGCAGGGTCGTCTTGCCGTCGCCGTTGCGGCCGACGATGCCGATCCGGTCGTCGGCCCCGACCCCGAGGCTGACGCCGTCGAGCAGGGGCCGCACGCCGTAGGACTTGTGGACCCGCTCGAGGTTGACCAGGTTGGCTGCGGGTCGGCTCACGCCAGCTCCTCGACCGCGTCCAGGGCGCCGGGGGTCGGGCCGGAGCACACCAGCGCCCCGTCCAGCCCGCGGTCGGCGAGCACCCGGACGACCGCGTCGGCGTGCTGCGCGGACCCGCACAGGAACAGGCACGTCGGCCCCGAACCCGACAGCAGCGGTGCGAGCACGCCCGCGGCTGCTCCGGCCGCCAGTCGGTCGGCGAGCTCGGGGCGCAGCGACGCCGCGGGGATCGTGAGGTCGTTGACGAGGTACGGCGCGAGCGCCGCCGGGTCGCCGGCCGCCAGCGCAGCGGCGAGCCCCGCGGGGACCGCCGTCCCCGCGGGGCTGAAGTACCCCTCGCCCAGCAGCCGGTCGTAGGCGGCGTACACCGCCGGGGTGGACAGGCCGTCGGGGTCGGGCAGCACCACCCACCACCAGGTCGCACCGACCGGCAGCGGGGTCACGACCTCGCCGCGCCCCTCCCCCAGGGCCGCGCCCCCGAGCAGGGCGAACGGCACGTCGCTGCCCAGCCGGCCCGCCAGCTCGAGCAGCTCGGCGCGGCCCAGGCCGGTGCCCCACAACCGATCCGCGGCGACGAGGGCGGCCGCCGCGTCGGCGCTGCCGCCGGCGAGCCCGCCTGCCACCGGGATCGCCTTGTCGATGTGGATCGCCAGCGGCTGGTCGACCCCGACGTGCGCGGCCAGCAACCGGGCGGCGCGGACGGCGAGGTTGTCGGCCAGGTCGTCGGCGGCCGGTACGCCGGCGAGGTCGACGCGCTCGGGCACGTCGGTGGTCACCTCGAGCGACCAGTGGTCGGCGGCGCGGACCGTGACCGCGTCGCGCCAGTCGAGGGCGAGGTAGACCGTGCCCAGGGGGTGGAAGCCGTCCTCGCGGGCCGGCCCCACGCCCAGGCGCAGGTTGATCTTGGCGGGTGCGTGCACCCGTACGGCGCGCGCGCTCATCGGTTGATCTCCTCGGCGATCCGGGCGAAGTCGGTGATGCGCAGCTGCTCGCCGCGCGCTTGCGGGTCGATACCCGCCCGTCGCAGTGTCTCCCCCGCCTCCTCGGCCGAGCCCAGCAGGGGCCGCAGGGCGGCGCGCAGCATCTTGCGGCGCTGGGCGAACGCCGCGTCGACGACGGCGAACACCTGCTCCCGGGTGGCGGTCGTCTCCGGCGGCTCGCGCCGGGTCCAGGCGACGAGTCCGGAGTCGACGTTGGGGGCGGGCCAGAACACGTTGCGTCCCACGGCGCCGGCGCGCCGCAGGTCGGCGTACCACGCTGCCTTGACCGACGGGACGCCGTACGTCCGCGAGCCGGGGCCCGCGACCAGCCGGTCGGCGACCTCGGCCTGGACCATCACCAGGCCGCGCTCGATGGTGGGGAGCAGCTCCATCAGGTGCAGCAGCACCGGGACCGAGACGTTGTAGGGCAGGTTGGCCACCAGCGCCGTCGGTTGCGGGTCGGGGATCTCGGTGACCGCGAGCGCGTCGGCCTCGAGCACCCGGAACCCGGCCGCCTGGTCCGGTGCGTATGTCGCCACCGTCGCGGGCAACCGGGCGGCCAGCACGGGGTCGACCTCGATCGCCACGACCTGCTCGACCACCTCCAGCAACGCCAGCGTCAGCGACCCCAGTCCGGGCCCGACCTCGAGTACGACGTCGTCGCGGTGCAGGTCGGCATCGCGCACGATCCGGCGCACGGTGTTGGGGTCGATGACGAAGTTCTGCCCGCGCTGCTTGGTGGGACGCAGGTCGAGCTCGGCCGCCAGCGAACGCACATCCGCCGGGCCGAGGAGTCTCGGCCCGGCGGAGGCGGGTGGCGGTGTGCGCTCGGTCAGCGGGGCAGACCCAGCTTGCTCGCGCAGGACGGCCAGGAGCCGTAGCTGCCGCCGTTGGCGTCACGGAGCTTGGTCGCGATCGCGATCTGCGTCTCGCGGCTCTGCTGGTGCGGGTAGCCGGGGCCGCCGTACGCGCGCCAGGTGCTCAGGCTGAACTGGAGCCCACCGTAGTAGCCGTTGCCGGTGTTGATCGCCCAGTTGCCGCCGGACTCGCACTGGGCGAGCCGGTCCCACACCGAGTTGCCGCCGGCGTAGTTGGCCGGGGGCGAGGCGGGGGCGGGCGGCGCCTTGGTGCCGACCTTCACGATCTTGTCGACCGGCTCGCGGCGGACGGTGCTCTCGACGACGCGCCGCGTCTGCAGCTTGCCGTTGTGGAACACCAGGCGGTAGGTGACGTCGCGCAGGCCGTCGCGGCCCTCCCGGACGACCTCGGTCTCGCCGCGGAGCATCGACTTGTCGTTGCGCTCGACGGTGTCGTGCCCGATGGTCTCGCCCGCGACCTCCTGGGTGCGGATCTTGACGCGGGTGATCACGACCTTGTCGCCCTGGCTGAGCTCCCGGTCGAGGCCGGGCTTCACGACGTCGTGCTCGCCGAGCTCGATGTCGAGCTCGTCGAGCAGGTCGCGGACGGTGAGGACCGGCAGGTTGTGCTTCTTCAGCGCCTGAGCGCCGACCTTGATCTTCACCGTGCGGGGGGTCGTGAGGTCGAGGGCGAGCCCGTCGCGGCCGACGGGAGCGCTGCGGCTCACCGACAGGGCGGCGTTCTGGTGCCGGAGTCCGACCTGCTCGAGCGCCGAGGTGACGTCGGTGGCGGTGGTCCAGTAGGTGCGCTCGTCACCGTCGACGGTGACGTCGAGCTTGCGGGCGAAGCGCACGGAGATCTGGGATCCGTCGTTGACCTCGGACGTCGGCGCGGGGGCCACGACGTCGCGCGGCCCGATCTCGACGCCCTCGTCCTCGAGGATCTGCTCGACGGTGCCGCCCAGGGTGCGCACCTCGACGGCTTCGCCGTCCAGGGACAGGGTGACGGTCTTGGTCATGGCTGAGTACCCGACCGTGGTGCCCACGAGGGCGACCGCCACGGCGACGGCCAGGGCCACGAGAACCTTGCGGCTCTTGGTCAGACGGGTGCTGAGGTCGGCGATGTCAACTCGCACGATTCTCCGAACGTAGAACTCCCCGGGCCGCGGGAGACCGGTGACCGGCACCCCTCAGGGCGCGTGCGGATCGGCGGTGGGAGGACACCGTGATCGGCTCGGGCACCGGCCGAAAGCTTCCCCACTCCCGGCCGACAACCTGCCCGACGATAACGGTGTGGTCACGCCGGTCAAAGCCGAACGCGCCGATCCGGGGGAGACATGGGTTACGCCGCGTGACGCAGGTCACCTCACCCGCCCCACCAGCCTCAACGGCCACTGGGGTCCCACGGATCCCAGGTGCCGCCGAACGCTCGGTCGGTGTTCTCCGCGATCGCGGCGCACAACGCGGCCAGATCGTCCCGCCGCATCTGCGCCATCGCCCGCACGGTGGTCGGGATCAGGTAGGAGGCGTTGACCCGGCCCCGCCACGGCACGGGGGTCAGGAACGGCGCGTCGGTCTCGACCAGCACCCGGTCGCGCGGGGCGATCCGCAGTGCCTCCTGAACCGGCACGGCGTTCTTGAACGTCACCGTGCCCGCGAACGACAGGTGCGCGCCCCGGTCGAGGCACGCCCGGGCGAAGTCGGCGTCCCCGCTGAAGCAGTGCATCACCCAGCGCTCGGGGGCGCCGACCTCGTCGATCACCCGCACGATGTCGTCGTGACTGTCGCGGTCGTGGATGACCAGGGTCCGGTCCAGCCGCTTGGCCAGGTCGATGTGCCAGCGGAACGACTCGTGCTGCGCCGCCCGACCCTCCTCCCCGGTGCGGAAGTAGTCGAGTCCGGTCTCGCCGACCGCGCGCACGACCGGATCGGCAGCGAGCCGCTCGATCTCCGCGTACGCCGCCTCCAGCTCGCCGCGGGCAGCGAGCACCGGCGCCTCGTTGGGGTGCAGGGCGACGCCCGCGACGATCCCGCGATGGGTGCGGGCGGCCTCCACGGCGAAGCGCGCGCCGGGCAGGTCGCAGCCGATCTGGACGATCCGCGGCACCCCGACCGCGGCCGCCTCGGCGAGCGCCTGCTCGACGGGGAGGCCGCCGTCGAAGCCGGCGGCGATGTCGAGGTGGCAGTGGTTGTCGACCACCGGCACCGGCAGGGGCTCGGGGGCGGGCGGGCGGCTCATCGATGCATCAGCTCATACACCTCGCGCTTGGGCAGTCCGTGCCGCTGCGCCACCGCGGCGGTGGCGTCCTTGCGGCGTACGCCGGTGGCCTCGAGCTCCTCGACCTCGGAGCGAAGCGTCTCGGGGTCGACGACCCCGTCGCTCGAGGTGGCGCCGGCGACCACCACGGTCACCTCGCCCCGCACCCCGTCCTCGGCCCAGGAGACGAGCTCGGCCAGCGGACCGCGCCGTACCTCCTCATGGGTCTTGGTCAGCTCGCGACAGACCGCGGCGGGCCGTTCGCCGCCGAAGACCTCGGCCATCGCGGCCAGAGCGGTGCCGGTGCGGTGCGGCGCCTCGAAGAAGACCATCGTGCGCGGCTCCTCGGCGAGCGCGGCGAGCCTCCGCGACCGCTCGCCCGCCTTGCGCGGCAGGAAGCCCTCGAAGCAGAACCGGTCGACCGGCAGCCCCGAGACGGCGAGCGCGGTGAGCACCGCGGAGGGACCCGGCACGGCGGTGACCCCGACGCCGCGGGCGAGGGCGGCGGTGACCAGGCGGTAGCCCGGATCCGACACGCTGGGCATGCCCGCGTCGGTGACCAGCACGACCCGCTCCCCCGCCGCCAGCGCGTCGGCCAGCTGCGGGGTCCGTGCCACCTCGTTGCCCTCGAAGTACGACACCACCCGCCCGGACGGGGTGATCTGGAGGTCGGACAGCAACCGCTTGAGCCGGCGCGTGTCCTCGGCAGCGATCACGTCGGCGGTCGCCAACTCCTGCGCCAGGCGCGGCGGCGCGTCACCGACGTGGCCGATCGGGGTGGCGGCGAGGACGAGCACGGCGCCAGTGTGGCATCCACGCCGCGACCGGCTCCCGGTTGCCTACGCTGAGGCCCGTGACCACGACCGTGTCGACCTCGGCGCCCGCCCCACGGCAGCCGGGGCGGGCGAGGCGGGCGTGGACCGGCCTCCGCCGCGCGGCGCTCGTGGGGTCCGGCTGGCCCTCGGCGATCGGGGTGGCCCTGCTCGCGCTCGCGATGCGGCTGTGGCGCCTGGGCTACCCGCGCGAGTTCCTCTTCGACGAGACCTACTACGCCAAGGACGGCTGGTCGCTGTGGGAGCACGGCTACGTCCGGGAGTTCGTCGACGGCGCCAACGAACGGATCCTCGCCGGCGACCTCGACGTCTTCCGGGAGACGCCGTCGATGACCGTCCATCCCGAGGTCGGCAAGTGGCTGATCGGTCTCGGGCAGGAGGTCTTCGGCGTCACGCCCTTCGGGTGGCGCGTGGCCAGCGCGGTCGCGGGCGCCCTGCTGGTCCTGGTGCTGATCCGGCTGACCCGCCGGCTCACGGGCTCCACGCTGCTCGGCCTCACCGCCGGGGTGCTGCTGATGGTCGACGGCCTGCACTTCGTGATGTCGCGTCTCGCGCTGCTCGACATCTTCCTGGCGCTGTTCCTGCTCGCCGGTGTGAGCTGCCTGGTCGTCGACCGCGATCGGGCGCGCAGCCGGATGGCGCGGCTGGTCCCCCTCGACCGACTCGTCGAGCACGGGTGGGGGCCGGTCCGGCCGCTGCTGGTGCGCCCCTGGCGGATCGCCGCCGGCGTGCTGTTCGGCCTCGCCGTGGGGTGCAAGTGGACCGCGCTCTTCCCGCTGGCCGCGTTCGGGCTGCTGGCCTGGGCCTGGGACGCCGGCCTGCGGCGCGAGATCGGGGTGCGGTACGCGGTGCTGCGCTCGGCGATCGTCGACGGGCTCCCCGCGTTCGTGTCGCTGGTCGGGGTGGCGTTCGTGGTCTACGTGGCGACCTGGACGGGGTGGCTGGTGCACGCGGAGGCCTACGAGCAGCACCTCTCCGACACCCAGTACGGCGCCGCGTGGGGCGACTACACCGAGGAGGAGCCCGGGTCGGTGATCGGCGAGGCCACTCAGTCGCTGCGGTCGCTGGCGTACTACCACCGCGACGTCTTCACCTTCCACACGAAGTTCCTCAACGACTCCGAGCACACCTATCAGTCCGACCCGCGGGGCTGGCTGCTGCTCAACCGTCCGGTCGGCGTCGACGCCCAGCTCGACATCCCTCCGGGGGAGCAGGGCTGCACGGCGGTCGAGGGCAGTGACTGCCTGCGCCAGATCATCCTGCTCGGCACACCGCTGCTGTGGTGGGGCGGGGTCGTGGCACTGGCGTACGCCGTGATCGCCTGGCTCGGCCGCCGCGACTGGCGCTACGGCGTCGCGGTGGTGGGCGTGGCGTCGAGCTGGCTGCCGTGGTTCCGCTACGACGACCGGCCGATCTTCCTCTTCTACGCCACCGCGTTCCTGCCGTTCACCGTCCTGGCCGCGACGCTGCTGCTCGGCCGCGTGCTCGGCCCGCCCGACGCCTCGCCCCGGCGCCGCCGCACCGGTGCGGTCGCGGCCGGCACCTTCGTGGTCCTCGTGGCGCTCAACTTCGCGTGGTTCTGGCCGGTCTACACCGACGGCCTGCTCACCACCGCCCAGTGGCTGCAGCGGATCTGGTTCAGCCAGTGGATCTGAGCCGCGACTAGGGTCGGGCCATGTCCGTGGTCAAGATCAACGCCATCTCCGTGCCGCCCCAGGCCGGCCCCGAGCTCGAGAAGCGGTTCGCCGCGCGGGCCGGGTCGATGGACGGCACGCCCGGCTTCCTCGGCTTCCAGCTGCTGCGTCCCACCGCCGGTGAGGACCGCTACTTCGTCGTGACCCACTGGGCCGACGAGGAGTCGTTCGTCGCGTGGCGCGACGGCGACGCCCGCGCGGCCCACGGCGGGGAGCAGAAGCCGGTCGCCAGCGGCGCGCAGCTGCTCGAGTTCGAGGTCGCCCTCGAGGTGCGTCCCGGCGGGTCGGGCGGCTAGTCAGGCGCGGCGGGCGGCGGCACGCAGCTCCGCCCGCGCCTCCCCCGGGCGTACCCACTGCTCGAGCCACCGGTGCACCGCGGCGTAGGCCGCCTCGCGCGCCGGCTGCTTGGACAGGAACACGTCGTGCCGGGCGCCGGGGACCGGCAGCGCCGTGACGGCGTCCCCGAGGCAGCCCGACCAGCGGGCGATGTGCTCGACGTCGAGGACCGCGTCGACCTCGTCGATCGCCGGGGAGTACGCCCGCGCGAACTTCGTCGCGCTCGAGCGCAGCACCAGCGAGGGCACCCCCACGTCGAGGCCCCGGTGCAGCCGGGCGTGGCCGCGGCGCACCGCGTTGATCCAGCCGTAGGTGACCGGGAAGCTGTCCAGCGGCTTGAACCGCAGGTCGTAGTCCCACTCGCCGTTGGCGCTCACGTGCAGGCTGGCGCCGTACGCGCCGCCGGGCGGCAGCTTGAGCTGGTCGAGCGGCTTGGCCCTCGCCATCGCCCGGATCGCCTGGGTGCCGACGGTGCGCAGGAACGCCGGCCCCTGCAGGTCGAACCACGGCGAGTTGAGCACCAGGCCGCTGACCCGCTCCTCCCAGCTGCTCCCCTCCGCGGCGAGCTGCTGGTGGCGCCGGTGCGACCAGAGCGCGAGGATCAGTCCACCGGTCGAGTGGGCCGAGAGCAGCACCCGCTGCCCGGTCTCGGCGGCGACGATCTCCAACGCCCGGTCGAGCTCGTCGTCGTAGAGCGCGAGGTCGGTGACGTAGTGCGCGGTCTGACCACGCCGCCGGGACCGCCCACACTTGCGCAGGTCGAGTGCATAGAACGCATAGCCCCGCTCGGCGAAGAAGTCGGCGAACTCCCGCTGGAAGAAGTAGTCACAGAAGCCGTGCACGTAGAGGACGGCGCCGCTCACCTCCTCCCCCGGACGTACCGGTCGGCGGACCAGGGTCGCCTCGACCTCGCCCTCGCCGTCGGGATCGATGCCGAGGTGGAGGGTCCGGCTCTCGTAGCCGTCGAGGATGTCGGGGTGCCACGGCGCTGCGGTGCTCACGCCGGCACCCTAGCGTCGCGACCGCGGCGGGAGCCGGCGACCAGCACGATGATCCCGACGGCGAGGACGGTCACCCCGAGCAGCGCCTGCGCCGACAGCCGCTCGCCGAGCACGAGGACGCCCAGCAGCGTGGCCGTGACCGGCTCGGCCAGCGTCAGGGTCGCCACGGTCGCCGCCGGGAGCAGCGCGAGGCCCGCACCGAAGAAGAGGTAGGCCACCGTGACCGTCACGAGCCCGAGCCACCCGACGGTGAGCAGACCGCCCCCGGAGGCCAGCCCGTCGCGATCGGCGCCGGCCAGCACGGCGACGCCGCCGATCCCGGCGATGCCGAAGGTGGCGCCCATCGCCGTGACCGGGGACCACCCACGCTCGAGCAGGCCCTTGCTCGCCAGGGTGTAGACGGCGTAGGCCGCGCCGGCCCCGACGGAGGCCAGCAGCCCCGGCGCCGAGAGCGCCCCGTCCGCTCCGTCGGCGAGTCCGAGGACCAGGACGCCGACCAGGGCGCACCCGGTCGCGACCCACCACCGGGCCGCGGGGCGCCGGCGACTCAGCACCCAGGCGAGGACACCGGTGAGGACCGGCGCCGATCCGAGCGCGACGACGGTGCCGACGGCGACGCCGTTGGCCCCGGTGCCGGCGAAGAACGCCGGCTGGTAGGCGAGCACGCCGGCGCCACCGAGCAGCAGCAGGACGACCGCGCGGCGGTCCGGACGCACCGTTCGCCCGCGCGCCGTGACCAAGGCGACCACGCCGAGGGTGCACCCGCCCAGCGCGATCCGAGCCGCGCCGAGCGCGGTCGCGTCCACGTCGGGGCCGAGGGCCTGCGCGGTGCCGGTGGTGCCGAAGCACGCAGCGGCCAGCAGGACCCACACCACCGCGCGCACCGGTGCATGGTGGCAGACGGTCGCCCGATCCGGTTCAGGCGACTCCCACCGGGACCGGGGCGGAGGCCCGATGCCGCCCGAGGGGGAGGATCATCGGACGCCCCGAGGTGGGGTCGGGCAGCACGTGGCACTCCAGGCCGAAGACCGCGCGCACCGTCTCCGCGGTCAGCACCTCCCCCGGGTCGCCGGCGGCGTAGACCCGGCCGTCGGCCATCGCGATGAGGTGGTCGGCGTACCGCGCGGCGAGGTTGAGGTCGTGCAGCACCATCACGATCGTGGTGCCGTGCGCGGCGTTGAGGTCGAGCAGCAGGTCGAGCACCTCGACCTGGTGGGCGACGTCGAGATAGGTGGTCGGCTCGTCGAGCAGCAGCAGGTCGGTCTGCTGGGCGAGCGCCATCGCGATCCACACCCGCTGCCGCTGGCCGCCGGAGAGCTCGTCGACGCAGCGGTCGGCGAGCTCGGTGGTGCCGGTCGCCTCGAGCGCCGCGGCGACCGCGGTGTCGTCCTCGGCGCTCCAGCGGGCGAACATCCGCTGGTGCGGCTGGCGCCCGCGACCGACGAGATCCCCGACGGCGATCCCCTCCGGGGCGACCGGTGCCTGCGGGAGGAGGCCGAGGGTGCGCGCGACCTGCTTGGTCGGCAGCCGGTGCAGGTCCTCGCCGTCGAGCACGACCCGGCCCTCCCTCGGCGACAGCAGTCGGGCCATGGAGCGCAACAGCGTCGACTTGCCGCAGGCGTTGGCGCCGACGATCGCGGTCACCCGGCCGGGCGGGACGACCAGGTCGAGGTCGGTGACCACGGTGCGGTCGCCGTACCCGAGACCGAGTCCCTGCGCGCTGAGCTGGTGGTCGGTGGTCATAGCGACCCTCCTGCACGGTTGGTGCGGATCAACAGGTAGATGAGGTACGGCGCCCCGAGCACGCCGGTGATCACACCGGCGGGGTAGCGCGTGTCGAAGAGGAACTGCCCCACGAGGTCGGCGGCCAGGACGAGGGTCGCGCCCATCAGCGCGGCCGGCACCTGCAGCGAGCCGCCGGGACCCACGACCCGGGCGGCGATCGGCCCGGCGAGGAAGGCGACGAACGCGATCGGCCCGGTCGCCGCGGTGCCGAAGGCGATCAGCACGACCGCGGTGCCGATCAGCAGCAACCGGCTGCGCTCGACGGCGATGCCGAGGGCCGATGCGGTGTCGTCGCCGAGCCGCAGCGTGTCGAGTGCGCGGCCCAGGAGCAGCAGGACGCCGCCCGCCAGCACGAGGGCCGCGAGCAACGGCACGACGTCGGACCAGGTGGCGTTGTTGAGGCTGCCGTTGAGCCACTGCATCGCCATCGGCAGGTCCCACTGCGCGGCCCGGACGATGACGTAGGAGACGACGCTGTTGAGCATCGCCGCGATCCCGATGCCGATGAGGATCAGCCGCGTCCCGGCGACGCCGTGCCGATAGGACAGGCCGTAGATCACCGCGGCGGTCGCGAGCGCGACGGCGACCGCGACCAGGGACACCGCACCGTCGCGCAGGCCGAACACCACGATCGCCACGACGGCCGCGGCGCTGGCACCGGAGCTGATCCCGATCACGTCGGGGCTGGCCAGCGGGTTGCGCAGCAGCGTCTGGAACGTCACGCCGCCCAGCCCGAAGGCCAGGCCGGTCAGCAACCCCAGGGTCGCCCGCGGCAGCCGGAGCTCGCCGACGGTGAACGACGCCCCGGGAACCGGCTCGCCGATCAGCACCCGCCACACCTCGCCTGGCCCGTAGAAGGTCTGGCCGACCATGAGGCTGGTGGCGAAGAGGGCGACGACCACGAGCAGCAGGACGCCGGTGACGCTCCGCCTGCGCCGGGCCCGACCCCGGCGCCCGGCGGCGACCTGGGCGACCCGGGCGGCCACCTGGGGAACGGGGACCGCGCTCACAGCTCGCGCACCTTGCTGCGCCGGACGACGTAGATGAAGAACGGCGCCCCGATCAGCGCGGTGATGATGCCGACGTCGACCTCCTCGGGGCGCGCCACCAGGCGCCCGGCGATGTCGGAGGCGACCAGCAGGCCCGCCCCGACCAACGCCGAGAACGGCAGCAACCAGCGGTGGTCGACGCCGACGAGCAGCCGGCACAGGTGCGGCACGACCAGCCCGACGAACGCGATCGGGCCGGCGGCGGCGGTCGCCGCCCCGCACAACACCACCGCGCCCAGGGCGGCGATCGCGCGCACGAGACCGACCCGCTCCCCCAGCCCGACGGCGAGGTCGTCGCCGAGCGCCAGCGCGTTGAGCCAGCGCGCGGCCAGCAGGCTGAGGGCGAATCCGACCGCGAGGAAGGGCAGCACGTGCCCGATCCGGTCGTACGTCGCACCCCCGACGCCGCCGATCTGCCAGAAGCGGAAGGTGTCCATCACCGCGATGCGCGGGAGCAGGATCGCACTCACGAGCGAGGTCAGGGCCGCGGCGGTGGCCGCACCGGCGAGGGCGAGCTTGAGCGGTGTCGCGCCCCCGCGGCCCAGCGAGCCCACCGCATAGACGAAGGTCGCAGCCGAAGCGGCCCCGAGCATCGCGACCCAGACGTAGCCGGTCGGGTCGGTGAGCCCGAAGAACGCGATACCGGTGACCACCGCGAGGGAGGCGCCCATGTTGACCCCGAGGATGCCGGGATCGGCCAGCGGGTTGCGGGTCACGCCCTGCATGACCGCCCCCGAGACGGCCAGCGCGGCGCCGATGAGCACCGCCAGCACCGTCCGCGGCACCCGGGCCTGCACCGCTGCCTGCGCGACCCCCTCCTCGGTCCCGGTGAAGGCCGTGACGAGCTCGTGCCAGCTGACCGCGCGTGTCCCGAACGCGACCGAGGCGAGCACGAGCGCGATGACCACCGCGGTGCACGCGCCGAGCCAGAGCAGACGCGTCGACACCGGACGCCGCTCGGGGGCGGCCTCCGGTGCGACGAGCTCACGCTCCAGGACGGCGCTCATGAGTGGTTGCCCGTCAGCCCTCGGCCTTCGCGGCCGCGTCGGCCAACAGGTCGAGGTAGTCGCCCAGCCCCCACTTGATGCCCAGCGGCGAGGGGTTCGACGCCGCGGCCAGCGGGGTGTCGTTGGGGAGCACCGCGATCGCCCCGTTCGCGACCGCCGGGATCTGCGCCATCAGCTTGTCTGACCGGAGCTGGTCGACGATCGTGCCGTCGCCGTAGGTCACCAACAGGTCGAGGTCGGCGAAGGCATCGGCCTCCTCCGCGCTGCGGGTCAGCCAGAACTGGTCGGTGTCGGCGGAGCCCTCGGCGACGGCCGTGGCGTGCTCCATGCCGAGCTCGTCGAAGAAGGCGGCGCGTGGGTCCATCGTGGTGTAGAAGCCGATCTGGCTCAGGTCGGTGGGGTCGATGGAGGTGAACAGCGCGGTCGTGCCCTCGAGCGCGGGGCGCGCCTCGACGGCGGAGGCGATCTCGGCGTCGATCTCCTCGATCAGCGCCCTGCCGTCCTCGGCCAGACCGAGGGCGGCGCTGTTGAGCTCGACCATCGTGCGCCAGTCGGTGCCCCAGGCGATGTCGGGGTAGGCCACCACGGGCGCGATCTTCGACAGGGTGTCGTACTCCTCACGGGTCAAGCCGGAGTACGCCGCCAGGATCACGTCGGGCCGGGTGTCGGCCACGGCCTCGAAGTCGATCCCGTCGGTCTCGTCGAACAGCACCGGGGTCTCGGCGTCGAGCTCGGTCAACGCGTCCTCGACCCACGGCAGCACGCCGTCGCCGTCGTCGTCACCCCAGGTCGCCTTCGACATGCCGACCGGCACGACCCCGAGGGCCAGCGGCACCTCGTGGTTGGCCCAGGCGACGGTGGCGACCCGCTCGGGCTCGGCCTCGATGGTGGTCTCGCCGAAGGCGTGCTCGAGGGTGACCGGGAAGGCATCCGAGCCCCCGTCGCCGTCGGCGCCGTCGGTGCTCGAGGAGTCGCTGCCGCATCCGGCGAGCACCAGGGAGAGGGCGGCGACCGCCGCGGCCAGGGGAAGACGCTTGCGCATGGGAAAGGCTCCGTTCGCGAAGTTAGGTACGCCTACCCTAATGCCACCCGAGCTCCCCTGCGCAACTGCGCACCCTCAGGACCGCATCGCGGACACGGGAACGACGAAGCCCTCCGGGGCGGACCCGGAGGGCTTCAGTGGTGGAGCATAGGAGATTCGAACTCCTGACCTCTTCGATGCGAACGAAGCGCGCTACCAACTGCGCCAATGCCCCATCGCGCCGTACGGCGCGGGAAGAAAGGTACCACCACGCGGGGTCGGTTTCGAATCGGGTCAGCCGCCGGCCGCACGCCGCTCGACCTGGTCGGCGGCCGCGGCGTCGACCTTGGCCGCCTCGTCGGCCTCGGCGACCAGACGCGAGTCCTCGGCGCTGCGCCCCGAGCTCTGCACACCGGGCTGGGAGAGGTCGATGGTGCGCACCGTGCGCTGGGCGCGGGGCTTGGTGACGTAGGTCGGCAGGGTGACCGGGAGCGGGTCCCACAACGAGGATCCGGCCTCCCCGGACTCCCCGGACTGCTCGGACTGCCCGGACTGCTCGACCGGGCCGGCCGCCCCGGCCACGGGCGGCGTCGGCGCGGCGACCGCGGCGCGCAGCGCCTCGGCGTCGAGCTGGACGGTCTCCTCCTCGTCGGGGGAGACGACGACCGCGTCGTAGCGCGGATTGCGCACGCGCTCGAGGCGGCGGACCTGCAGGCGGCAGATCACCAGCCACGTCACGACCAGACCACCGGGGATCGCCACGCTCCACCACGGGCCGGTGCCCATGGTCAGCCGGAGGACACCGATGGTGGCGGCGGTGAGGGCGGTGAGCGCCAGCAGGACGAAGAGCACCCGACGACGGCGCCGGGCGGCGGCCCGGGCGGCCGCGCGGCTCGGGATCCGGGTGCGGACCTGGGCCCGCAACTGCGCCTGCGACGGCGCGACCCGGTGGTCGCGCGCCGGTCGCGCGGGGGCGAGGACCCGCATCGTCGTGGAGAAGCGGTCGACGGAACGCGAGCGCGCCGCCTCGTCGTGCCGCTTGAGCGCCTGGGGAATCAGGTAGACGGCCCAGGCCACCGCCAGCGCGACGAAGATGATTCCGGACAGGTCCACGTCGCGACCATAGGAGTCAACCGTCGGCCGTGGCGGCAACCGGCTCGGTGTGTCGCAAGAGAGTTATGGGACTGGTGTGACTCGTGGGTCAATCCCGGGACCGCAACCGGGCCACCAGGCCCTCCGGGCACTCCTCGGTGGTGATCGCGTACAGCCGGTGGTCGCGCCAGTCGCCGTCGATGTGCAGGTAGCGCGGGGCGTACCCGACCTCGGGGATGCCGAGCTTCTCCACCACTCGCAGGCTGGCGGAGTTCTCCGGCCGGATCGCGACCTCCATCCGGTGCAGCCCCATCGCCGTGAAGCAGTGGTCGATCACCATCGCCACCGCGAGCGGCATGAGCCCCTGCCCGGCGTGGCGCTGGTCGATCCAGTAGCCGATCGAGCCGAACATCGCCGAGCCGCCGACGATGTTGCTCACCGTCACCTGGCCGGCGAAGAAGCCGTCGACCTCCAGGGCGTACGGCAGGCAGCGCCCCTCCGCCGCCTGCGCCCGCAGCTCGCCCACCAGGGCGCGGAACGTCGGTGGTGGACCGGGGACCCCCGGGGGCACGGTCGCCTCCCAGGGTCCGAGCCAGGCCGCGTTGCGCTGCCGCACCTCCGCCCAGACCCGAGCGTCGCCGACCTCCAACGGTCGGCACACGAGCCGGCCGTGCCGCAGCCGTACCGGCCAGACCTCGGCGGGCACCCGCGGCGCGGGGCGCAGCCACCGGCGCAGGCCGATCAGTGGTCGCTCCCCACGATCTGCTCGCAGGCGTGCACCAGCAGCGGCCGCAGCACCGCGAGACCGTCCTTCACCCCGCCGCGGGACCCGGGCAGGTTGACCACCAGGGTCCGACCAGCCACCCCGGCCAGCCCCCGCGACAGGGCAGCGGTCGGCACCCCCTGGGCCACGCCGTAGGCCCGGATGGCCTCGGCGATGCCGGGGACCTCCCGGTCGAGCAGCGGCCGGGTCACCTCGGGGGTGCGGTCGGTCGGGGTCAGCCCGGTGCCGCCGGTGGTGACGACGAGTCGGCGACCCTCCTCGACCGCTGCCGCGATGGCGGCGCCGACGGGCTCGCCGTCGGGCACCACGACCGGCTCCCCGACCGCGAAGCCCAGGTCGCGCAGGGCCTCGACGATGACCGGACCGGTCGTGTCCTCGTAGACCCCGGCAGCCGCGCGGTTCGACGCGCACACGACCGTGGCGGACAGTGCGTCCGATCGATCGGTGCTCATCCGGGGCGCTCCCAATCGCCGGACTTCCCGCCCGTCTTGGTGAGCACGGCGATGTCGGTGATGACCGCGGCCTTGTCGACCGCCTTGACCATGTCGACGACCGTCAGGGCGGCCACGCTCACGGCGGTGAGCGCCTCCATCTCCACCCCGGTGCGGCCGGTGGTGCGCACGGTCGCGGTGATCTCCACCGCCTCGTCGTGGACCGTCAGGTCGACGGTGACCCCCGAGACGGGGAGCGGGTGGCACAGCGGGATCAGGTCGGGGGTGCGCTTGGCGCCCATGATCCCGGCGAGCCGCGCGACCCCCAGGGCGTCGCCCTTGGGCACGCCCTCCCCGCGCAGCAGTGCCACCACCGCCGGGGAGACGAGCACCCGGCCGCGCGCGGTGGCGGCGCGATCGGTCACGTCCTTGCCGGTGATGTCGACCATCCGGGCCGCACCCGCCTCGTCGAGGTGCGTCAACCGCTGCTCGTCGGTCACCGCCGTCCCCTCAGAAGTCCCGGTCGAGGACGAGCACCTGGACGTGGGTGCCGGGGGCGATCGAGGTGACGTCCTCGGGCACCACGATCAACGCGTTGGCCTCCGAGAGGTCGCCGATCAGGTGGGACCCGTGGGCGGGGATCGGGGTGACGTGCGCGCCGCCCCGGTCGACCTCGAACTGTGCGCGCACGAACTGCCGCCGGCCCGCGGTCGAGGACATCCCGTGGGAGGTCAGCGCGCGGGTCGTGGGGCGCTGGTAGGGGGCGCGCCCCATCATCCGGCGGATCGCCGGCACGCAGAAGACCTCGAAGGAGACGTACGCCGACACGGGGTTGCCGGGGAGGGTGAAGATCGGCACGGCGTCCTCGCCGATGACGCCGAAGCCCTGCGGCTTGCCCGGCTGCATCGCGACCTCGCCGAACTCGACCGTGCCCGTGCGCGACAGCACGTCCTTGACCACGTCGTACTGCCCCTTGGACACCCCACCGCTGGTGACGACCATGTCGGCCCGCACCAGCTGGTCGGACAGCGTCGAGGCGAACTCGTCGGGGTCGTCGGAGACGATCCCGACGCGGTAGGTGATCGCGCCGGCCGCGCGGGCCTGGGCGGCGAGCATGTAGGAGTTCGCGTCGTAGATCGCGTCGGCCCCGAGCGGGCTGCCGGGGTCGCGCAGCTCGGCGCCGGTGGAGATGATCACCACGCGCGGGCGGGGCCGCGAGAGCACCTGCGCCCGCCCGACCGAGGCCAGCAGCCCGAGCTGTCGCGGTCCGAGCACGGTGCCGTCGGCCAGCAGCACGTCGCCGGGCTCGACGTCCTCCCCCTTGCGGCGGATGTGCTGGCCCTCGGTGGGTGCGCGGTGGATGCGCACCTGCACCCCGCCGCCGTCGGTCCACTCGACGGGCACGACCGCGTCGGCGCCGTACGGCACCGGAGCGCCGGTCATGATCCGCACGGTCGTGCCGGGCGACATGGCGAAGATCTTGGTCTGGCCGGCGGCGATCTCCCCGACGACGGGCAGATAGACCGGCTGGTCGCGGGTCGCCCCGGCGACGTCGGCGAAGCACACCGCGTAGCCGTCCATCGCGGAGTTGTCGAAGGCCGGCAGCGCCATCGGCGAGACGACGTCCTCGCACACCGGCAGTCCGAGCGCGTCGAGCAGCTGCTGCTCGTAGGGCTGGAGCGGCTCGAGGCGGGAGAGGATGCGCTCGACCTGGTCGTCGACCGTGCCCAGCGACACGGTGGGCGCCGTGCCGGGGAACTGTCCGGGGCGGTCCTCAGCACTCATGCTCGCGACCCTAGCCCTCGGTGGGTGGCGTACCGAGCACCGTGCCCGGGTCGAGTCGGCGTGGTCCGCCCTGGTCGTCCAGCGTCACCTCGCCGACCACCCGGACACCGCGCCCGAAGGTCCAGTCGCCCTCGACCACGAGTCGGGTCGCCTCCTTCAGCGACGGGGCGCCGTCGGGGAACCGGGCGTCGAAGTCGCCGACGAGCTTGTAGTGCGCGGAGTCGAGGTCGACGAAGGGCACCTCCTCGGCGACCTGCTCGACCCGGGCCTCGGGCGTGAGCCGGTAGCAGTCGGACCGGAGCACGAGCAGGTCGTTGGTGGTCTTGACCGGCACGAACCGGTCGCGGCCCACCTCGATGGTGCGCGCGCCCTCGAACACCTCGATCGCGGCCCCCATCGCGGTCTCGATCTGGACCACGCGCGGCGAGGAGGGGTCGGCCGGGTCGACGGTCTTGACGTTGCGGATCAGCGGCAGCCCGAGGACGCCGTCGCGCCGCTCGAGCTCGTCGCGCACCGCGACCAGGTCGAACCACAGGTTGTTGGTCGAGGTGAACCGGTGCCGGTCGAGATCCGCCAGCGCCTCGGCGTCCTCCGGTCGCGTCTGCGCGGTCTCGCGCAGGATGATGCGGCCGTCGGCGCGACGGCGGGCGAAGTGTCCGCCCTTGCGGTCCGACGGCGTGCGGCGCACCGCCTCGATCGCGAACGGAGCACCCGAGGACGCCAACCAGCCGGCCACCCGCGGGTCGGGCACCGCGCCGAGGTTGTCGGAGTTCGAGACGAACGCGTAGCGGTAGCCCTGCTCGATCAGGGTGTCGAGGACGCCGGTGGCCCGCAGCGAGTTGTAGATGTCGCCGTGCCCCGGCGGGCACCACTCGAGCGAGGGGTCGCGCTCCCAGCGCACCGGCGTCAGGTCGTCCTCGCGGAGCTTGGGCTCCTTGCTCTGGAGGAACTCCAGCGGCAGCCCGTCGACGCTCAGCCGCTGGTCGAGGTCCGGGTCGTCGTAGCGCGCGAGCGCGGTCAGCGTGTCGGCCGAGGTGCGGAAGCTGTTCATGAAGATCAGCGGCAGCGGGGCGTCGTGCGCCGACCGCAGGTGCAGCACCTGCCGGGCGATGATGTCGAGGAACGACAGGCCCTTGCGCACGCCGAGCAGCGACTTGGCCCGGTCCATCCCCATGGAGGTCCCCAGCCCGCCGTTGAGCTTGATGACCGCGGTGTGGCGCAGCGCCTCCGACCCGACGTGGTCGGGGAGGTCGACGTCGGCGAGCGCGTCCATCTCCAGCGGCTCGATGGTGTCCTCGGGGATCATCCCGGTCTCGCCGTGCTCCAGCAGCCGGTAGTAGTGGGCGAACACCCGGATCGAGACCGGGTCCAGCCCGGCGTCGGCCATCTTGGCGCGTGCGGCGCGCAGCCCGTCCTCGCTCATGGGCCCGATCGTAGGGGTCACGAACGTCGGCGGGCCGAACGGCTAGCGTCGGCGGCGTGGACCACTCCGACGCCGAGGCGGCCGCGGCCAAGACCGCACTGCGCGATCAGCTGCTGACCGCGCGTCGTCGTCGCCCGCTGTCCGAGCGGCTCGAGGTGGCCCGTGCGCTGCGCGACCGCCTGCTCGCCGCACCCGAGCTCCGCGTGGCGCCGACCGTCGCTGCGTACGTCGCCACCCCCGACGAGCCGGGCACCGCGCCCCTGCTCGCCGCCCTGCGGGAGGCCGGCCGCCGGGTGCTGCTCCCCGTGCTCCTCCCCGACGGCGACCTCGACTGGGCGCCCTACACCGGCGAGACCGACCTGGCGCCGCAGCGCTACGGACTCCTCGAGCCGACGGCTGCACCGTTGGGGTCCGCGGCGATCGGCGGTGCCGACGTGGTCGTGGTGCCGGGGCTCGCCTGCGACCGTCGCGGCTACCGCCTGGGCCGGGGCGGGGGCTCCTACGACCGCGCCCTCGCCCGCGTCACCCCCGGCACCTTCACCTGCCTGCTGCTGCACGACGAGGAGGTCCTCGAGCGGGTGCCGGTCGAGCCGCACGACCGGCCGGTGCGCGCCGCGGTGACGCCGTCGGGGGTCAGCCGCTTCCGCGCGGGGTGAGCACGAGCCGGTCCTCGGTCGCGTCCTCGACCGCCGACCGGGTGAAGTGCCACGGCAGCGTCTCGCCGCGCACCCACAGGTCGGTCTGGTCGACGTGGTGGGGGTGGAACGGGTGCCCGGACACGCCGGTCAGGTTGATCCAGCGCGAGGCGTCCAGGTCGGCGAGGTCGACGACCATCCGCATCGACGGCGCCCAGTCCACCTGATAACCCTCGGAGGCAGTCCAGCCGGTCGCGTTGACGATCGAGTCACCGCCGCCGACCTCGTACCCGCCGCGGTTGAACAGCCACTCCACGATGCCGATGCCCGACTCCCCCAGGGGCGTGTGGACCAGGTCCATCCGGTGGTGGTGACCCCAGGTCCAGTTCTCCGGGTCGCGGGCCTGGTGGCGGACGAGGTCGTCGCGGGCGTCCTGCATCGCCTGGCGCAGGATGTCGTCGCGGTCCTCGATGACCCCGTCGGTGGTCACGTCGTCCCACCAGACCGAGTCGGGCTGCTCGAGCAGCGACCGCATCACCTCGAACCACCGGTCGCCGCCGTCGGGGCGGACGTCGTCGCTCAGCTCGTCGTGGAAGGTCAGCCGCAACGTGTGCGCCCAGACCGCGTTGTAGTAGGCGGCCGCGGCCGAGTCGGCCTCCTGGGTGAAGTCCCAGTCGGCGAGCAGCTCCTGCCCGGCCGCTTGGTGCCCGGCCGGCATGAGCACGTCGAGCAGGTACGGCACGAAGTACGGCGCGAAGCCGTTGCGGCTGTCGAGGTGCAGCCGGCTCATGTCATCGACGTCGAGCTTGCGCCCCTCCTCGATCGCCTCCGACAGCACCTCCACGATCCGCTGGCTGCGGTAGCCGTAGGACCAGTCGTCGGTGAGGAAGTACGGGTAGTCGCTGCCGATGACCGCCTGGTTGGCCGTCGCGATGAAGCCGTCGTCGGGGTCGGTCAGGTTGGGCAGCGCGTCGTAGGGCACCGGGCGCGGCAGCCAGTCGTTCTCGGTGCGCCACCCCTCGGTCGGGGTCCTGCCGTCGTTGCCGGGTCGGCGCTGCGGGATCCGTCCGGGGGCCTGGTAGCCGATCGTGCCGTCGCGGTCGGCGTAGACGAGGTTCTGCGCCGGCACCTCGAACAGCGCCGCGGCGTCGCGGAACTGGTCCCACGTGCGCGCCTGGTTGAGGGCGAAGATCGCGTCCGCCGTGCGACCGGGCCGCAGCGCCGTCCACTTGATCGACAGCCCATCCCCGCCGCCCACCTCGCGCAACTGCTCCGACACGTCCGACAGCAGCGGCCCGTTGCGGGTGGTCCGGACCACGAGCTCCTCGGGCTCGTCGCGGCCGAGGACCCGGATCTCCTCGCGCCGCACCTCCATCGGCTCCCAGCCGTCGCCCACCCGGGCGGTGTCGTCGTCGCGGACCTGTTCCAGGGAGAGGTCGACGACGTCGGGTCCGAGGTTGGTGAATCCCCAGGCGATCTGGTCGTTGTGACCGATCACGACGCCCGGCAGGCCCGAGAAGGTGAACCCGCCGACGTCGAAGGGGCACTCGGGGCCGACGGTGCGGCAGTGCAGCCCCATCTGGTGCCAGATGCCGGGGACCGAGATGCCCAGGTGGGGGTCGTTGGCCAACAGCGGCAGGCCGCTGCTGGTGTGCTCACCGGCGACCACCCAGGAGTTGGAGCCGACCCCGTTGCCGCGACCGACGAGCACCGGCAGTCGCTCGACCCCGGCGAGCACCTCCTCCAGGACCCGCTCGACGCCGGGACCCAGCGGCGGGCGGGCGGGCTTGCGGGTGCCCGGACCGGTGGCCTCGGCCTCGAAGACGCCGTCGACCACCCCGCCGCCCTCGACGATCGGCCGGTGCCGGTCCTCGGGGTAGTCGGGCCAGAGCTCGGCCGCACGGGCGGCGCCGACGTCGCGGGCGGTCAGCACGCGGGCGATCTCGTCGGTCATGTTGCCCCGCAGGTCCCAGGCCATCGCCTTGAGCCAGGCCACCGAGTCCACAGGCGTCCACGGCTCGGGGGTGTAGTCGAGTCCGTTGAGGGACAGCGCGACGTACTCCAGCCCGAGCGCGCCGGTGCCGGTGTCCTCGAGGTAGGCGTTGACGCCCGCGGCGTAGGCCTCGAGGTAGGAGCGGGTGTCGGCCGAGAGCAGCGCGAGCTCCTGCTCGGCCACCCGGCGCCACCCCATCGTCCGGATGTAGCGGTCGGTCTCCAGTCCCTCCTCGCCCACGAGCTCCGAGACCCGGCCGGCGGTCACATGCCGCCGGAAGTCCATCTCGAAGAACCGGTCCTGGGCGTGCACGAAGCCCTGGGCGTAGAAGAGGTCCTCGGCGGTGTCGGCGTAGACCCGGGCGATGCCGTTGGCGTCTCGCAGCACCTCGACCCCGGCCGAGAGCCCGGGCACCTCGATCTCGCCGCTCGTCTGCGGGAACGGTCGCCGCACCAGCACCACACCGGTCACCAGGACCGCGACCAGCACGAGCGCCAGCACCGCCGCGCCGTAGGCCAACCACCTCCACCTCGAACGCCGCGGGGTGCCGCTGGCCGGTGCGGGAGAGGCGGGGGATGCGTCCGGGGACGCGGCATCGGGCGCTGACACGCGCGTCATGGTGCCACACGCGGGCGGCTATCATTGGCACTCGCGTCCGGCGAGTGCCAAGGCTCGGGCGCCTCGTGACCACCGGAGGAACCGACCGTGCCCACGTACCAGTACGCCTGCACCGAGTGCGACCACGCCTTCGAGCAGTTCCAGAGCTTCACCGACGACTCGCTGACCGTCTGCCCCGCCTGCAACGGCCGGCTGCGCAA
>JAJUGK010000021.1 GCA_029268205.1 Nocardioidaceae bacterium
CGACGTCGCCTACGTCGCGCCCGGACCCGCTCCGAGCGCCGAGGACCCCGACTGGGCGGCCCGCGTGGCCGACCACCGGGCACGGCGTCCCGCCGGCTGGGAGACGCACGAGACGACCGAGGTGGTCGGCGTGCTGGGAGCGGTGTCCGGGGCGGTGCTGGTCGACTGCCTCGGCACCTGGGTCACCGGCCTGCTCGACGGGCGGTGGGAGGCGCCGGCGGACGAGATCGCCGGGTTCGTCGGCGCGGAGGCCGATCGGCTCGCCGCCGCGCTCCGGGTCCGCGACGACGTCGTACTGGTGACCAACGAAGTCGGATGGGGCGTCGTCCCGGCCCACCGTTCGGGTCGCGTGTTCCGCGACGCGCTGGGCACGGTCAACCGCGTGGTCGCGGACGCCTGCGACGAGGTGCACCTGGTCGTCGCCGGCCGGGTGCTCGTCCTCTGAGCCGGGCTAGCTCGCCGCGACGGCCAAGCCGACCAGCAGCGCGGTCAGCGCGAGCTCGATCGCAGCGCCGAGCACGTCGCCGGTGATCCCGCCCAATCGGCGGCGGACCCGCGCCAGCAGCACAACGACCACCCCGACCGCGCCGACCGCCGCGACCGGACCGGGCCACCACGACCCGTCCGCGAGCGCACCGGGGGCCGCGAGGATCCCGGCGAGGACGGCCCACATCCCGACCGCGACCGGGACGGGGACCACCCCGGCGAAGCCGGCGCCGAGACCGCCGGGCCGGGCCGCCGGGAGGGCCGGCACCGCGCAGAGCGCGATCGCTCCCCGGGACGCGCAGACCGCCAGGCCGGCATGCACCGCACCGACCGTCGTGGGGAGCAGTGCGGCCAGCGCCGCCGCCTGCAGCCCGAGCACCAGGACCACCGCGACGACCCCGGCCGGCCCGGCCGTCCCGCCCCGCATCACCTCCAGCGACCGCGCGGCGTCATAGGACGCGGTGAGGCCGTCGGCGGTGTCGCTGAGGCCGTCGAGGTGCAGCACGCGGGTGCCGAGCGCGAGCAGGGCGAGCGCCAGCAGCGCCACCACGGTGGCCGGGGCGTCGAGCCGGGCGCCGAGCAGGCCGAGTCCGGTGACCCCGAGACCGAGGGGGAGTACGGCCAGCGGCGCGAGCAGGGCGGTGGCGCGGAAGGTGCCCGGTGCGAGGTGGCGCGGTGCGGCGACCCGCACCACGCTCAGCGTCCCGACCGCGAGGCGCAGCCCGTCGGTGCTCACCCCTCGGACGCCAGATCGGCCAACAGCGCGACCTCGCGCAGGAGCGCCACGGCGCTGCGGACCACCGGCACCGCGGCCACCGCGCCGCTGCCCTCGCCCAGGCGCATCCCGAGGTCGAGGATCGGCTCGAGGCCGAGCAGCTTCAGCGCCGGCGCGTGCGCCGGCTCGGGGGAGAGGTGACCGGCCACGAACCACGCCGCAGCACCGGGCAGCAGTTGCTCGGCAGCCACCGCGCACGCGGTGCTGATCACGCCGTCGAGCAGCACCGGGACACCGCGGACGGCGGATTGCTGCATGAACCCCACCGTGGCGGCGAGGTCGGCGCTGCCGAGTGCGGCGAGCACCTGGCGCGGGTCGTGGATCCGGTCGCCGAGCCGGCGCAGTGCGCGCTGCACGACCTCGCGCTTGCGGGCCAGCCCGGCATCGTCGACGCCGGTGCCGCGGCCCACGACCTCCTCGACGGGGAGGCCCGCGAGGGCGGCGACCAGCGCGGCGGCCGGGGTGGTGTTGGCGATGCCCATGTCGCCGCTGATCAGCAGGTCGGCACCGGCAGCGATCTCCTCCTCGGCGACGGCGCGGCCGGCGGCGAGGGACCGGTCGAGCTCGTCGGCCGTCAGGGCGTCGGTGAGGTGCAGCGGGCGCGACCCGCGGCGTACCTTGTGTGCCCCGAGCTCGGCGCGCACCTGCGGATCGAGATCGGCGAAGTCCTCGTCGACGCCGAGGTCGAGCACCCGGACGGCGACGTCGTGCTGACGGGCGAGCACCGAGACCCCGGCACGCCCGGCGAGGAAGGTACGCACCATCGCCCCGGTGATCGCCGGCGGGAAGGCCGAGACCCCGTGGTCGGCCACGCCGTGGTCACCGGCGAAGATCACCAGCCGGACCCGGTCGACCGGGCGCGGCGGCACGACTCCCTGCAGGCCCGCGAGCCGGACCCCGAGCTCACCGAGCCGGCCCAGGGCACCCGGAGGCGTCGCGAGACCGGCGAGCCGGTCGGCGGCGGCGCGGGCCGCCGTGGCGTCGGGACGCGCGGCCCTCACAGGTCGCGGTGGGCGTCGGCCGGGCCCGGTTCGTGCCGGTCGCTGCGCGAGATGTTGAGGATCGCGAGCCCGAGTCCGCCCCACAGGACGAGCATCGAGATCACCATCATCACGATCGCGGTGGTGGTCATCGGGCGGCCTCCTCGGGAGCAGCAGGGACGTCGAGCGGGGTGCGGGCGCTCCACGGCAGCCGGGCGAGCACGATGGCCACCACGACGACCAGCCCGGCCGTACCCCACCCGAAGGCGGCCAGCAACCAGTCCGGGTAGCCCTCGTAGGGCGCCTCGAGTACGACCAGGAGCTCGTCGATCAGCACATAGACGAGCGCGGCCGGGATGACGACCGCGATCAGCGCCGACCACCAACCCCCCAGCGGAACGGACGCGATGCCGTTGAGGTGGGCCCGCAGGTCGGCCAGCGCCCGCATCTGCCACGCCACCCACACCATGGAGATCACGGCGACCAGGAGGATGCCGAACCGGTTGATGAAGTGGTCCATGGTGTCCAGCACCGGCAGCCCGGTGGTGGTGCTGAACAGCAGGCCGCTGACGACGGCCACAGGGACGCCGACCGCGAGCGAGGCGGCCGTTCGACCGAGGTCGAGCTTGTCGCGGACGGCCGAGATCACCACCTCCAGCACGCTGACCAGGGACGTGATCCCGGCCAGCACCAGCGAGCCGAAGAACAGGACGCCGAGCAGGGCGCCGGCCGGAGCCTCGGAGATGATCGCCGGGAAGGCCACGAACGCCAGGCCGATGCCGTCGGCGGCCACGTCGTCGACGGCGACCCCGTTGGCCTGGGCCATGAAGCCCAACGCGGCGAAGACGCCGATGCCGGCCAGCAGCTCGAAGGAGGAGTTCGCCGTGCCGACGACCAGGCCGGAGCCGGTCATGTCGGTCTTGCGGTCGACGTAGGAGGCGTAGGTGATCATGATCCCGAAGCCCACCGAGAGCGAGAAGAAGATCTGGCCGACGGCCGCGGCCCACACGGCGGTGTCGGTCAGGGCGCCCCAGTCGGGGGTGAAGAAGGCGTTGAGGCCGTCGACCGCCCCGGGCAGCAGCAGCGCCTGCACCACGAGGGCGACGAAGGCGATCAGCAGCACCGGGATGAACACGATCGAGGTGCGCCCGATGCCGTTCTGCACCCCGCCCACCATGATCGCGAGCACGACCAGCCAGGTGACGACCAGCGGCCACAGGACTCCGGGCACGACATCGAGACCGAAGCCGACCTCCATCTGGAGGAACTCCTTGAAGAAGAAGGCGTTCGGGTCGGCGCCCCATGACTTGTCGACGGAGAAGAGGGTGTAGCGGATCGCGTAGGCGATGATCGCGGCGTAGTAGATCGCGATGATCGCGCAGATGCCGACCTGCCACCAGCCCAGTGTCTCGGCGCCCCGGCCCGACATCCGCCGGAACGACAGCGGCGCCGACCCACGGAACTTGTGCCCGATCGCGTAGTCCATCAGCAGGAACGGCAGTCCGGCCGCGAGCAGCGCGACGAGGTAGGGGATCAGGAACGCGCCGCCGCCGTTGTCGTAGGCGACGTAGGGGAAGCGCCAGATGTTGCCCAACCCCACGGCGGAGCCGATGGCGGCGAAGATGAACACCCGCCGATGCGCGAACGCGCCCCGGGTGGCTTCGGTCGTCTGCTCTGGTGGCTGCGCGGACATGGCAGCAGATGCTACGCCGAACCGGTGAAAGGGCCCTACGGTCCGGGGCGCGCGTGCCGCGGTCCACCGGGACCCGGCTACCGGGACCCCCAGCTACCGGGATGCTGCGTCCTGCTGGTCGGCCTCGACCCGAAGGGTGGTCGCGTGTGCGGCCAGGAGCTCCGAGACGCGCTCGACCCCGGGCGCGACCCGGGTCGTCCACTCCTGCAGGAACCGCTCGCGGTCCGGACCGTGCCAGGCCGCGCGGCGCACGGCCGCGTCGAGCCTACGGGTGAGCTCGGCGAGCCGGTCGCTGCGAGTGCCGAGGACCGCCGCGACGGCGCGCGCCCGGTCGGGGTCCATCGCGAGCAGGGGACGGGGTTCGGTCATCGCCACTCCTCCTCGGTGGGGATCAGCTCGCCCAGCCGGTCGAGCACGCCGTCGAGGTCGGCGGCCACGGGGGCCTCCGCCATCGTGGAGGTCCGGAGGACGAACGTGCCCGGGTCCTCGCGCACGACCCGGACGACCAGCGGCGCAGCGTCCCCGTCGTGCGCGGGGTTGTCGGGCGCGGGGTCGTCGTGCGTGGAGCTGACATACGAGGACGCGAGGGTGACCTCGATCAGCCGGGTGGCCGGGTCGGCCAGGACGGCGCGGGCGGTCGGCACCACGCTGGCCGGGCCGGCGGGGTCGCCCGGCAGCGGCACCAGGTCGAGCACGCCCGGTGGGCGGGGTACGACGAGGAGGGTGCCGAGAGCCCCCTCGAGCACGAGCAGCGCACGCCGACCGGAGGTCTGGTCGACCCGCAGCGCGGTCCAGCGGCCGGGCGCGGTGAGGACGAGACCGATGGCGGAGGCGAACCCGGTCGGACGACCCTGCGGGGAGGCGAGGCCGCGGGCGGTGAGGCCCGCCCAGCCCACCGAGGTGTCGTCCTCGGCTCCCCAGGGGAGGTCGAGCAGTCGGCGGCTCAGCTCGGCCGGCCCGCCCGGTCGGCAGCGCAGCAGCGCATGGACCTCGGCGGCGCTGAGGCTGCCGCGGCCCACCTCGGTCGTGGTCATGGCCCCCACCCCTGTGCCGCGCGGGCCCGGGCCTCGGGGTCGACCACGCCCAGGATCCGGTCGCCCACGGGTCCGACGACGTGGTCGGCGATCCACACCATCGGCTCGGTGTCACCCCAGGTGTCGTAGACGAGGCTGCCGGCCCACCACCCGGCCTGGGCCGCGGCGCCCACCCCGCCGGCCGCGCGGAGCGCGAGCACCTGGGAGGCGCCGGCCAGGGAGATGCCGAGCCCTGCGCCCTCGGTGCCGACCCGGGTCCAGTCGCCCTCGGTGATCGCGGTGCCGATGCGCCACCCGCTGACGCCGGCGCCGACGACGGACAGCGCGTCGAGCGCACGTCCGACCGGTCCGCCGATCTGGGCGCGCGACCACTGGTCGGCGTGCCGGACCGTGTCGCGCCACCCGGTGCGGACGGCGTCGCGCCAGGTCGTGGCGGCGCCGACCCACGGCGCCAGGCCGATCGCGTGCCCGGCGCCCTCCCACCGACGCTCCCACTCCCGCCAGAGGGCCACGGGTGTCGACATCGGCTCACCGGCGTCAGTTGCGCTGGCGTCGTCCTGCTCGGCGGCCTCGGCGCGCAGCTGGACCGCGGCCGCGGTCAGCGCGGCCGCCGCCGTCCGGAGGGTTCCGGCGTCCTCCTGCTCCCACCGCGCACGGTGCGCGGCGGAGCGGGCGCCGGTCCAGACCAGGGACGCGAGCTCGAGGTCGACGGTGGCGCGGGTCTGCTCCAGCGCGGCGGCGGCGTCCTCGAGGGTCGCGGCCAGCGCGATCAGCTCCTCGACGTCGGCTCCGAGCACCCCGGTCATGCCCCGACCGTAGGCGCGGCGCGGAGGCCGTGTCGCGCGCCGGACGGCGGAAGGTTCCGGCGGCTCAGTGCTCGGCCGGGACCAGCCGGCGACCCTCGACCGAGACGACCTCGATCGCGAGGACGAGGGGGCGCGGGCCCCCGGGCCACGGTGCGGTGTCGGCCTCGGCGGCATCGGCGTGCCACTGGATGCTCGCCCGTCCCCGCACCAGCACGCTCCATCCGGTGCGGGACCCGGCGTCGAGGTCGTCGGCCTCGTAGGCGACGAGCTGGTCGTCGCACTCCCGCGCGATGGCGGAGTACGCCGTGGTGCGGATCAGCACCCGATCGTCCTGCCACACATGGTTGACCGGGATCGCGGTGAGCCCCGCGCTCCCGTCCCAGACCAGGCGACCGACCGGGACCGAGGCGAGCAACCCGGTGGCGGTGGCGCGGTCGAGGTCGACGAGGTGGCGACCGGTGGTGGTCATCGTCTGCTCCTCTCTCGCAGGCGCTCCCATCCTGACGCGCGGGGGACGCGCCGACCAGGGACCAACGTCCTCCGGTAATTGTCACGTGCTTTGCACCCTCGACGACGTCCTGGCCGACGTACGCCGCCACGTCGACGCCGTGACCGCCGCGCCGGGCCGGCGCTAACCCCGGGCGAGCGCCAGCGCGTCGAGGTCGCGGATCGCCGCGCAGGTGCGGGCGAGCATCGTGGCGAACATCCGGTCGCCGCGCTCCGTGCGTGCCCCGAAGGCGCAGCCGAACACCTCCACCAGCAGTCCGGTCAGGGCGCCGAGGCGGTAGTCGTCCCAGCACTCCGCGAGATCCTGCGCCACTCCGTACGCGGCCAGCCGTGCGTGATAGGCCGCGACCACGTCCCGCTCGCACGCCCGCCGATCCTCGACCGACAGGCCGGTGGTCACCAGGAACGCCAGGTCGCGCGCGGGCAGGCCGAGGCCGACCGTCTGCCAGTCGAGCGCGACCGAGGACCCGTCGGGGAGGAAGAGCAGGTTGTCGAGGCGGTAGTCACCGTGGGTGACGGCGAACCGCTCGCGGCGGGCGAGGAGGAAGCCGGGGAGCACGGGGGACGCCTCCCGCAGGGTGGCCGCGTCCTCGGCGGCGACGAGTGCGCCGATGCCGGTCTGCGGGTCGAGGAACGTGTCGAGTGCGGAGGGCAGGAAGCCCGCCATCAGCTCGGCGTCGTCGGGTCCGGCGATGGTGAATCCCTCGACCTCGGTGAGCGTCGGATCGCACCACCTCGGCCCGTGCAGGCCGGCGAGGTTCTCGGCGGCGGCGATCGCCTCGCCCGGCGTGCAGCCGGCGAGCTGGTCGCCGACGCGGCCGGCGACGACGTCCTCGAGCAGGAGCGCGAAGCGGCCCTCGTCGTCGACCTCGGTGGCGTGATGGCAGTGCGGCACCCGGATGTCGAGGGTCGGTGCGACCTCGGTGTAGAAGCGCACCTCGCCGCGGTAGGTGCCCGCCACCATCGCCCGCGCGGCCGGGTCCTCGGCCGGGAGCTTGGCCAGGACGGTCTGCGGGACGCGCCCGCCGACCTCGGGACCGTCGAGGCGCAGGCGGAAACACGAGCCCATCTGGCCGGTGCCGATGCGGACCGGGTCGACGGCGTGGATCGGGGTGTCGAGCGCGGCGGAGAGCCATTGCGGATCGAGGTCCGTCACGCTCGCGGGCGGGGTCGTCACGCCGGCCTCCCGATCGCCCAGCCGGGGTTCGTCGGCAGCGCGTCGAGATGCGCGGGGCGGATGGCGCGCCAGGCGTCGAGCACCGGTGCGAGCTCGGTGGGGGTCGCGCCGTGGAGGATGACGCTGTCGGCTCCGGCCGTGAACTGGTCGGCGATCCGCTGCGCGCACGCGGCGGCGCCGCCGGTCGCCGAGGCGGCCAGCCAGTCGGCGGGGAGCACCTCGTCGCGCAGGTAGGTCAGCTCCTCGACCGTCCCGACCTGGTCAAAGGCCCCCGGGTAGCCCTGCACCAGCGGGTCGCGGCGGAACCGCTCGAGCGCCTCGAGGTCCCAGCCGTTGGTGCGGACGATGACCTCGCCGTACCCCTGGAGGTAGGTCGCGAGGCGGCCGACCAGCTTGCGCAGGCGGGCCTCCTCGCCGATCGAGTCCTCGACGGTCGCGAGCACCGACCAGATCCGCACCGACTGCGGGTCGCGGCCGGCCTCCTCGGCCCCGGCGCGGATCGTCGCGACCGCCCGGGCGACCGTCTCGTCGGTGAGGAAGGTGTGGAGGACGACGCCGTCGGCGTGGGCGCCGGCGAAGCGCAGCGTCCGGGGTCCGATGGCCGTCAGCAGCACCGGGATGTCCTCGGCGAAGGACCGGTCCTGGTGCAGGAACGGGAAGCTGCCCGCCGGGCCGTCGTGCCCGAGCACCATCTCCCCGTGCCAGAGCCGGCGGTAGATCCCGACGGCGTCCGCGATCTGCGCCGAGGTGATCCGGGGCAGGCCCATCACGTCGAAGAGCTGGTCGAAGCCGCGGCCGAGCCCGAAGGCGTAGCGTCCGCCCGACATCCGATGCGCGGTCGTGGCCATCGTCGCGGTGACGATCGGGTGCCGGGTGGTGTGGTTGGTCGCGGCGGTACCGATGCCGATCCGGGTCGAGGCGGCGACCGCGGCACCCGCCAGCACCGCGGCGTCCTTGACGTTGAAGCGCTCCGAGAGGAAGACCGACCCGATCCCGAGCTCCTCGGCCAGCCGTACCTCCTCGATCAGGTCGGCGGGGGAGTCGGAGTGGCCGGCGAGCCCGTAGCAGCCGAGCTCGGGGAACGGCTGGCCCTCGGGGCCACTCACCACGTCAGGACCGCCTTCACCGTCTTCCCGGACTGGACGTCGGCGATCGCGTCGTTGATCGCCGCGAAGGGATAGGTGGTCACCAGGGGGTCGACGTCGAAGCGGCCCTCGTCGCGCATCCGCAGCAGGTGCGGGACCATCGTCAGCGGGTCGGACTCGCCCTCGATGGTCGACAGCAGGGTCTTGCCGCCGTGGAGCAGGTCGGTGGCGCTGATCCGGTAGTCCTCGAAGGTCAGCCCGAGCGCGGCCAGCTTCCCCTGCGGACGCAGCGCCGCCATCGCCTGCGACACCACGGCCGGGATCGCCGTCGTGTCGATGCCGAACCGGGCGCCGCCGGAGGTGAGCTCCTTGATCCGGTCGAGCAGCGTGGAGCCGGGCTCGTCGCCGAAGTCGGCGGGATCGAGTCCGATGGCGCCGTACCGCGCGGCGGCCTCCAGGCGGCTGGGCAACACGTCGATCGCGATCATCGTCCGCACCCCGCGGGCCGCGCCGGCGGCCAGCGCGGCCAACCCGACCGCTCCGACGCCGAAGACCGCCAGGCTGTCGTCGGGACCGGCGTCGAAGACGTTCAGCACCGTGCCCGCGCCGGTCTGGTATCCGCAGCCGAACGGCGCCGCGTGCACCAGGTCGATGCCCTTGTCGACCACGACGCAGTTGTCGGCGTACGCGATGGCGTGCTGCGCGAAGCTCGACTGCCCGAAGAACGAGCCGATCACCGGGCGGTCGCCGTCGCGGTAGGTCGTGCTGCCGTCGAGGCGCATCCCCATGTAGTTGAGTGCGACGCTCTGCTCGCAGTAGCCGACGTCACCGGCCCTGCACGGTTCGCAGCTGCGGCAGGACCGGAAGCTGAGGACGACGTGGTCCCCGACGCCGACGCCCTCGACCGCCGGACCGACCGCCTCGACGACACCGGCACCCTCGTGTCCGAGGACGGCCGGCAGCATCTCGGGCGGATAGCTGGCCGCGATCGTGAGGTCGGTGTGGCACAGCCCGGAGGCCACGATGCGCACGAGCACCTCGTCGTCGCGGAGGTCGTCGACATCGATCTCGCGGATCTCGAACGGCGCCCCGGGCGCGGGGACCACGGCCGCGGTGGTGCGCACGGTCAGCTCGCCATGAACAAGATGGCGTCCCGGTCGTACTCCCGACCGGGGTGCTCCGCGGCCAGATGGGCCTGGGCCTTGGCGACCAGGTCGTCCTCGTCGGTGCCGGTGATGTACTCGCCGCAGGGGCAGTTCAGGCGGGTCTTCATGGGAGCTCCTCTGCTCGTCAGGTGGCCGGTGCGGGTGGGAGGAGGGCGGTGGCCACGGAGCCGCCGTCGACGGTGAGGTCGGTGCCGGTGATGAAACCAGCCCCGGGTCCGAGGAGGAAGGTCGTCGCCGCGGCGACCTCGTCGGCGGTCCCGAGGCGGGGGACGGGGGAGGCGGCGACGAGCAGTTCCATCCCTGCGCCGTCGGGTCCGCTGAGCTCCGCCCGCCCCATCGCGGTGTCGATCACGCCGGGGCTGACGGTGTTGATGCGCAGGCCCCGCGCGCCCCACGGGCCGGCAGCGGCGCGTACCCGCAGGTGGATGGCCCGCTTGGCCCGCATGTAGGCCAACGCCGGATTGCCCGCGAGCGCGTCCGCGGTCAGGTCGGGGTGGTGCCGCAGGTCCTCGACGGGCAGGTGGGTCCAGGCGGCCTCGACCGCCGGGTCCACCGCGCCGAGGAGGTGGCCGGCGATGCTGGCGACGACGACCGCGGCGCCGCCCTCGACCAGCACCTCGACGAAGGTGTCGAGCACCCTCAGCACGCCGAGCAGGTCGACCTCGACGATCCGGCCCGGCTCCGCCTGTGCCGGCGACAGACCCGCTGCGACGAGCAGGCCCGTGACCCTTCCGCTGTCGCGGCATGCCCGCGCGAAGGCGGCGACCTCGTCGGGGCCGGTGATGTCGAGCGGGACGGCGTGGGCGGTGCCGCCGGCGGCACGGACCGCCGCGACGCAGGCGTCCCGGCGGTCCGCGACGGGGTCGCCGACGACTGCCGTGTGGGTCGTGGCCATCCGCACCGCGGTCGCCGTCGCCATGTCGCCGGCTCCCGCCAGCGCCAGCACCGGGGCCATCAGAGCGGGGTGATCGGCAGCGAGCGCCGCGGCTCGAAGCTGAACCGCGCGCCGGCGCTGAACCGGGTCACCTCGACCTCCTTGGCCTCCCGCGCCGGCTCCTCGCGGCGCACGACGCGGGCGGTCCAGCCGTCGGCCGGCCCGGTCAGGTCGACGTCGAGGTGGGGGTCGACCGCGCGCACGATCGCCTGCAGCGCGGCCGGGTTGGCGGGGTCGACGAGGGTGATCCAGGAGTCGCCGTCGGCGTGGGCGAGGGAGGGCCGTACGGTCACGGAGTCGGCCGCGACGTCGGCATCCACGTACGCCGCCGGGTTGAGCAGCGGGTGCAGTTCGAGGGTGCGCAGCGCGCCCTTCTCGTCGGCCGGCAGCCCGAGGGCGCGGTGGAGGCGCTCGGCCGCGATGCCGGCGAGGCCGACCAGGCACGAGCGGGCGATGCCGCGGGTCTGGTGCTCATCCGTCGCGCGCTGCCGCACGGCGTGGGCGTACGACAGGGACAGCAGGTGCATCTGGACGCAGACCTCGTCGGCGATCCGGACCAGGGCGGAGTGGGAGAAGGCGCCGAAGTCCAGGTCGGAGAGCAGCGGCCCGCTGTAGTCGGCCCGCCCCTCGTCGGTCGGGTCGATGGGGTCGAGCTCGAGCGAGGCGGCGTGCTTGGTGATCACGTGGTGGTAGGGCGGCAGGTGCTCCACCTCGGGGTGGGACTCGTCGATGATGATCGTCCACGCGCAGTGCGGGGTGCGATCGGCCGGCACCCGCGGGGGACGGTGGATCGGGCGGAACTGCGCCTTCGGATTCGTCGCGGCGGCGGTGGCGTCGAAGGTGGGGTCCTCGATGTCGTGGCACATCACCTTGACGTAGTCCTCGCCCATCGGCTCGACGTCGAGCAGCGCGCCGCAGTGGTCGAGCCGGAACTCCGCGTGCCACGGGCTCCTGATCGTGTAGCGGAAGTCCATGAACTGCGGTGGCGCCCCGATATCGAGCTGCAGGCCCTTGATGATCGTCACCACGTCGTCGCCCTCGAAGCCGAGCGCGCGCTGCATCCGCTTGGCGTAGATCGGCGAGGCGCCCGCCCACTCCTCGATCGCGATCTCGCCCATCACGTCACGTCCGAACGCGGAGATGCACCACGCCATCCCGGAGCGGTCGATCAGCTGGCCGATGAGCAGCAGCTCGGGCACGACCACGGCCAGCTGCTCGCGGGTCAGGGTCGCGAACCGACTGGTCATAGAGCCCTCCTTGAATGAGAACGTGTTCTAGGTTACCTGGTACGCGCGCGGCTGTCCGCCCGTCCGGCTCGTCGGTGCGCAGTGAGCGGGAGAGGCGCTGGACGTGAGCCACGCCACACTCTAGGTTGACGCGCGTCAACAGCGTCGGAGGGCGCTGACCTGTCGAACCTGGAGGACGGCGTGGCGGAGACGGTGCAGCAGGTGTTGCGGGAGCGGCTCGAGGACGACCAGCCCGGGGTGTTGTCCGGCGACCGGGTCTGGTCGTGGCGCGAGCACCTCGCCGAGGCGCGCGCGGAGGCCGCCGCGATCATGGCGCGCCTGGATCGCGACCGTCCCGCCCACGTCGGCACCCTGCTCGGCAACAACCCGCACATGCTGCGTGCGTTGGCGGGCGCCGGGCTCGCGGGCTACGTGCTGGCCGGGATCAACAGCACCCGTCGCGGCGCCGGCCTCGTCGGCGACATCCACCGGGCCGACGTGCAGGTGCTGCTCGTCGACGACGAGCACCGCGAGCTGCTCGCCGACCTCGACCTCGGCGACGTCCAGGTGGTCGAGATCGAGAGCGAGCAGTGGGCCGAGGAGGTCGCGTCCGCGGGTCCGTTCGCGCCGTTGCGCGAGACCGGGGCGATGGATCCGTTCATGTTGATCTTCACCTCCGGCACCAGCGGCGACCCGAAGGCGGTGCAGGTCGGCAACCTGATGGCGGTGTTCGCCGGCCTCATGCTCGCCGACAAGTACGCGGTCGGCACCGCCGACGTCTGCTACCTGTCGATGCCGCTGTTCCACTCCAACGCGATCCTGGGCGGCTGGTCGGTGGCGATCAACAGCGGCGCCGCGATGGTGCCCACGAAGTTCTCCGCGAGCCGGTTCGTCGACGACCTGCGCCACTACGGCGTGACCTACATGAACTACGTCGGCAAGCCGCTGGCCTACATCCTCGCCACCCCGGAGCGGCCCGACGACGCCGACGTGCCGCTGCGGGTCGCCTTCGGCAACGAGGCCTCCGACCGCGACATCGAGGAGTTCTCCCGCCGGTTCGACTGCATCGTCTGGGACGGCTACGGCTCCACCGAGACGGCCGTGATGGTGACGCGGGAGGAGGGCACCCCGAAGGGCTCGATCGGCAAGGGCGCCGAGGGCGTGGCGGTCTACAACTCCCGCACCGTCACCGAGTGCGCCCCGGCGGAGTTCGACGCCAACGGCGTGCTGCTCAACCCCGAGGAGGCGATCGGGGAGCTGGTCAACACCCAGGGTGCGGGCTACTTCGTCGGCTACTACAACAACGAGCAGGCCAACGCCGAGCGGATGCGGCACGGCATGTACTGGTCCGGTGACCTGGCCTACAAGGACAAGGACGGATGGGTCTACCTGGCCGGGCGTACGGCGGACTGGATGCGGGTGGACGGCGAGAACCTCGCCGCCGCGCCGATCGAGCGCATCCTCATGCGGCTGGAGCCGCTGAGCCGGGTCGCGGTGTATGCGGTGCCCGACGAGCACGTCGGCGACCAGGTGATGGCGGCGATCGTGCTGCGCGACGGGGTCACGCTGACCCCGGCCGAGCTGGAGGAGTTCCTGGCGGCGCAGCCGGACCTGTCGCCGAAGGCCTGGCCCCGGTACGTGCGGATCGCTCCTGACCTGCCGTCCACGGCGACCAACAAGGTCCTCAAGCGCGAGCTGATCAAGCAGGGTCCGGTCGCCGGCGACGGAGTGCTGTGGGTGCGCGAGGAGCGCGGCCGGTCCTACGCCGAGGTCGGGGAGGCCGCCGCGGTCTGATCAGCCGAACGCGCGCACCACGTGCCCGTGCACGTCGGGGTAGGCCAGCAGGTGTGCCCCGCCGTTGAGGTCGATCACCTCGCCGGTCAGCCATGCCGAGCGCAGGGTGAACAGCACGGCCTCGGCGACCTCCTCCGGGGTGCCGGCCCGCCCGAGCGGGGTGTTGTCCAGGTAGTCGTCGCGGACCCCGGGGATCTCCATCGCCGGGGCCGTGAGGGGCGTGTCGACCAGGCCGGGGGAGACGGCGTTGACCCGCACCCGCCGGGGCGCGAGCTCGAGCGCGGCGACCTGGGTGAGCATCGCCAGACCGGCCTTCGCCGCGCAGTAGGGACCGAACCCGGCGGCGGCCCGGCGCGCGTTGAGCGAGGTGAGCGAGCAGATCGCGCCGGCGTCGGCGACGTGTCGGCCCGCGTGCTTGAGCACGAGGAAGGCGCCGTGCAAGCAGATGTCGGTCACCCGGCGGAACTCCGCCTCGTCGAGGTCGGTGAGCAGGCCGAGCGTGCTGGACCCGGCGCTGTTGACCACGGCTGTGAGGTCGCCCTCGCTCCCCGCCTCGGTCAGCATGGACGCGACGTCGGCCTCCCGGGTCACGTCGCAGCGCCGGGCGAGGTGCCCGGTGCCGGCCAGCGCGTCGGCCACGGCCCGGGCACCGTCCTCGACGACGTCGGCCACGGTCACGGCGTACCCGGCGTCGGCGAGTGCGTGGGTGGTCGCGGCACCGATCCCGGAGGCGCCGCCGACCACCAGAGCACGGGATCGGTTCATCGGTCCTCCCAGAGGCCGGCCGCCCAGCGCGGCGTGATGAAGATGCCGTGTGCCCGGATGGCCACGGTGCCGTCGGCGGCCTCGATGCGCGCCTCGACCTCGATCTTGCGGCCCTCCTGCTTCACGAGCTCGCCGTGCAGCGTGACCTTGCCCAGCGGCAGCGGCGACTCGTAGCGCATCGTCAGCGTCCCGGTGAACGCCGTCTGGGTGTGCCGGTGGCTGGCGGTCACGCCCATCAGGTGGTCGAGCAGCAGCGCGGAGACCCCGCCGTGCACCTTGCCGGGCGGCCCCTCGTAGGCGTTGCCGAGGTAGGCCCGTCCGACGACGTGGGTGTCGTCGACGAAGTCGACCTCGAGCGGGGGAGCGACCGCGTTGCGGGCCCCGACGGCCGCGTTGCTCCAGCTCCAGCTGTGGCCCTCGTGGTTGAACGCCGTCCCGATCGGCCCCGGCTCCGCGCCGCGACCGAGCACCGCGGTGAGCTCGTCGATCATCGCCGTGGCCCCGGCGACCGTCGCGTCGTCGGCGTTCGAGCGGATCACCACGTCGTTGAGCCGGCGGATCGCCTCGGTCAGGGGGGCGAACCGGTCCGCGATCGCCTCGACCTCGGCGGTGGGGATCTCGCGGTAGGTGAACCCGCCGATGGAGTCGCCGTCGCGCAGCTCGCTCATCGCGCCGCCGTCGACGGGGCGAGCACGCGGGTCAGGAACGCGACCTGGTGGCGTACGGCTGCCGCGTGCCAGTCCCTTCCCGGCCACACGTCGAAGTGGTCGCACGGGTAGTGGTGGACGGTCGCGCGCGCCGCGAAGGCGGCCTTCGCCGCGGCGTGGGGCGGCGCGCTGCGGTCGAGGTCGCCGATCTGCACCAGCGTCGGACAGTCGACCCGCTTCGCGTCGCGACCCGCGCGCACGCTGCCCAGCTCGAGCCCGACCGCGGCGTCGATCTCGTTGCGCCAGGTGGGGCCGGTGATCGCGGTGTAGTCCTCCACGCAGCCCGGCAGCGTCAGGGCGCCGAGCTCGCCCGGCGGGGCCACCACGGGCATGGTCCGGGCGGGGCGGCCGCGCCGCGCGGCGACCCTGCTCGCCACGCCCAACGCCGTGCTGCGGGCCATCGCGGTCGGCCGGTGGTGGGCCAGGGCGTGCCTCCCCGCGGCGAGTCCGTCGACGAGCGGGGTCAGCGACACGACGGCGGCGATGCGGGGGTCCGCGGCGGCCAGGGAGAGCACGTGACCGCCGGAGAGCGAGACGCCCCACAGCGCCACCCGGTCGGCGTCGACCGCGGGCAGCCCACGGGCGTGGGCGACCACCGCCCGGTAGTCCGCCAGCTGCCGGGCGATGCTCACCTGCTGACGCGGCGTGCCGCCACTCGCGCCGAATCCGCGGAAGTCGAGGGCCAGGACCTCGAGACCGGCGGCTGCGAGCTGCTCGGCGAACGGGGCGAGCCCGGAGTCCTTGGTGCCGGCCAGACCGTGCGCCATGACGATCGCGGGTCGCCCGGCGGGTCCGGCCAGGTCGTCGTGGGCGGCGGCGACGTGCCAGACGTCCAGGTCGTCCCCGTCCACCGGCACCGTGTGGGTGGTGCGCGCGGGGGTCTCGGTGACGGTCATGGGGTGCCTCCTGAGCCGTAGATGGAGCGCAGCCAGATCGCGGTGACGGCGTCGAGCTGACGGTCGGGGTCGAGCTCGCTGCCCCGCGCGACCCGCTCGAGGACGCGGTCGTTGAGCTCGAGCAGCAGCGTGGCCAGCGCGGTCGCGTCGGGCCCGGCGGGTGCGTTCCCGGCGTCGCGCTCGGCCTCGATGATCTCGGCGACGGGATCGACGAAGGCGCTGCGGTCGGCGTCCCAGCGGGCCCGCACCGCCTCGTCGGTGTGTCGCGCGTCGCCCAGGGCCCGGTGCAGGTGCGCGCGCTCGCGCACCACGTCGAACATCGCCGCCAGACCCGCCTCGATGCGCGCCCGCGGCGTCTCGTCCTGGGCCCGCAGCAGGGTGGTGGCGACGAACCCCTCGTCGTAGACCTCGCTCATCAGCGCGGCCACCGCGGCGGCCTTGGAGTCGAAGTAGAAGTAGAACGCCGAGCGGGTCACGCCGGCGCGGCTGGAGATGTCGGCGATCTTGATGTCGTCGAGGACCGCCTCGCGCAGCAGGTCGTCCAGCGCGTGCAGCAGCGCCGTACGCCGGGCGTCGGCGCGGCTGGACGCTGGAGTCGCCCCCGGGGTCGCGTTCATCGCAGGACCGGTCGCAGGATGGATTGCGGGGCGGGTACGAGGGCCGGTCCGAGCGCCTCGGCGCGGCGCCGGCCGGCGGGCAGCTCCTCGGTGCGCAGCTGGTGCTCGTAGCGGAAGTAGTCGACCTGCTGGGTGTGCCGGGGGCTGGGCAGCATGTGTCCGAGGTAGAGCTTCTCGTCGGCGTCGATGGTGCGCTCCATCTCCTCGACCGGGGGTAGCCGGTAGAGGCCCGCCGCGTACGCCGCGACCAGGCGCGCCTGCGCCTCGACGAACGGGAAGAGCGTCGGCACCGCCTGGGCGAAGCCGACGAAGACGAGGTCGTCGATGCCGGGCTTGAACATCCGCTTGTAGAGCCGGATCCGGTTGTCGGGCGCCGAGATGAAGGCGGGGTCGAAGAACGGGAACGTGATGTTGTAGCCGGTGGCCCAGATGATCACGTCGAACTCGGCGCTCGTGCCGTCGACGAAGTGGACAGTGCGGCCGTCGAGGCGGCTGATGTCGCCCTTGGCGGTGACGTCGCCGGAGGTCAGGCGCAGCGGGAGCTCCACCGACTGGGTCGCGTGGGCCTCGAAGAACTTGTGGTCGGGCTTGGGCAGGCCGAACTGCTCGGGCCGCCCCGAGGTCATCGGCTGCATCAGGTTCACGAACGCCCGTTGCCACGACAGCGGCAGCAGATGCGTGGTGCGGAAGTACTTGTCGGCGGGGGTGCCGGCGAAGAACTTCGGCGAGATCCACGCGCTCGAGCGGGTGGAGAGCACGACCTCGTTGTCGAACACGCGCGAGGACAGCTCGACGGTGATGTCGGCCGCACTGTTGCCCAGGCCCACGACCAGGATCCGCTTGCCCTCCAGGTGCAGCGGCTCGCGCGGGTCGATGTAGTGGTGGGAGTGCAGCGTCTCGCCGGTGAACTCGCCGGGGAACTCGGGGTAGCGGGGGTCCCAGTGGTGACCGTTGCCGACCACGAGCAGGTCGAAGCGGCGGGTGCGGCCGGCCTGGTCGTGGATGTCCCACCCGCCGTCGGAGCGCCGCTCGGCGTGCTCGACCCCGTTGGAGAACTCGATGCGCTCGCGCAGCCCGAAGGTGTCGGCGTAGTCGTCGAGGTAGGCCTTGACGTGGGTGTGGTGCGGGAAGGCCGGGTAGTCGGCCGGCATCGGGAAGTCGCGGAACGACAGCTGGTGCTTGGAGGTGTCGATGTGCAGCGACTTGTAGGCGCTGCTCATGTTGTTGGGGTTGCGGAAGGCCCAGTTGCCGCCGACCCGGTCGGAGACCTCGAAGGTGGTGTGCTCGATGCCGTAGTCGCCGAGCATCTTCGTGGAGGTCAGTCCGCTGATGCCGGCACCGATCACGGCGACGGTGGGTGCGGCGCGAGAGGTCATGCCGGGAGAGTAGGGACCCGATTGACACGCGTCAACGGATTCGGGTGATCTGGATCACCCCGGGCGGTGGGTGCCGCTCAGAGCCCGGCGGCGACCCGCGCACCGTCCTCGACGGCTCCCTGGATCAGCCGGAGCCCGGTGGCATCGCCCACCGGGTGCACGGGCACGCCGAGCCGCGCGGCGAGGTCGTCGGCAAGCGCGGTCGCCGGGGTCGGGGTGCCGACGAGCCAGACCTCGGTCGCCGGCAGGGTCCGGGTGGTGCCGCCGGCCGGGGTGAGCACCACGCCGTCGGCGTCGATCCGCTCGAGCCGCACCTCGGTGTGCACCGTGACCGCCAGCCGGTCGAGTCGATCCATGTGCTCGCTCTTGCGCTTCCACCCGATCTCCGGCGCGAGCGTGTCGCGCTCCTCGAGCACCGCGACCCGGTGACCGCAACGCGCCAGGTGCTCGGCGAGCTGGATGCCGGCGAGCGACCCGCCGATCACCGCGATGCGGGCGCCGGGATCCGGATCCGGTCCGGTGCCGGCGAGCCAGCGGCGTACGGCGTCGGGGGCGCGCACGTGGCCCAGCCCGGCGCCCGGCAGGTCCGGGGCGCCGACCGCGGCCCCGGTCGCGACGACCACGACATCGGGCGCGAGGTCGGCGACCGTCCCCGGATCCGCCACCGTGCCGAGCCGGACCTCGACGTGGGGGGAGTCGGTCACCTCGGCCCGCAGCCAGGTGAGGAAGGGCGCGTTCTCCGGGTGCACCACGGCCGCGAGGGCGAGGGTGCCGCCGAGCTCCTCCCCGCGCTCGAGCAGCGTGACGCGGTGGCCGCGCTCGGCCGCGACCCGAGCGGCCTCCAGGCCCGCCGGTCCGCCCCCGACGACGACCAGGTGCCGGCGTACCGACGGCGGCGCGGGGGAGAGCTCGAGCTCGCGGCCGGTGCGGGGGTTGACCGCGCAGTCGACGCTGAAGCGCTGCTCCATCGCGTCGATGCAGTTCTCGCAGCTGATGCAACGGCGTACCCGGTGCGCGGCGCCGGCGGCGAGCTTGGCCGGCAGGTCGGGGTCGGCGAGCAGCGGGCGGCCCATCGCCACGAAGTCGGCGCGACCCTCGGCGAGCACCCGCTCGGCGAGTGCGGGGTCGTGGAGGCGGCCGACCGCGATCACCGGCACGTCGACGACCTCGCGGACGGCGCTGGCCGCCCCGATGTTGAGTCCGTCGCCGTCGTCGGCGCCGTTGACCATCCGGGTCACGTAGCGGTCGATCACCCCGCCGCTGACGTGGAAGGCATCGACGCCGGCCGCGACCAGGGCCGGGGCGGAGCGGGCAGTCTCGTACGACGGTCGGCCCCCGGCCACGCGTTCGTAGCCGGAGATGCGCAGGGTGACCGGGAAGTCGTCGCCGATCTCGGAGCGGATGGCCGCCAGCGCCTCGAGCAGCAGGCGCAGTCGGCCGTCGGGCCGGTCGCCGCGGTAGCCGTCGGTGCGCCGGTTGCGCTGGGGAGCCAGGAACGACCCGAGCATCATGTAACCGTGGGCGGCGTGCAGCTCCAGGCCGTCGTACCCGGCCTCGCGGACCCGGCGGGCGGCGGCGCGGTACTGGTCGAGCAGCGCCGGGATCTCGTCCTCCGCCAGCGGGCGCGACGGGCGCCCGGTGAGATACGACGGGACGACCGACGGGCCGAGGGAGTCCACGCCGAACATCTCGGGTCCGAGCCCGTCGGGCCCGGCGTGCACGATCTGGGGCTGGATGCGTGCCCCGTGGGCGTGCACGTCCTCGACCAGCGCGCGGTGGGCGGCGATGGCCCCGTCGGTGCCGATGTGCAGGCCACCGGGGGTCTCCGGGTGCTGGTGGTCGATGCCGGTGGCGCCGACGGTGATCAGGCCGACCCCGCCGGCCGCGCGCGCGGCGAAGTAGGCCCGGGTCCGCTCCGAGGGCAGGCCCTCGGGGGTGCCGTACAACGTCTCCATCGGCGACATGACCAGCCGGTTGCGCAGCTGCATCGTGCCGATCCGGCCGGGCGCGAGCAGGTGCGGGAACCGAGCGGGAGCAGAGTCCTCGATCACGGGCGCAGCCTCGCACAGCGCACTACGCTGCCGCAGGTGTCCATGGACTTCGCCGTCGTCACCGCCTACCTGCCGCTCGAGGAGATCCTGCCGATCGCGCAGGCCGCCGATCGGCTGGGCTACCGCTCTCTGACCGTCGCCGACCACGTGGTCGACCTCGAGCAGCTGAGCACCCCCTATCCGTACGAGGCCAGCGGCGAGCGCCGCTGGTCGCACGACGTCGACTGGCCCGACCCGTGGGTGGTCTTCGCCGCCGCCGGCGCGGTGACCGAGAAGCTCCGGTTCGTGACCTCGATCTATGTCGCGGCCCTGCGCAGCCCCTACCAGGTGGCGAAGTCGGTTGGGACCGCAGCGGCGCTCACCGGCGGCCGGGTGAGCCTCGGGATCGGGGTGGGGTGGTGCGCGGAGGAGTTCGACCTGCTCGAGCAGGACTTCGCCTCCCGCGGGCGGCGCACCGACGAGGCGCTGGCGCTGGTGCGGGACCTGTGGACCCCGGGCTGGACCGAGCGGGAGGGCGAGTTCTATCCCACCCCGCGGCTGACGATGCGGCCCACGCCGCCCGGGCCGATCCCGGTGATCGTGGGCGGGCTGAGCCCGATCGCCCTGCGCCGGGCCGCCCGCCACGACGGGTGGATCGGCGACATCGCCAGCACCGACGAGGCGCTCGCGACGGCCGCGGAGCTGCGGCGGCTGCGGGAGGAGCTCGGCACGACGCCGCCGGCCGGTGGGCGGTTCGAGGTCGTCACCGCGCTCACCGACGCCTTCCTGCCCGAGCACTTCGACCGGGCCGCGGCCGGCGGGGTGACCGAGTGCATGGTGCAGCCGTGGGTCTACTACTCGGGGTTCGCCGCGACCCTGGAGCAGAAGCTCGAGGGGCTGGAGCGGTTCGCGGCCGAGGTGATCGAGCCGCTGCGCGCGGCCGCCTGAGGCCCGATGGAGGCGCTGATCGCCGGCCTCGCCCTCGGCGTGGGTGCCGGCGTGGGGCCGGGACCGCTGCTGGTCCTGGTGGTGACGGTGACGCTGCGCTCCGGCGTACGCGCGGGCCTGTTGACCGCCGCCGTGCCGGTGCTCACCGACGCCCTGGTCGTGGTGCTCGCGGTCACGGTGCTGCGGCAGGTGCCCGAGCGCCCGCTCGCCGCGCTGGGGGTGGTCGGGGCGCTGCTGGTGGTGCTGATCGGCATCCGCACGATGCGCGACGCGCGCGACGCCCGGCTGGAGGCCGGCGAACTCGTCCGCGAGCCGGCGTGGGTGACGCTGCGGCGCGCGTTCGCGGTCAACATCGTCAGCCCGCACCCGTGGGTGGCGTGGTTGACCGTGCTCGGGCCGTTGGCCGTGGCGTACGGGCGGACCGCGACCGTGGGCGGGGTGGTGTTCGTGGCGGCGTTCTACGTCGGCATCGTCGGGGCGAAGGCCGCGCTGGCCGTCCTGGTCGGGCTCGGTCGCCGGCGCATGCGCGACGCCGGCTACCGACGAGCCCTGCTGATCGCAGGGGCGCTCCTCGTCGGCGCCGGCGTCGCCATGGGGGTGGAGTTCGGGCCGGTCGTGCTCGGTGCGTGACCGAGCGGCCGCTCACACGCCCCAGGTGACCGCCTGGGCCAGATGATCGGCCAGCGGCAGGATCTCGCGCACCTCCTCGCGGCGCGACAGGGTGCTCGGCAGCCCGGCGCGTCCCCGGTAGGGGCGGACGGCGGGACGGTGGCGGGTCCGGGTGTCGTCGTGCTCAGCCATGGTGGGCTCCTCTCGTGCGATGGGGCGGTGGCCCGTCGAGAGGATCGTGCGCGAGCGAGATTTCGCCGCCGTTACGCCCGGTAACAACTACGGGCGCGTTCGGTGAAGTTCGGGTGTCAGCCGCTGAGGTCGGCGATCTTCTCGATCAACGCGGTCGTTGAGATCGCCGGTGTGCGCGGCAGGTAGACGACCTCGCAGATGTCGGAGAGGTCGTCGAAGCGGCCGGCCCAGTCGTCGCCCATCACCAGCACGTCGGCCTGGTGGGTCAGCAGGTACTCCCGCTTCTGCTCCAGGCTCTCCTCGAGGAACACCGAGGAGACCGGCTTGAGCGAGGCCACGATCTCCATCCGCTCGCCCTGGGAGAAGACCGGTGCGCGTCCCTTCTTCTTGGCGTTGAGCGCGTCGGAGGAGACGCCGACGACGAGCCGCTCACCGAGGGACGCCGCGCGCTGGATGACGCGCAGGTGGCCGACGTGGAAGACGTCGAAGGTCCCGAAGGTGACGACGGTCCTGGGGCGATCAGTCATGGGCGGCATCCTTCCACGCCGCGCGTTGTGGGGTGCGCGGTAGGTTCGCGCCGATGTCCATGTCGCTGGTCGCCGGGGACCCGGCAGTCGAGGCGGAGCGCCGACGCGCGCTACGCCGGATGCGCGCGGTCGCCGGCTCCCTGCTGGTGCTCGCCGCGGTGGTCTACGTGCTGACCCACGGGTCGACCGGTGCGTGGGGGTACGTCAACGCGGCCGCCGAGGCGTCGATGGTCGGGGCGATCGCCGACTGGTTCGCGGTCACCGCACTCTTCCGCCATCCGCTGGGCCTCCCGATCCCGCACACCGCGCTGGTGCCGCGCAAGAAGGAGATGCTCGGGCGCGGGCTGGAGGAGTTCGTCGGCGAGAACTTCCTGCACGCCGGCATCGTCCGCGAGCGGGTGGAGGCCGCGCAGGTCACGTTGCGCGTCGGGCGCTGGCTCGAGCAGGACGCGCACGCGCGCCGCGTGGTCGACGAGGCGTCGACGCTGCTCCACCTCGCGCTGACCAAGGTCCGCGACGACGACGTGCGCGCGCTGGTCGAGGAGGCGATCCTGCCGCGGCTGCGGGCCGAGCCGATCAGTCCGGTGGCCGGCAGCCTGCTCGCCGAGGTCGTCCGCGACGGTGCGCACCACGGGCTGGTCGACCTCGTCGTCGAGGAGGGCCACCGTTGGCTCGTGCACCACGGCGACACCTTCACCGAGGTGCTCGCCGAACGGGCCCCGTGGTGGGCGCCGGAGCGGCTCAACGACGCGGTCACCCGGCGGTTGCACGCCGAGGCCATCCGGTGGCTCGAGGACATCCGCGACGACCCCCGGCACTCCGCCCGACTGGCGCTCGACAGCCTCCTCGCCGACCTCGCCCGGGACCTGATCACCGACCCCGCCACCCAGGAGCGCGCCGAGGGGCTCAAGGACCGCCTGCTGGGGCAGCCCGCGCTGATCGAGAGCGGGCTGTCGCTGTGGAATGGCCTGCGGCTGGCCCTGCGGGACGCGCTCGCCGACCCCGACGGCGCCGTACGCCGGCGGGCGGTGCGGGAGGTGCAGGCGTTCGGCGGACTGCTGGTCACCGATGCCCACCTGCGGGCCCGGTTCGACCGGCGGGCGGCGGACCTCGCGGTGTTCGTCATCGACCGGTACGGCAGCGAGCTGACCACGGTCATCACGACCACCATCGATCACTGGGACGGCGCCGAGGCGGCGCGCAAGATCGAGCTGCACGTCGGCCGTGACCTGCAGTTCATCCGGATCAACGGCACGGTGGTCGGGGGTCTGGTCGGGTTGCTGATCCACGCGATCAGCGAGCTGCTCTGACCGGAGGAGGTCCTCAGAGCCGGTCGAAGGGCGCGGCGTACCGGAAGCTCCCGCCCCGGCCGTCGTACGCCGCGAGCGGGCGGGCCTGGAAGTAGTCCCCCCAGGCCGGGTCGGGAGCCGCGATGCCCAGCGCGGACGCGGGACCGAACCCGAACCGGGTGTAGTAGCCGGGGTCGCCGAGCAGTGCCACCAGCGCCTCGTCCCGGGCCTCGGCGGCGGCGAGCACGGCATGCATCAGCGCCGAGCCGACCCCCGCGCCCTGACGGTCGGGGAGGACGCTCACCGGCCCCAGTCCGAGGGCGGGCCGCTCGTCGAGGTGCCCGCGTGTGCAGACGACGTGACCGACGACCCGATCCTCCTCGACCGCCACGAGGGACAGCTCGAGGATCCACCCCGGATCGGCGCGGAGCCACCCGACCAGGGCGACCTCGCCGGGATCACCGCTCGCGTCGACGGGCGGTGCGCTGTGGGGGACCGCGCGGAACGCGGCGGCGACGACCTCGCCGATGGCGGCGACGTCGGTCGCCCGCTCTCGTCGTACCAGCATCGGACGAGGATCGCGCGGGCCGGCGGGGTGGGGCAACCGGATTCCGCGTCGCTAGAGTCGAGGCATGCGAGACGTGGGGTTGCGCGACGAGTCGATCCGCCTCGGGCAGTTCCTCAAGCTCGCCGACCTCGTGGAGGCCGGGGCCGACGCCAAGCGGGTCATCGCCGACGGCCTCGTACAGGTCAACGGCGAGGTGGAGACGCGCCGCGGCAGGCAGCTGCGACCCGGCGACCGGGTCGAGCTGGGCGGGGAGGTCGTGCGGGTCACGGCCGGGCCGGTCGCCGACGACCTCCCCTGGTAGCGCGGGGCGGTCGTCAGCCGACCGCGAGCAGGTCCACGACGAAGATCAGCGTCTCGCCGGGCTTGATCACCCCGCCCGCGCCGCGGTCGCCGTACCCGAGGTGCGGCGGGATGACGAGCTGACGGCGCCCGCCGACCTTCATGCCCTGCACGCCGGTGTCCCAGCCGCTGATGACCTGGCCGATGCCGAGGCGGAAGGTCAGCGGCTCGCCGCGGTTGTAGCTGGCGTCGAACTCCTCGCCGGTGGAGTGCGCGACGCCGACGTAGTGCACGCGCACCGTCTGGCCGGCCTCGGCGACGGGTCCGTCGCCCTCGGTGATGTCGGTGATGACGAGGTCGTCGGGGACCTCGCCGGGGAAGTCGATCTCGGGCTTCTCGCTCATGACGAGGACACTACGGGCAGCACCTGAGCGGCGCCGCGGCGCCGGGTGGGAAGGGGGTGGGACGGGACGCTCGGTTCCGTCCCGACTCCGGCACCGCGACCCCGGGCTTCGACCACCATCGGTGTCGGTGGGCCCTGGGAGACTGTGAGCATGCTCGATCGAGGCGATCTTCCCGACTTCGGTAAAGCCGAAGCGTGGGAGACGCTGCGCTCGAACCGGGCGATGCGCGCTCGTCTCGACGTCGACGACCTGCTCATCGCCCACCACTTGGCCGGCCTTTATGAAGCGGTCACCTTGACCGAGGCGACCAAGGCGTTCCGCCACGAGCCCGAAC
>JAJUGK010000022.1 GCA_029268205.1 Nocardioidaceae bacterium
CCCATCGGCCCCGCCCTCGTGGGCTACCTCGCCTGCCTGGGCCAGGTGACGGTGGTGACCACCGCCGGTGCTGCTCGCGACTCCGGGGTGCTCAACGTCGGGCGCACCCGCCGCGTCGCCACCCTGCGGCAACGCAAAGCCGTCGAGGCCCACCAGGCCAACCGGTGCGCCACCCCCGCCTGTGCCCTCCCGGTCGCCGAGATCCACCACCTCACCTGGTGGTCAGCCGGCGGACCCACCGACCTCGACAACCTCATCGGACTCTGCGAGCCCTGCCACCGCCTCGTCCACCACGGCACACTCATCATCACCACACCGGAACCCGAAACGGCCACCGCACCCGAGACACTGCCCGAGCCGGTCCTGGCCACGCGGCCGCAGTCTCGGACCCCGCGGCGCAGCCACGAACGCCCCCACGTCACCCCCGGACGCCGCTACCGCTTCACCACCCACCGCGGCGACCCCATCCGCCGCCGCGCCGGCTCCGCACTCCTCACCGACCGCAACCTCCCCAAGCGGGAGTGAGCCGACGGCCTTATTCAGCCCGGTACGCGATCAGCATCGCGCCATCAGACGGTGTACGGCGCGAGCGCGCCGGCGAGGTCGTCGTGCGCACGGCCGCGGACCCGGGTGCCCTCGGCGGTGTGCTCGAGGTCGTCGATCTCGCCGTGCTCGTGGAGCCGGTTGAGCAGGTCGCCGCGCTCGTAGGGCACCAGCGCCTCGAAGCTGACCTCGGGTCGCGGCAGTTCACTCTCGATCGCGGCCCGCACCTCGTCGATCCCCTCACCCGTACGGGCGGAGACGACCACGCTGTGGGGCTCGCGCTGGCGCAGGCGCGCGAGCACCAGCGGATCGGCCACGTCGGCCTTGTTGATCACCACGAGCTCGGGGACGGAGGCGGCGTCGATGTCGGCGAGCACGGCCCGGACGGCGCTGAGCTGGCCCTCGGGATCCGGGTGCGACCCGTCGACGACGTGCAGCACCAGGTCGGCGTCGGCGACCTCCTCCAGGGTCGAGCGGAACGCCTCGACCAACTGGTGGGGCAGGTGCCGGACGAAGCCGACCGTGTCGGACATCGTGTAGATGCGACCGTCGGTCGTGGTCGTACGCCGGGTCTTCGGGTCGAGGGTGGCGAAGAGGGCGTCCTCGACCAGCACACCGGCGTCGGTGAGCCGGTTCAGCAGGGACGACTTGCCGGCGTTGGTGTAGCCGGCGATCGCGACGCTCGGCACGGCGTGCCGGCGGCGCTCGGTGCGCTTGGTGTCGCGGGTGCCCTTCATCGCCGCCAGCTCCCGGCGGAGCTTCGCGATCTTGGTGTTGATGCGCCGACGGTCGGTCTCGATCTTGGTCTCACCGGGACCACGACCACCGATGCCCTCACCACCGGCGACCCGACCACCGGCCTGACGCGAGAGGTTGCCGCCCCAGCCGCGCAGGCGCTGCTTCATGTACGACAGCTGCGCGAGCTCGACCTGGGCCTGGCCCTCCTTCGACTGCGCGTGCTGGGCGAAGATGTCGAGGATCAGCGCGGTGCGGTCGACGACCTTGACGTTGAGCCGGTCCTCGAGGTTGCGCAGCTGGCTGGGGGCGAGTTCCCCATCGCAGATCACGGTGTCAGCCCCGGTCGCCGCGACGATCTCCCGCAGGCCCTCCACCTTGCCGCGCCCCACGTAGGTCGCCGGGTCCGGGGAGGTGCGTCGCTGATAGATCGCGTCGAGCACCTCGGAGCCGGCCGTCTCGGCCAGCAGCGCCAGCTCGGCCAGCGAGTTCTCGGCGTCCTCGACCTTGCCCTCGGTCCACACCCCGACCAGCACGACCCGTTCGAGCCGCAGCTGGCGGTATTCGACGTCGGTGATGTCCTCGAGCTCGGTGCGCAGGCTCGCCACGCGGCGCAGCTGGTGGCGCTCGGCGAGGTCGAGGTCGCCGGTGGTCGGGGCGGCCAGTTCGGGGTCGGGCGACGCGTCGGGGTCGACGACGGCGTACCCGGATTCCCAATCCTCGTCCTCCCAGCCGTGGGTGGCCTCGAGGGCCGCCGAGAGGTCGACGGTGGCGGGGTCGGGCGTGTGGTCGTGAGCCGTCATGGAGTGCGTCATCACCTGCTGCAACGTCGGGGATCGAAAGAATCTTCCCCCGATCGTGACACGGCGAACCGCGGACGGGCGACCGGTTTCCACCCCGCCCCCAGTCGTTCCACAGGAGTCAGCCCGGGAGCGCGACCGTGCCCGTGGCGACCAGCACCGCGGGACCGATCAGCACCAGGTGCTCCTGGTCGGTCCAGGCGACGGCGAGTTCCCCGCCGGGGACGTCGACGCGGTAGGTCATCGGCTCCTCACCCGCGGACGGCGCGACCCGACCGTCGTCGAGGACCGCGGCGAGCATCACCGCGCAGGCACCGGTGCCGCACGAGCGGGTCTCCCCCGAGCCCCGCTCGAAGACCCGGAACGCGACGTGCTCGGGCCCCCGCCGTACGACGAACTCGACGTTGACGCCCTCGGGATAGACCTCCCGGTCGTAGCCGGGCGACTCGTGCAGCGGGCCGGCGTCCGCGAGGTCGTCGACGAAGACGACCGCGTGCGGGTTGCCCACATCGACGTGCACGGCCGGCCAGGTGCGGTCACCGACGCGCACCTCGGTGTCGGCCAGCACGCGGGCGGTGCCGATGTCGACGCCGATGCGCCCGTCGTCGAGGAAGGTGAGGGTCTTGACGCCGTCGCGGGTGGCGATCGGCAGTCGGCCGGACGCCGGCACCCCGGCGTGCTCGACGAGGTAGCGGGCGAACACCCGCGTGCCGTTGCCGCACATCTCGGCCAGCGATCCGTCGGCGTTGCGGTAGTCCATGAACCACTCGGCCTCGTCGCGGGCGGCGACCGCCGCCGGATCGTCGGAGGCGTCGCTGCGCACCACCCGGATCACCCCGTCGCCGCCGATCCCGGCCCGCCGGTCGCACAACCACGCCACCTGGGCGGGGTCGAGTTCGGGCAGACCGGTGCCGTCGTGGTCGGGCAGCAGCACGAAGTCGTTCTCGGTGCCGTGGCCCTTGACGAAGGGAACCGGGGAGGAGGTCGTCACCGCTCCATTGTGCCCGGCGTACGGGAGTCGACCGCGGTCAGCGCCGCCGTGAGGCGCTCCGGGTCGTCGTGGTCGACCCACGTCACCCGCGGGTCCTTGGCGAACCAGCTCTCCTGGCGGCGGGCGAACCGGCGGGTGCCCTGCACCGTCTGCTCCCGGGCGTCGGCCTCGGTGCACCGCCCGTCGAGGAACGCCAGCACCTGCTGGTAGCCCAGCGCGCGCCCGGCGGTCAGTCCGTCGCGCAGCCCGCGCTCGGCCAACTCCCGGACCTCGTCCACCAACCCCAGCTCCCACATCCGGTCGACGCGGAGTTCGATCCGCGCATCCAGCGTGGGCCGGTCGATCCGCACCCCGATCTGCACGACGCCGGGCAGGGCGTACGCATAGGGCGGCAGGGTCGCCCGGAACGGCTCGCCGGTGAGCTCGATGACCTCGAGCGCACGGACGATGCGGCGGTCGTTGGCGGGTTCGATGTGCGCCGCGGCGGCCGGATCGACCTCCGCGAGCCGGGCGTACATCGCCGCGACCCCGCGTTCCTCGAGCTCCTCGGTCAGCCGACGTCGCACTGCCGGGTCGGTCCCGGGGAACGTGAAGTCGTCGACGACGGCGCGGGTGTAGAGCGCGGACCCGCCGACCAGCACCGGGACCAGCCCACGCCCGCGGACGTCGGCGACCGCGGCGCGCGCCCACGGCGGGAACTCCGCCACCGTGGCCGTGTCGGTGATGTCGAGGACGTCGAGCAGGTGGTGCGCGATGCCGCGGCGTTCGTCGACCGGCACCTTGGCGGTGCCGATGTCCATCCCCCGATAGAGCTGGAAGGCGTCGGTGTTGATCACCTCTCCTCCGAGCTCCTCGGCGAGGTCGAGCGAGAGCGACGTCTTGCCCGCCGCGGTCGACCCGACGACAGCGACGACCGGAGGGCCGTCGTACGGGGGCTGCGGGGCGGACATGGCGCCATTCTCGCCGCTGCGGGTCGGCTGCGGCATGCCCGGGGCCTCAGCGGGTACGGGGAACGACATGAGTCCCCATCCCGACGACGTGAAGCAGGGTCCGGCCAACCACGGCGCCGCGCGCGAGGCCGGCGACCTCGACGCGCCGACCCCGCCCGGCGGTCCGCAGCGCTCCGACGTGCCCGGCGGCAGCCTGCCGCCGGTCGAGGACCCGGTGCCGGACCCCGAGCCGGAGGTACGACCCAGCGGCGACCCGGACGGTCCCGGGACCGTGCCGACTCCCGACCCCGGTCCCGAGACCCAGCCCGACCCCATCGGTTCGGGCGGGGCCGACGACAGGGGCCGGGACCCCGACCGGGCGATCCAGCTCGAGAACGCCGAGTCGTCCCTCGATCAGCCCTCGACCTGAAGGAGGTCCCGATGAACCAGCACCACGAGGCCGCCCGCCCGTCCACCCCGGGCTCCAGCGGGCCGCAGGGCGCCGCCGGCGACCTGGGGATCAGCTCCGAGCGGCGTGGGCCGGATGCGCCGGACGACGGCCGCGACCGCCCCCGCAGCGACGTCGAGGGCACCGGCACCGTCGGGTCGGCCCGCGACCACACCGACGGCACGACGACGCTGAGCGCCGCGGAGACCGCGGCGACCAGCACCGATCTCCCCGAGGAGACCACCGGCCTGGACGAACCCCATCCGGACCCGGTGCCCGGCCATGAGCTCGGCAACAGGAATCCCGGCCACCAGCGTTCCTGAGCGCCGCCTCGCCGAGGCCCTACGCACGACAGGTCGGGGTGCCGCCACCCCGACGGCACACCTCACCCCCCTCAACCCGGGAGTCGTCCCGGAGGTACGGGTGGTTCTCCTGTGGCCCGGACGTGTCGTGCGGGCACCCGTCGATCCCTGGCAGTGACGCGCGTCCCCTTCCGGCCGTGCGGCAGTGCCCGGTCAGCCGCAGGCCGGGGCCGGCGGCAGCGGTGGGGGCGCGCCCACGGTGGGCATCCCCAGCCCGACGCCCTTGGCGGCGGGCGCAGCGCCCCGGCGCAGGTCCCACGCATCCCCCGAGCGCGTCCGGCGTACGTCGAGCACGCTGGCGTCGGCCACGAGGTGGTGGGGCGCGGCGTAGGTGATCTCGACGCTCACGACGTCGCCGGGGCGGATCCCCTCCACGGGGCTGCCGTCGCGCCGGGTGGGGGTGAAGTGCACCAGTCGGTTGTCGGGTCCGCGTCCGCTCAGCCGCTGCGTCTGGGTGTCCTTGCGGCCCTCCCCCTCGGAGACGAGCAGGTCGACGCGACGACCGACGAGACGCTTGTTCTCCTCCCAGGCGATGTCGTTGACCAGCGCGACCAGGCGCTCGTACCGCTCCTGGACGACCGCCTTGGGCACCTGATCGTCGAGCACGGCCGCCGGGGTGCCGGGCCGCTTGGAGTACTGGAAGGTGAACGCGCCGGAGAACCGTGCCTGCGCGACGACCTCCATCGTGGCGAGGAAGTCCTCCTCGGTCTCGCCGGGGAAGCCGACGATGATGTCGGTGGTGATCGCGGCGTCGGGGATCGCGGCGCGGACGCGGTCGATGATCCCGAGGAACTTCGACTGACGGTAGGAGCGGCGCATCGCCCGCAGGACCCGGTCGGAGCCGGACTGCAGGGGCATGTGCAGCGACGGCATCACATTCGGGGTCTCTGCCATCGCGTCGATGACGTCGTCGGTGAACTCCGCCGGGTGCGGTGAGGTGAACCGGACGCGCTCCAGGCCCTCGATCTCGCCGCAGGCGCGCAGCAGCTTCGAGAACGCCTGCCGGTCGCCGAACTCCACGCCGTAGGCGTTGACGTTCTGCCCCAGCAGGGTGACCTCGCTGACGCCCTCGGCGACCAGCGCCTCGATCTCGGCCAGGATCTCGCCCGGACGGCGGTCCTTCTCCTTGCCGCGCAGGCTGGGCACGATGCAGAAGGTGCAGGTGTTGTTGCAGCCCACCGAGATCGACACCCAGGCGGCGTACGCGGACTCGCGCTTGGTCGGCAGCGTCGACGGGAAGACCTCGAGGCTCTCCAGGATCTCGACCTGGGCCTCCTCGGCGACCCGGGCGCGCTCGAGCAGCGCCGGCAACGACCCGATGTTGTGGGTGCCGAACACCACGTCGACCCACGGGGCCTTGCGGGTGATCTCGCCGCGGTCCTTCTGCGCCAGGCAGCCGCCGACGGCGATCTGCATACCCGGCTTGCGCGCCTTCACCGGCGCGAGCTGGCCCAGGTTGCCGTAGAGCTTGTTGTCGGCGTTCTCCCGCACGGCGCAGGTGTTGAACACCACGACGTCGGCGGCGTCATCCTCGGCAGCGGTCGGGTCGAACGCGACGTACCCCGCATCCTCCAGCAACCCGGTGAGCCGCTCGGAGTCGTGGACGTTCATCTGGCACCCGTGGGTGCGGACCTCGTAGGTGCGCGGCCCGGCGGGCGCGGGCCTGGTGTCGACGCTGCTCATAACCACACCAGGGTACGGCGCCGGAGCCGGAGCTCGGGCGCCGCACCCCGGGTGCGTGGTCGGACGTGGTCAGGCCCGGAGGCCTGCCTCAGCAGGTCACTTGGGTGGCATCCGGATGCCGCCGTCGACCCGGATGACCTCGGCGTTGAGGTAGGAGTTCGTGACGGCCTCGACGACCATCGAGGCGAGCTCCTCGCCGGTGCCCAGGCGCTTGGGGAACAGCACGTTGGCGCCGAGGTTGGCCTTGAACTGCTCGGCCCCCTCGCCCTCGCCGTAGATCGGGGTGTCGATCAGGCCGGGGGCGATGGTGTTGACGCGGATGCCGACGGCCGACAGGTCGCGCGCGATCGGGAGGGTCATGCCGACGACGCCGCCCTTGGAGGCGGAGTAGCTGGCCTGGCCGATCTGGCCGTCGAACGCGGCGACGGAGGCCATGTTGACGATCGCACCGCGCTCGCCGTCCTCGGTCGGTTCGTTCTGGCTCATCGCGGTGGCGGCCAGCCGGATGCAGTCGAAGGTGCCGATCAGGTTGATCGCGATGACCTTCGAGAACGCCCCCAGGTCGTGGGCGGAGTCGTAGCTGCCGTCGCGGCCGATCGTGCGCTGGGCCCAGCCGATGCCGGCGGAGTTGACCAGGATCCGCAGCGGGCCGAGCTCCTTGGCCTTCTCGATCGCGGCGGTGATCTGGTCGGTCTTGGTCACGTCGACCTCGACGAACGCCCCGCCGATCTCCTCGGCCAGTGCCTGGCCCTTGTCGGCCTGGAGGTCGGCGACGACGACCTTCGCCCCGCGCGCGGCGAGTTGGCGGCACGTGGCGGCCCCGATGCCGGAGGCACCGCCCGTGACGATTGCGCTTGCACCATTGATGTCCATGGCGCGAGCGTAATGGGCCTCAGTCGTCCGCGCGGCGGGGCGGCAGGGTTGCGCCCGGGGTCGACTCCCGCGCCTCCTGCAACTCCTGGGACTCCTCGACCGCCGCCTCCTGGGCGAGCGTGTGCTTCGCCGCGAGGTCGGCCGGGGTCTCCGGGACCGGGGACGCGTCGCTCTTCTTGGCAGGAGCCTTCTTCGCCGCCGTCTTCTTCGCGGGCGCAGCCTTCTTCGCCGGGGTCGCCTTCTTCGCCGGTGCCGCCTTCTTCGCCGGTGCCGCCTTCTTCGTGGGCGCCTGCTTGGCGCTCTCGGCCGGCGCGGGGGCGGCGGCCGCGGCGTCCCGCTTGTCACCCGCCTTCCGCTCGGGCGGCTCGGGGGCGGCCTTCTTGGCCGCCGGGGCCTCCGGCTCGGGGGACCGCGTACGGGACTTCGCGCCGAGGAGCTTCCCCCCGGCCTTCGCCAGCGGCCCGGGGAGCAGGGCGACGGCACGGCCGCCGACCTGCTGTCCGACATCGCCCGCGCGGCGCCCGACACCGCGCCCGACATTGCGCGCCAGGGATCCGAGCTGGTCCAGGGGGAGCTTGCGGGGGCTCATGGAGTTCCTCTCAGGTGGGGGCGTCCGCGTTCGAGCGCGGACGGGGGCCTGCAGGAGTGGTGCACATCCGTGACCGAATCGAAACGCTCGGTAGCGCGCGGACCGTGGCCCTCCTGCGCTGGTGTCGATAGCGTGCAGCACCATGACCGCCCCTGTCGATGAAGAGCCCCGCGCCGCGGTCGGCGAGCCACTGGTCGTGCTCGACGGCGTCAACAAGTGGTACGGCGACCTGCACGTGCTGCGCGACATCAACCTCAGCGTGGCGCGCGGCGAGGTCGTGGTGGTGATCGGCCCGTCCGGCTCCGGCAAGTCGACGCTGTGCCGGGCGATCAACCGCCTCGAGACCATCGGCGACGGCACGATCAGCATCGACGGTGAGCCGCTGCCCGAGGAGGGCAAGGCGCTGGCCCGGCTGCGCGCCGACGTCGGCATGGTGTTCCAGGCCTTCAACCTCTTCGCCCACAAGACGATCCTCGAGAACGTCACCCTCGGCCCGATCAAGGTGCGCAAGCAGAAGAAGGCCGACGCCGAGGAGCGCGCCCGCGAGCTGCTCGACCGGGTCGGCGTCGGGCACCAGGCCGACAAGTACCCCGCCCAGCTCTCCGGCGGTCAGCAGCAGCGGGTCGCCATCGCCCGCGCGCTCGCGATGGAGCCGAAGGTCATGCTCTTCGACGAGCCGACCTCGGCGCTGGACCCGGAGATGATCAAGGAGGTCCTCGACGTCATGGTCGATCTCGCCAAGCGCGGGATGACCATGATCGTGGTCACCCACGAGATGGGCTTCGCCCGCACCGCCGGCGACCGCGTGGTGTTCATGTCCGATGGCCAGATCGTCGAGGAGAACACCCCCGAGGAGTTCTTCACCAACCCGCAGAGCGATCGGGCCAAGGACTTCCTCGGCAAGATCCTCAAGCACTGACCGCACCGTCCCGGTCGCCCACTCGGGGACCGGGACAGCGACCCATCCACCAAGACGGCGGGGGGACCCGTCCGGAGAAGGAGTACAGATGCGACGCAGCAAGCTCATGAGCGTGGTCGCCGGCGTGGGTCTGGCACTGACCCTGGCCGCATGCGGCGGGGACGGTGACGGCGGGGACTCCGTCGCCGAGGTCGAGGAGACCGAGTTCGACGCCGGCACCACGATGGCCCGCCTCCAGGAGGAGGGCTCGATCACGATCGGCACGAAGTTCGACCAGCCGCTCTTCGGCCTGAAGGCCCCGTCGGGCGACCCCGAGGGATTCGACGTCGAGATGGGCAAGCTCATCGCGGCCAAGCTCGGCATCGCGCCCGGCGACATCGAGTGGGTGGAGACGGTCTCGGAGAACCGCGAGACCTACATCGAGGACGGCCGGGTCGACCTCGTCATCGCGACCTACACCATCAATGACGAGCGCAAGCAGCTCGTCGACTTCGCCGGGCCCTACTTCAACGCCGGCCAGATGATCATGGTGCTCGAGGGCAGCGACGTCGAGTCGGTCGAGGACCTCGAGGCGCGCGGCGGCTCGGTCTGCACGGCTCGCGGCTCCACCCCGCAGCAGAACATCGAGGAGAACTACCCCGGCATCACCGTCGAGGCCGCTGCGGCGTACGGCGACTGCCTCGAGCCGCTGCGCAACAACCAGGTCGACGCGGTGACGACCGACAACGTCATCCTCTCCGGCTACGTCGACCAGAACGACGGCGAGTTCAAGCTCGTCGGCGACCCGTTCACCGAGGAGCCGTACGGCATCGGCCTGAAGAAGGGCGACGACGAGTTCCGCAACTTCATCAACGACGTCATCGAGGAGTCCTACGAGAACGGCGAGTGGGAGGCGGCCTGGGAGAAGACCGCCGGCACCGTGCTCGACCTGCCCGAGGAGTTCCCGACCGTCGACCGCTACTGACCGTCGCGGCCGGTCGGTGCGCGACCCCGCGTCCGCACCGACCGGCCGGCACGGCACCCGAGGAAGGCAGACAGCACGATGGACAGCCTGATGGCGGTCTGGGACGCCCGCGAGCAGCTGCTCACCGGGTTCGGCATCACGTTGCGACTGACCCTGGTCGCCGCCGTCGCCGCGCTCGTGCTCGGCACCGTGCTCGGCGCGATGCGCGTCTCGCCGATCCCGCCGCTGCGGTGGCTGGGGACGGCGTACGTCGAACTCGTGCGCAACACCCCGCTGACGCTGGTCTTCTTCTTCATGGTCTTCGTCGCACCGCGGCTCGACATCATCTTGGAGTTCCGCACCTCGGCCTACATCGCGCTCAGCGTCTACACCGCGGCGTTCGTGTGTGAGGCGGTGCGCTCGGGCATCAACTCCGTCAGCACCGGCCAGGCCGAGGCCGCCCGGGCGGTGGGCATGACGTTCGGCCAGAACCTGCGCCTGGTCGTGCTGCCCCAGGCGATGCGCAGCGTGATCCCGACGCTGGTCAACATCTTCGTGGCACTCACCAAGAACTCCTCGGTGGCGGCCGGGTTCTTCGTCGGCGAGCTGTTCGGTCTCGGGCGGACCCTGGCCATCCGCAACCCGGCCGAAGGCGTCGCGATGCTGTGCGGCGTCGCGGTGCTCTACCTGATCATCACGATCCCGTCCGGCGTCCTCGCCGAGCGGCTCGAGCGGAAGGTGGCGATCGCGCGATGACCTCCGCCCTCTACGACACCCCCGGCCCCCGGGCGCGGCGCCGGATCCTCCTCGGCTCGATCGTGGGCGGTGCGCTCATCGCCGCCGCGCTGGCGTGGGTGCTGCTGACCTTCTCCCGTCAGGGTCTCTTCGACGCCAACCGCTGGGACATCTTCAGCGACACGGTCGTGTGGGAGTTCCTGGGACGCGGGTTGCTCAACACGCTGCGCGCTGCCGCGGTCGCAGCGGTCCTCGCCTGTCTCGTCGCGGCCGTCGTCGCCGCGCTGCGCCTGTCGTCCTCCCGCATCGTGCGCGCAATCGGCCGGGTCTACGTCGAGATCTTCCGCGGCCTTCCGGTCCTGCTGCTGATCTTCTTCCCGACCGTCCTGTGGACCTCGGTGACGCCGTTCATGGCCGCGGTGATCGGCCTGACCGTCTACAACAGCGCGATCATCGCGGAGATCCTGCGATCGGGCATCAACACGCTGCCCCGCGGACAGCGCGAGGCCGGGCTGGCCATCGGGCTGACGCCCCTGGCGACGCTGCGCCTGGTCGAGCTGCCCCAGGCGGTGCGGATCATGATGCCGTCACTGGTCAGCCAGGTCGTGGTCCTGCTCAAGGACACGTCCTTGGCATTCATCGTCACCTACCCCGAGCTGCTGCGCACGATGAACAACCTGCGCGACTACTACGGCAGTCGCTACATCTTCTCGGTCTTCTTCGTCGGCGCGGCGATGTACATCGCCGTCAACGCGATCTTGTCGATCACCGCCAACCGACTCGCCAAGCGCGACAACACGAAGACCGCCGGACGGGTCACCTCCGCCGGCACCGCCGACAACTGAGGCGGACCCCGCGTGGACGCACTACGCTGACCGACACGTGCTCGGGCACGTCCTGACGACTCGGGGGTCATCATGAAGCCGTTCACGACATCGACCGGTCCGGCTCGCCGAAGGGACGGCGCGCGCGTCTCGTGCTCGCCCTAGGCGCACTTCTTGCCGGGACCGTCGCCCTCGCTGGCGCGCCGGCGGGCGCCTATCCGCACACCGTGGTGGTCCAGCAGGTGGCGCCGAAGGTGAAGAAGGCCGTCACCTACGTCGAGTACCGCAACAACCGCGGGGAGCCGGTCCTCGACACCGATTATGACCGCGGCCGGATCCGGATTCATGCCAGGCCGTTCATCATCGACGAGGAGATGACGGGCTATGACCAGTACATCCTCAAGCTGAACGTGGGTCTTCCGCCCAAGGCGAAGCGGGGTGGGTGGAACGAGGGCTGGGCCCGCATCCGGGTGCACACCTCGGTGAAGGGGAAGGTCAGCGACGCCGCGGCCACGCTCCGGCGTATCGCCAAGAAGTGCGCCAGCCTGCCGCTCACCCTCAATGTGGGCTTCGGCGTGATCGGCACCAGCGTGCCCCTTGGCCAGCTCCGAGCCTGCCGGAGCGCGGGCCTGCGCATCCACTCCTTCCAGCCCAGGAAGGGTCACGTGACCTGGCAACTGTTCAAGTTGCGGGACCTGCGTTCCGCAGAGCTCGAGTTCTACATCCAGGTCCGCGCCGGCCGGCGACCGACCTTCCATGTCACGGTCGAACGGCCGGTCGACGGTTGTTCGAAGAAGGGCCAGATGGTGGCTGGACTGTGCCTGCCGACGGACCGCGAAGCCACGGCCACGCTCGTGGTGCCGACCGTCAGCTGAGCACGCCTACGACCGTCGAGGCGTCACCCAGAGCCGGATGACGCCCTCGATCACCACGGTGCCGTCGGGCTTGACGCCCCATACCCGCACGGGCACATCGGGGTCGTTGCCGGTCCACTGCCCCGGGTCGGTCTCTGCGACGCAGAGCACGTCGGCGTCGGCCTTGGCGGTGTAGCGCACCTCCATCCCCTTGGGGATCCAGCGCTTGTCCGCCGGGATGGTCGCTTCGGCGAGCGCTCCCATCGCCGCCTCGAGACCGTTGCACAGCGCGATGGCGTGGACGGTGCCGAGGTGGTTCTGCACGCCGCGACGCTTGCGGATGCGCACCGCGGCGTAGTTGGGGCGCAGCTCGACGAAGTGCGGGCGGATGGAGGCGAAGTACGGCGCCTTCTGCGCGAACCCGACCGAGAACAGGTGGGGGCCCAGCACCGGGACCCGGGAGAGGGCGTCGTACAACGACTTGATCTGGCTCATGCGCAGATCCTACTGGCCAGTAATCTCAGCGGGGGCCGAAGGCGGCGACCAGGTCGAGCGTGCAGCCGATGACGGTGCTCGCGCCCTCGCCCGGCACGGGGCAGTCGAACCACGTGCCGCGCGCGAACCCGAGCTTGTCGAGCACCCGCAGCGAGGCGGTGTTGCGGTGGTCGGGTGCGGCGAAGACGGTGCCGGTGTCGTACGCCGGCGCGACGACCTCGCTCAGGTAGGCGCTGAGCATCCGGGTGCCGAGCCCGCCACCGACATGGGCGGGCTCGCCGATGAGGTAGTCGATGCCCACGGCGTCCTGGGGCGCGGTGGTCAGGGTCCAGTCGGGGTGGTCGGCGATCCGGTAGTCCTGGACCCAGCCGATCGAGCGCCCGTGGCACTCCACGATCCAGTGGCGGGTGGGGTCCTCCCCCGCGATCGCGGGTGCGTACCGCTCGCGTGCGGCGTCGAGGTCGACCGAGGTCGCCCGCCACCAGGGGGCGACGTGCCGGGCCCGTTGCCAGCGCACGAGGTCGCCGAGGTCCCCCGTCGTCAGCGGTCGGAACGCCAGACCGGCGAGTTCGACCAGCACGAACCGCAGCGGATCGCCCCCGAGGTCCTCGGCGAGCAGTTGCCAGCGGGCCTGGTCGGGGAGGCGTTCGGCGGCGACCGCGCGTGCCGCGGCGTACCACCCCTGTCCGGGCGCGCAGGTGCCGCGGTGCCGGGCCGGGGGCGCCGGGGCGGCGAACGGCTCGATCCGCAGCTCGACGGTGACCTCGCCGGGCCCGCCCACCTCGGTGCTCACCGGGCGATCTCGGTCGTGCGGGACTCGCGGATCACGGTCACCGCGACCTGGCCGGGGTAGGTCAGCTCGGTCTCGATCTGCTTGGCGAGGGTACGGGCGAGCTCGGCGGCCCCGAGGTCGTCGAACCGGTCCGGCAGCACCAGCACGCGCAGGTCGCGGCCCGCCGAGACGGCATAGGCCCGGTCGACCCCGTCGTGGGCGAGCGCGATCGCCTCGAGGCGCCGCAGCCGCTCCTGGAACTCCTCGGTGGCCTCGCGGCGCGCCCCCGGGCGCCCGCCGCTGATCGCGTCGGCGGCCTGCACGAGATAGGCCTCGATCGTGCGCGGCTCGACCTCGTTGTGATGGGCCTCGATCGCGTGCACCACGTCGGGATGCTCCTGGCAGCGCCGCGCGAGATCGGCCCCGACCAGGGCGTGGCTGCCCTCGTGCTCGTGGGTCATCGCCTTGCCGATGTCGTGGAGGAACGCCGCCCGCGTCGCCAGCGTCGGGTCGAGTCCGAGCTCGGCGGCCAGCAGCCGTGCGGCGTGCGCCGACTCGACCAGGTGGTGGAGGACGTTCTGCCCGTAGGAGGTGCGGAAGGCGAGCCGACCGAGGGTCTCGAGCAGTTCGGGGTGCAGGTCGGTGACCCCGACCTCGACGCAGGCGTCGTGCGCGGCCGAGCGGCAGTACGCGACGACCTCGGCCTCCGCGCGGGCGTGCACCTCCTCGATCCGCGTGGGATGGATGCGTCCGTCGGTGATCAGCTCCTCGAGCGTGCGGCGGGCGACCTCGCGGCGGACCGGGTCGAAGCAGCTGAGCACCACGGTGCGCGGCGCCTCGTCGACGATCAGCGAGACGCCCGTGACCTGCTCGAAGCTGCGGATGTTGCGGCCCTCACGGCCGATGATGCGGCCCTTGACGTCGTCGGAGGCCAGGGTCACGGTCGTGGTGACCGCATCGGCGGTCACCGAGGCGGCGAGCCGCTGCACGACCGTCGCCAGGTGCCGCCGGGCGCGCCATTCGGCCTCCTCGGTCGCCTCGCGCTCGAGATCGCGCACCCGGCGCGCGAGGTCGGCCCGCACGGCCTGCTCGGCCGCGGCGAGCACCTCGGCCCGGGCCTCGGCGGGGCTGAGCCCGGCCACCTCGGCCAGCCGCTCGGCACGCTCGCCGTCGAGGGCACGCCGGGTCTCGTCGAGTTCCGCGTACCGCGCATCCAGCTCAGCGCTGCGCGCGTCCAGCTCAGAGCTGCGCGCGTCCAGCTCAGCGGTCCGGGCGTCGAGCTCCTCGTTGCGCGCCCCGAGCTCGGCACGGCGGGTCTCCAGCTCGGCGGTGCGCTGTTCGTGGCCGGCGAGGGTGGCGGCGTGCGCCGCGTCGGTGCGTCCGCGCTCGCGCAGCACGAGGACCAACGCCGTCGTCGCGACCGCGGTCGCCACCGCGAGCACGACGATCCCGATCACCAGGACGGCCACCATCGACACGCTCGACCTCCTCAGGCGCAACTGTTCGCTCCCCCGAACGGGAGGAGGTCCAGCCTAGGGGGCCGTTCAGGGCATGTCGTGCTCGTCGGCGTCGCGACCCGCGGCTGCCAGCTCCTCCCGGACGACGCGGAAGACCAGGCTGGACGGGTAGCCGCGACGGGCCAGCATCCCGGCGAGGCGCCGGGTGGCGGTCTGGTCGTCGACGGCCCGCAGTGAGCGCAGCTTGCGCTGCACCAGCCGCCGGGCGGCCTCCTCCTCGGCGGACGGCTCCAGCGAGTCGAGTGCCGTGCGGGCGACCTCGTCGTCGACGCCCTTGCGTCGCAACTCCTGCGCCAGCGCCCGACGGGCGAGCCCCTTGGCCTCCTGCCGCCCGTGCACCCAGGCGTGGGCGAACGCGGCGTCGTCGATCAGTCCGACCTCGGTGAACCGGTCGAGCAACTGCTCGCCGAGCTCCGCGGGCACGTTCTTGCGCCGCAGGAGCTCGGCGAGCTCGGCGCGCGAGCGCGCACGCCCGGTCAGCGCGTCGAGCAGGATGGTCCGCGCGACCGACTCCGGGTCGGCCTCGGGGATCTCGGCCCGGCTATCGGGCGGGAGGTGCTCCACGACGGAACCGTCGAGCTGGGATCAGAAGTCGATGCCGGTCGGCTCGGCGACATCCTCCGCGTCGACCGTCGGGGTGACACCGAGCTTCTCGAGGATCTTCTTCTCCAGCTCGTTGGCCAGGTCGGGGTTGTCGCGCAGGAAGTTGCGGGCGTTCTCCTTGCCCTGACCGAGCTGGTCGCCCTCGTAGGTGTACCAAGCGCCGGCCTTGCGGACCAGGCCCGCCTCGACGCCGACGTCGATGAGCCCGCCCTCGCGGCTGATCCCCTTGCCGTACATGATGTCGAACTCGGCCTGCTTGAACGGCGGGGCGACCTTGTTCTTCACGACCTTGACCCGGGTGCGGTTGCCGACCATGTCGGTGCCGTCCTTGAGGGTCTCGATGCGGCGCACGTCGAGGCGCACCGAGGAGTAGAACTTCAGCGCGCGGCCACCGGTGGTGGTCTCGGGGCTGCCGAACATCACGCCGATCTTCTCGCGCAGCTGGTTGATGAAGATCGCGGTCGTGCCGGAGGCGTTCAGCGCACCGGTCATCTTGCGCAGCGCCTGGCTCATCAGCCGCGCCTGCAGACCGACGTGGCTGTCGCCCATCTCGCCCTCGATCTCGGCCCGCGGCACCAGGGCGGCGACGGAGTCGATGACGATCAGGTCGAGGGCGCCGGAGCGGATCAGCATGTCGGCGATCTCCAGCGCCTGCTCACCGGAGTCGGGCTGGGAGACCAGCAGCGCGTCGGTGTCGACGCCGAGCGCCTTGGCGTACTCGGGGTCGAGGGCGTGCTCGGCGTCGATGAAGGCGACGATGCCACCGGCCGACTGGGCGCTGGCCACCGCGTGCAGGGCGACCGTCGTCTTGCCGGAGGACTCCGGGCCGTAGATCTCCACCACGCGACCGCGCGGCAGGCCGCCGATGCCGAGGGCGACGTCGAGCGAGATCGCCCCGGTGGGGATGACCTCCAGCGGCGGCCGGGTGTCGTCGCCCAGCCGCATCACCGAGCCCTTGCCGTACTGCTTGTCGATGTTGGCCAGTGCGGCCTCGAGGGCCTTCTCGCGGTCTCCTGCTGTTGCAGCCATTGGTCGCTTCCGTCCTGTTCGCTGTCTGCGGTCTGGGTGTCTGGGGCACTCGTCGGGGTGCGTGGGCGACCCTAGGCGGCGCCACCGACATCGTCCGGTCGTCAGCGGCCGGCCTCGGGATCCGAGGACCGCAACCGGGCCTGTGCACCGACCTTAGCCCGAACAGGTGTTCGATGCGACTTCCGGTGCGGCGGCGTGTCGCGCCGCGCGCACGGCCGCGGCTCCCACGCCCAGGGCCAGCACCGCGCCGAAGACGTTGAGCCAGCCGTAGCCCCACGCCCCCACGATCACCCCCGCCAGCGCGCCGACGGCCGCGGCCACCAGACCCATCGCCAGGTCGGCGGTGCCCTGGACCTCGGTGCGCTCGGCCAACGGTGTCTGTTCGGTGATCAGGGTCGAGGCCGCCACCGTCGCCAGCGACCACCCGATGCCGAGCAGCAGTAGGCCGAGGGTGATCTGACCCGAGGCGCCCTGCGGGGATCGGCCGGAGAGCAGCAGCGCGACCAGGAGCACCACCGCGCCGGCCCCGAGCACCCGCGGGGCGCCCCACGCGTCGACCGCCCACCCCACCAGCGGGGAGAGGGCGTACATCCCGACGACGTGGATGCTGATGACGAACCCGATGACCTCCAGGTCGGCGCCGCCGTGGTGCATGTGCAGGGGCGTCATGATCATGACCGCGACCATCGTGGCGTGCGCGAGGGCCATCCCGACGATCGCCGCGGCCACCGCCGGCCGGGCGCGTACGGCGCTCAGCCCGCGGCGGGGACCGGCCGCCGACGCGACCGGCGTCCCGAGCGGTGCGGTCGGTGCGGTCGGTGCGGTCGGGGCTCCCGTCGGCGCGGCCAGGCGCCGGGCCAGCAGCAGCGGATCGGGCCGCAGGCCGAGGAGGAGCACTCCCACGGCGATCGCCATCCCCAGCGCGCCGAGCGCGAACGGACCGGTCAGCTCGGGCACCCCCCACGCCACGGCCAGGTCGCCGGCCGGTCCGGCCAGGTTGGGGCCGATGACGGCGCCGATGGTGGTCGCCCAGACGACGATCGACAGGTGCCGGGCGCGTTGGTGGGGAGCCGCGAGGTCGGTGGCGGCATACCGCGACTGGTTGTTGGCCGCGGTCGTGGCCCCGAGCAGCGTCGCGGCCACCAGCAGCAGCGCGTACGACGACACGACCCCGGCGAGGACGCACAGCAGCGCGCCGGCCGCGCCGATGGCGTACCCCAGCGCCAGGCCGGGGCGTCGCCCCGACCGCCCCATCACCCGCGCGAGGAGGTAGGCGGCCACGGCGGTGCCGACGACCTGGGCGGTCTGCACCAGGCCGGCGAGCTCCGCCGAGCCGGAGACCTGCTCGCCGAGCAGGGCCGCGGTCGCGATGCCGAGGGTGACCCCGACCCCGCCGAAGGCCTGGGCGCCGACCAGCGTGCCCAGCGTCCGGCGCTGGACCGCGACCGGCTCGGTCACCGGTCGCGCTCGGGCAGCTCGAGCTCGGCGTGGACCGCACGCCACACCCGCTGCGGGCTCTCGCCGGCGTCGAGGGCCTCCTGCGGGGTGCGCCCCTCGAGCGCGGTGAGGACGTGGTCCCGGGCCCAGGTGCGCGCTCGGATGCCGAGCACGTCCTCCAGTCGGCTCCAGAACTCCGTGTAGCGCATGGGAGGACACTAGAGCCGTCGGTAACCGCTGCGTGAACCCCTCCCCGGCGCCGGGAGGGCTTGCGCGAGAATGTCCCCATGGCGCGGAACCCGGCAGAGGACTTCCAGACCCGTGCAGCGACCGAGCGGGACCTGCCGCAGATCGCCGCCATCTACAACCACGAGGTCGAGACCAGCACGGTGACCTTCGATCTCGAGCCCCCCGACCTCGACCACTGGCGGGCGCGGCTGGAGGGCCAGCACCCCGGCGACCACCTGCTGGTCGCCGTCGACCACACCGACGAGAACGTCGTGGGGTACGCCTACTCGTGGTCCTACCGGCCGCGTCCGGCGTACGAGCTGACCCGGGAGACCTCGCTCTACCTCGACCCGTCGGTGCGCGGCCGGGGCGTGGGGCGGCTGCTCTATCCGGCGCTGCTGGAGACGATGGCCATCTCGGGCGTCCACACCGCCGTCGCCCTGGTCGCCCTGCCCAACCCCGCCAGCCAGCGACTGCACGAGAGCGTCGGCTTCGAGCAGGTCGGCAAGCTGCGCGAGGTGGGCTACAAGTTCGACAGGTGGATCGACGTGGTCTGGTACCAGAAGATGCTGACGAACCTGCCCTGAGACCACCGTCGGTCGAGCGGAGCGGTGCCCTGCGCGGGAGTCGAGGGGTCGTGACCGCTCGAGCGAGGTGTCAGGACAGCAACAGCGCGGTGAGCCGGCGGCGGCACACCCACAGGCCCAGCAGCCCCATCGCGGCGAGGTAGACCACCGAGATCGCGGAGTCGAGTCCCACGGTGCCGGTGGTCAGCTCCCGGCACAGCACGACGCCGCGGTAGAGCGGGGTCCACTCCACGACGACGCGCAACCAGCCGTCGAAGGTCGTGATCGGGAAGAACGTCGCCGAGAACATGAACATCGGCATCACGACCAGCTGCACGAGCTCGAGGTCCTGCCAGGAGCGCATGAACGTCGTGACCGCCATCCCGACCGCCGCGAACGCGAAGCCCACCAGCAGCGTGGCCGGCAGGGCAAGCACGCCCCACCACGACTCGACGTACCCCAGCGCGGCCATGATCGCCAGGAACGCCGCGGAGTAGAGCCCGCCGCGGGCCAGGGAGAAGGCGATCTGTCCCCCGGCGACCTGCACCGCCGTGAGCGGTGTGGAGAGCATCTGGTCGTAGAGCTTGTCGTACTTGAGCCGGTGGAAGACGTTCATCGTCGAGTCCATGACGGCGCCGTTCATCGCCGAGGCGGCGAGCATGCCGGGGGCGACGAACGCGGCGTAGGCGACCTCCTTGCCGCCGATCTCGAATCCGCCCACGAGCGCGCCGACGCCGATGCCGATCGAGAGCAGGTAGAGCAGCGGCTCGAGGAACCCGGTGGCGAAGATCCACCACACGTTGCGCATCGCCAGCACGTGACGGCGTACGACGAGCCCGGTGCCGACCACCGGCGGGAGGACGACCGGCTCGGGGCGCTTGGCGGCGAGATAACCGGCGACAGCCATCAGACCACCAGCTTCGCGGTCAGGCGACGCACGGCCCACCAGGTGCCGAACGCCGCGAGGGCGCCGAGGTAGACCAGGTGCACGAGCGCCTGGCCCCCGGCGAGGGTGTCGGTGGTGAGCATCCGGGTCAGCGAGACGCCGTGCCACAGCGGGGTGGCCTTCGCGAGCCACTCGAGCACCGCCGGGAGCTGGCTGACCGGGAAGAACGCCCCGGAGAAGAGGAACATCGGCAGGATCGCGACGCGGTAGATGACCGTCAGGGTCGTGTCGGAGTCCAGCCCGGCGGTGAAGCCGAAGCACACGGCGGCGAAGGCCAGGCCGACGAGGATCAGGACGGGTACGGCCAGCAGCGCGCCCCACCAGGTGGCGAGCACGCCGAAGGGCGCCAGCACCAGCAGGAACACGGCCACGGCGACGAGGAGCCGGAACGCGACGAACGCCAGCTGGGCCAGCACGATCGAGGGCACGGTCAGCGGGGTGGCGATCTGGCCGACGTACACCTTCTGCCACTTGATACCGCTCATCACCGGCCAGCTGGTCTCGCTCACGCCGACGGTCATCACCTGGCCGGCGATCATGCCGGGGACGACGAAGGCGAGGTACGACGGAGCGCCGGCGAGCTGGTCGGGGTCGCTGTCGATGTAGCCGCCGAGCAGGACGCCGATGGCGACGACGTAGAGCAGCGGCATGAGGAACGACGAGGCGAGCGTGCCGTGCCAGGTGCGCAGGTAGACCCGCCACCAGTAGTCGACCTGCCGGGCGACCAGCTCGCGGGTGCTGGGTGCGGTAGGCGCAGCGGCCGGACTCGGGGTCCGGGTCGGGTTCGCGGTGTCGGTGCTGCTCATCAGTCCACCAACGACCGGCCGGGGAGGTGGAGGAAGACATCCTCCAGGGTCGAGCGGCGCACCAGCACGGCCGCGGGTTGCAGCCCGCGCTCGTGCACCTTCGCCAGCGTCTCCTCGCCCTGGGCGCTGTAGAGCAGCAGGCGGTCGGGCAGCACCTCGACGCGGTCGGCGAGGTCGGCGACCTGGTCGGCGAGCGCGGCGTGGCCGCCGTCGACCGAGACGCCGAAGCGCAGCTCGGTGACCTCGCGGGTGGAGTGGGTCCGGATCAGGTCGAGCGGGGAGCCGTCGGCGACGATGCGGCCCTTGTCCATCACGACGAGCCGGTCGCACAGCTGCTCGGCCTCGTCCATGTAGTGGGTGGTCAGCACGAGCGTGACGCCCTGCGCCTTGAGCCGGAAGAGCCGGTCCCACAGCACGTGCCGCGCCTGCGGGTCGAGGCCGGTCGTCGGCTCGTCGAGCAGCAGCAGGTCGGGGCGGTTGATCAGGCTGCGGGCGATGGTGAGCCGGCGCTTCATGCCGCCGGAGAGGTCGTCGACGCGGGCCTTGGCCTTGTCGGTGAGCTGGACGAACTCCAGCAGCTCGTCGGCGCGGTCGCGCACCTCGCCGCGCGGCAGGCCGAAGTACCGGCCGTAGACGAGCAGGTTGTCGCGCACGTTGAGCTCGACGTCGAGGGTGTCGTCCTGGGGGCACACCCCGAGCCGGGCGCGGATCTGCGGACCGTGGGTGGCCGGGTCCATCCCGAGCACGCGCAGCTCGCCGCCGGAGACCGGGGAGACGGCCGCGATCATCCGCATCGAGGAGGACTTGCCGGCGCCGATGGGGCCGAGGAAGCCGAACGCCTGCCCGGCCGGCACGTCGAGGTCGATGCCGTCGACGGCGGTGAAGTCCCCGAACTCCTTGCGCAGGCCGCGGGCGCTGATCATCGGCGTACTCGTGGAAGCCTCTGCTGCGGCGGTGCTCGCTCCCGTGTTCGTCGTCACCGGTGCACCTTACGTCGTGATTCGTCCGGCTCCGTAGGCTGGCCTCAGCCGAGTCGAGGAGATGTGATGCACGGCGAGGTCCTGTCCACCGAGGCGTTGACACCGCACCTCGTCCGGGTGGTGCTGGGAGGTCCGGGGCTGGACGGTTTCGCCGAGCCGGGAGGGGCCGACTCCTACGTCAACGCGTTCTTCCTGCCGCCCGGGGCCGGCTACACCGCGCCGTTCGACGACGCCGAGGTGCGCGAACTCCCCTGGGAGCGCCGACCCTTCCCGCGCCGCATCACGGTGCGGGCGTGGGACGCCGCGACCCGGCGGCTGACGCTCGACATCGTCACCCACGGCGACGTCGGGTACGCCGGACGATGGGCGCTGCACGCGCGCCCCGGCGACACGCTGCAGTTCCGCGGCCCAGCCGGCGCCTGGTCGCCCGATCCGGATGCCGACTGGCACCTGCTCGTCGGCGACGCCAGCGCGCTCCCGGCCATCGCCGGCGCGGCCGAGCGGGTGCCGGCGGGCGTCCGGGTCGTGGCCGTCATCGAGGTCGCCGGACCGGCCGAGGAGCTCGCGCTCGACTCCCCCGGCGACCTGGCGGTCACGTGGGTGCACACCGGCACGCCGTACGACGCCGACCAGCTCGCGCGCACCGTCGCGGGGCTGGACCTCCCCGCGGGGCGGTGCTGCGCGTTCGTGCACGGGGAGGCCGAGGCCACCCGCGTCGTACGCCGGCACCTGTTGAGCACCGGGATCGTCGCGCGCGAGGACCTGTCGTGCTCGCCGTACTGGCGCCACCCCGACACCGACGAGGAGTGGCGCGCGGTCAAGGCGGCCTGGACGCGGCAGCTCGAGAACGACGTCGACTGACGTGGCGTCGGCACCGGTCGTCCGGCGTCTGCACCTCGCGGACGCACGCGACATCGCCGCTCTGCAGGCGCTGTTGGAGTCCGCGCCGGACTACGCACGGCGCATCACCGGCAAGGATCCCCAACCCTCGGACGCCCGCGAGGTGCTGACCGCGCTGCCCCCGGGACTGGAGATCGGTCGCAAACTCGCCATCGGGCTCTGGTGCGAGCGGACCGAGGCGCTCCTCGGCTTCGCCGACGTGCTGCGGGGATGGCCGCGCCCGGCGGTCGCGCACATCGGGCTGCTCGTCGTCCACGGCGCCCACCGCGGGACAGGCGTGGGCCGCGCGCTGCACGACGTCGTCGTCGAGCAGGGCCTGGCGTGGGGGGAGATCGACACGCTGCGCCTGGGCATCGTGGCGACGAACGCCACGGTCGCCGAACCCTTCTGGCGCTCGTGTGGCTACGCCCCGACCGGCGAGGTCAAGCCGTACGCCGCGGGGACCGTGACGAGTTCGACGGCCATCTGGGAGCGCAGCCTCGCCCCCTGACGCGGGTTCAGTGTCGGTGCCGTCGGGCAGTATGGCGACCATGAGCAGCGCCGACGCCTCGGAGGCAGCGCGGGCATCGGTCCTGGACCTCTTCGCCGCGCCGACGCGTACGTGGTTCGCCGCGGCCTTCGCCGAGCCGACCCCGGCGCAGGAGGGTGCGTGGCGGGCGATCGCGGCCGGCGACAACGCCCTGGTCGTCGCGCCGACCGGGTCGGGCAAGACGCTGTCGGCGTTCCTGTGGTCGATCGACAAGCTGCTGAGCACGCCGCCGCCGGCGGAGAAGACCCAACGCTGCCGGGTGCTCTACATCTCCCCGCTCAAGGCGCTGGCCGTCGACGTCGAGCGCAACCTGCGCGCACCGCTGACCGGCATCCGCCAGACCGCCGAGCGGTTGGGCGAGTCCGCGTCCGACGTGCGTGTCGGGATCCGTTCCGGCGACACCCCGCCAGCCGAGCGCCGCAAGCTCGCGACCGCTCCCCCCGACATCCTCATCACCACGCCCGAGTCGCTGTTCCTCATGCTGACCTCCGCGGCACGGGAGACGCTGCGCGGGGTCGAGACGGTCGTGCTCGACGAGGTGCACGCGGTCGCCGGCACGAAGCGCGGCGCCCACCTCGCGCTGACGCTGGAGCGCCTCGACGCGCTGCTCGACAAGCCCGCCCAGCGCATCGGCCTGTCGGCGACGGTGCGGCCGGTGGAGGAGGTCGCGCGGTTCCTCGGCGGCCAGGCGCCGGTGGAGATCGTCGCGCCGACCTCGACCAAGGAGTGGGACCTCTCGGTGGTCGTGCCCGTCGAGGACCTCGGCGAGCTCGGTAGCGCGGCCGGCGAGGAGGACGAGCGCAGCGGCTCGATCTGGCCGCACGTCGAGGAGCGGATCGTCGACCTCATCGGCGAGGCGCGCTCCACGATCGTCTTCGCCAACTCCCGCCGACTGGCGGAGCGGCTGACGGCCCGGTTCAACGAGATCACCGCCGAGCGGGCGGGCATCGCCCTCGACGACGACGGCCGGCCACCGGCGGAGATCATGGCGCAGTCCGGGCGGGCCGATGGCGCCCCGACGCTGGTCGCGCGCGCCCACCACGGCTCCGTGAGCAAGGAGCAGCGCGCCCTCATCGAGGATGATCTCAAGCAGGGTCGCCTGCCCGCGGTAGTGGCGACCTCGAGCCTCGAGCTCGGCATCGACATGGGCGCGGTCGACCAGGTGATCCAGGTCGAGAGTCCGCCGAGCATCGCCTCCGCGCTGCAGCGCGTCGGCCGCGCCGGTCACCAGGTCGGTGAGGTCTCCCGCGGCGTGCTCTTCCCCAAGCACCGTGCCGACCTCGTGCCGACCGCGGTCGCCGTCGAGCGGATGCGCGCCGGTGCGATCGAGGCGCTGCGCATCCCGGCGAACCCGCTCGACGTGTTGGCCCAGCAGGTGGTCGCGATGGTCGCGATGGAGGACTGGGACGTCGACGAGCTCTATGCCGTCGTCCGCCGCTCGGCGTCCTTCGCGGGGCTGCCGCGCTCGGCGTACGACGCGACGCTCGACCTGCTCGCGGGCCGCTATCCCAGCGACGAGTTCGCCGAGCTGCGCCCACGCATCGTCTGGGACCGGGTCGCGGGCACCCTCAGCGGCCGACCGGGCGCCCAGCGGCTCGCGGTCACCAGCGGCGGCACCATCCCCGACCGGGGACTGTTCGGGGTCTTCCTCGTCTCCGGCTCCGACAAGGGCGGCGCCCGGGTCGGCGAGCTCGACGAGGAGATGGTCTACGAGTCCCGCGTCGGCGACGTCTTCGCGCTGGGCGCGACCAGTTGGCGCATCGAGGACATCACCCACGACCGGGTGCTCGTCACGCCGGCGCCGGGGGTGCCGGGGCGGTTGCCGTTCTGGAAGGGCGACCAGCTGGGCCGGCCCGCGGAGCTGGGCGCGGCGGTCGGGGCGTTCACCCGCGAGATCGCCGCCCTCTCGCCCGACGAGGCCCGCGCGCGCTGCCGCGAGTCCGGGCTCGACGAGTGGGCGGCCGACAACCTGGTCACCTTCGTCCACGAGCAGACC
>JAJUGK010000023.1 GCA_029268205.1 Nocardioidaceae bacterium
ATTCCCCATCCGGGCCGAATCGCAACTCGGTCCCCACCGCATGGGAGCCGAACTCATCAGCCGCGTCGCACGTCACGGCTTACGGATCTTCACCCAGGCGTCCGTCGGTCGCCTCGCGGATCAGATCCGCGTGGTCGACCTGTCGGCGTTGTGGGCGGGTCCGGCCACCGGGCGAAGAGTGTCGTCATGGTCGGACGGTCGACTCGGGCGCGGTCCGTCCGCGTCATTGAGGACGACGTGCAGGAACCGGTCGACCGCGCGGACGACGTGGGCCGACCGGATCGACGGGAAGACGTCGAAGGCGTGCTGGGTGCCGGGGAGTTCGGCGTAGACCACCGGTTCCTTCGACTCCGCGCGCAGCCGCTCGACGAACATGCGGGCCTGGCGCACCGAGACGAGCGTGTCGTGTGCACCGTGGATCACCAGGAACGGCGGGACGTCCGGGGTGACGCGGAGGATGGGGGAGGCCTGCTCATACAGGTCCCGGACCTCGGCGAACGGCTGCTTGACGATGTAGCGCGCGAGGAACTGGTCCCGCATGTCGCGCGCGTTGCGCCCGGTGACGCCGGCGAAGTCATAGACCCCGTAGAACGGCACGCATGCATCCAGGCTGGTGTCGGCGTCCTCGAAGCCCGGTTGGAACGCGGGGTCGTTCTGGCTGGTGGCCGCGAGTGCCGCGAGATGACCTCCGGCCGACCCGCCGGTGATCGCCAGGAACGACGGGTCGCCGCCGTAGGCCCCGATGTGTTCGCGGATCCACGCGATCGCGCGCTTGACGTCGATGATGTGCGCCGGGAATGCGTCGCGCGGGCTGAGCCGGTAGTTGATCGCGACGCAGACCCATCCCCGTGCCGCCATGTGCTGCATCAGCGGGATGCCCTGCTGCTCCTTGTTGCCGATGGCCCAACCGCCGCCGTGCACCTGCAACAGCACCGGTGCCCCGGCCACGGGACGGTCGGCGGGCCGGTAGATGTCCAGCAGCCCCCGTCGGCCGGCGTCGGTGTAGGGGATGTCGCGGTCGACCCGCACGGCCGCGTCCCGCATCCGGAACGGCATCAGCACCTGCCGCCACGGGGTCGCGAGGTCGAGGTCGGTCGGCTCCCGGTCCAGGCGGGTGCGGTAGTCGTCGCCGAGCCCGGCGCGCAGCGCCGCGTCGACCTCCTCGCGGGCGTCCTGCGCTTGCTTGATCAGCAGGCCGAACCCGGCGGCCGCGCCGAGCCCGAGTGCCGTCCCGATCGGGTCGACCCGACGGCCGGCCCGTCGCGCTGCAACCGCGTGTCCGGCGGTGTCGAGAGCGGTCGATGCCAGCAGATGGGGGGCGAGTTCGGCGGTCAGCCACCCCACGAACATCGACGGGATGCCCGGTCGCAGCCCGTAGGCGGGGCGGAGGGTGTTCGCGACCGCCGCGGCGGTCAGGACACGACGACGACGGAACGCCACGGCGCTCGCCTGCCGCTCAGGCCTTGGTCACGATGCAGTCGGCCAGCACCGGCGCCCCGTCCCGCTCGCCGCCCGCGATGCTCGCGGCCACGATGATCCGGTCGTCCCGGTCCCAGGCCTGCACGCGGATCGTCTCGCCCGGGAAGACCACGCCGGCGAACCTGCCGGAGTAGGAGGCCACCCGGCTCGCGTCGGCGTCGAGCAGTGCGTCGGTCACGAGGCGGAGCACGACGCCGTAGGAGCAGAGGCCGTGGAGGATGGGGGCGGGGAAGCCGGCACCCTTCGCGAACTCCGGGTCGGCGTGCAGCGGGTTCCGGTCGCCGCAGAGCCGGTACAGCAGCGCTTGGTTGGGCGTGGTGGCGTAGGAGACATCGGCGTCGGGTGCGGTGTCGGGGATCTCGACCGTGGTGCTCTCGCCCCGGTCGCCGCCCCAGCCGCCCTCGCCGCGGACGAAGATCGAGGACCGCACGGTCCACAGGTCGCGGCCGGCGGCGTCGACGGCGGTGCCCTCCTGCCAGATGACGGCGGCCTTGCCCTTGTCCCAGATGTCGGTGATGCGCGTGCGCAGCGTCGCCTCGCCCGAGGTGGGCACGGGCCCATGCACCGTGATCTCCTGGGCGCCGTGCACGACCTGGGCGAGGTTGATGTCGCAACCGGGCAGGTCGAGCGGCGGCGGGTCGGTCTCGTGGAACGTCGGCGCGACGACCGCGAAGGACGGCAACACCTGCAGGGCGTCGTCGTCGAAGGTGTAGCGCAGCGAGGTGGGGGAGACGAAGCTCCCCGGCTCCGAGCCGGCACCGATCGCCAGGTGATAGAGCAGCACGTCGCTCTCGCTCCAGCGGAATGTCTTCTCGCCGGTGGACGCGCCGATCGCGACGTCGGGATCGATGGGCATCAGGCACTCTTCCCTTCGGTGGCCGGGTCTTCGGTCGGGACCGCGTCCTCCCGGGCCGCGCAGTCCTCGGCCGCAAGGTAGCCGAAGACGATCGCCGGACCGATGGTCGCTCCCGGTCCCGCGTACGTGCGACCCATCACGGCCGACGACACGTTGCCCGCGGCGTACAGGCCCGCGATGGCGGACCCGTCGGGCCGCAGCACCCGGGCGTGCTCGTCGGTGACCAGCCCGCCCTTCGTGCCGAGGTCGCCCGGAACGATCTTCACGGCGTAGAAGGGTGCCTGGTCGATCGTGTGCAGCGACGGGTTCGGCTTCACGGTCGGGTCGGCGTAGTACCGGTCGTAGCCGGATTCGCCGCGCCCGAAGTCCTCGTCGACCCCGCTCCGGGCGAACCCGTTGAACCGGTCGATGGTCTCCTGCAGCGCGTCGGCCGGCACGTCGATCTGGGCCGCCAGCTCCGCGAGCGTCGGCGCCTTCTTGATGGTGCCGTTTTTGTACCACCGGCCCGGGAAGGGCTGGCGGGGCGCCAGCCCGGCGAAGAGGTACCGGTTGCGGTAGCGCTGGTCGATGATCATCCACGACGGGACGTGCTGGACGCCGGTCGCCTCACCCTCGTAGATCGCGTGCGTCGCCTCGACGTAGGGGAGCGCTTCGTTCATGAATCGCTTGCCGGCGCCGTTGACGATGATCGACCCCGGCAGGTTGCGTTCGGAGAGGCAGAACCACGGGCCGCTGGGCAGCGGGATCGTCGGGCCCCACCAGGAGTCGTCCATCAGGGCGATGTCGGCGCCGAGTGCCATGCCGGCGAGATGGCCGCCGCCGTCGTTGTACTGCGAGCCGGTCGTCCACTCCGTCGAGGTCGGCTTCGGCTGGTACTTCTCGCGCAGCTCGAGGTTGCGCTCGAAGCCGCCGGTGCCGAGGACGACGCCGCGGCGCGCGCGGACCTCGTGCCGCGCGCCGGCGTGCTCGACCACGACGCCGGCGACCCGGCCGTCCTCGAGCACGAGCTCGGTCAGCGGCGCTTCGTAGACCACCGGTACGCCGGCGTCCATCAGCCCCTTGCGCAGACCGATCGCGATCGCATTGCCCATGGCGTACATCCGGCGCCGCAGCAGCAGGCTGACCACCCGGCGGAGCCCGACCTTGGCCATGGTCAGCGGACCGCGCAGCGTGCGCATGCCCAGCGAGATCTTCCGGAAGTCGGCCTGGGTGACGATCATGTTGGCCGGGGCCTTGGTGTACTGCGGGTGCAGCCGCTCGAGCTCCGCGCCGAGGAAGCGCGCGTCGAGGGGCACCGGCTCCACCGAGCGGCCCGCGAGCCGGCCACCGGGCGCCTCGGGGTGGTAGTCGGCGTAGTTCGGCACCCAGCGGAAGCGCAGCGGCGTGGCCGTCTTGATGAAGTCCATGACCTCGGGGCCGCGATCGAGGTAGGTGTCGCGGCGTACGGCGGGCACCTCGTCGCCGACGATCGCCTGGAGGTACTCCCGGGCGCGGTCGATGTCACCGGGCTCGGCCTGTCCCGCCTCGCGCAGGGCGTAGTTGCCCGGGATCCACACGCCGCCGCCGCTGCGGGCCGTGCTGCCCCCGAAGTGCGCACCCTTCTCCAGCACCACCACCGACAAGCCGAGCCGCGCGGCCCGGAGGGCGGCGCTCATCCCGGCGGCTCCGGCACCGACGACCACGACGTCGAACTCGGACCCGAGCTCGGCGGGCGCTGCGCCCGCGACAACACCAGTCATGGTGGAAAATGTAACAGGTTCTAGTCTCGCTCCGGCCGCGTTCCCGAAGGGATGGCGTCGGGTTGTCGACCGAAACGAGAACGTGTTCTAGTATTGCCGCGAATCCTCCAGACAGGAGTTGTGCGATGTCCCAGGCCGTACTCGACGCCGTCCGTGACCTGCTCCCGAACTTCCGGGACCGGGCCGAGGACGCTGAGCGTCTCCGCGTCGTCCCCGAGGCCTCCGTGAAGGAACTCGAGGAGGCCGGCTTCTTCCGCATGCTGCAGCCGCGTCGCTTCGACGGCCTGGAGGCGGACCCGGTCGACTTCTACACCGCCGTCAAGCTGATCGCGAGCGCGTGCGGCTCCACCGGGTGGATCTCCTCGGTGGTCGGCGTGCACCCGTGGCAGATCGCGCTCTTCCCCGACGAGGCCCAGCAGGCCGTCTGGGGGAGCGACACCTCCACCCGGGCGAGCTCGTCGTACGCCCCCACCGGCAAGGCGTCCAAGGTCGACGGCGGCTACCAGCTGTCGGGCAAGTGGAGCTTCTCCTCCGGCTGCGACCACTGCTCCTGGGTGCTGCTCGGCGGTCTGGTCTTCGACGGTGACGGCAACGTCGTCGACTTCAAGACCTTCCTCGTCCCGCGGGAGAACTACACGATCGTCGACGTCTGGAACGTCGTCGGTCTGCGCGGCACCGGCTCCAACGACATCGTCGTCGACGACGTGTTCGTGCCCGAGGCGTTCACGCTCTCGATGAGCGACACCGGGCGCTGCTACGGCCCCGGTCAGGAGCAGAACCCCTCCGACCTCTACAAGCTGCCGTTCCACTCGATCTTCACCGGCACCATCACCACGCCGATCATCGGGATGGCCGAGGGGGCGTACGCCGAGCACGTCGAGATGCAGCAGAAGCGCGTACGTGCGGCATACCTCGGCGAGAAGGCATCGCTGGACCCGTTCGCGGCGGTGCGCATCGCCCGGGCCTCCTCCGAGATCGACGCCGCGTGGGCGCTGCTGGTCAACAACATCCGCGAGGAGCAGGCGCACGTCGCCAAGGGCGAGACGATCCCGCTGGCGGTGCGGCTGAAGGTGCGCCGCGACCAGGTGCTCGGCACCCAGCGCGCGATCGACGCGATCGACGCACTGTTCGAGGCCTCCGGCGGTCGTGCCCTGGCCGAGGGCACCTACCTGCAGCGCACCTGGCGCGACGCCCACGCCGGCCGGGTGCACGCGGCCAACGACCCCGAGCGCGCACTGCAGATGTTCGGCGCGCACGAGTTCGGCCACAAGATCGACCCGGGGATGTACTGAGTGAACGACTACTCCAAGGACGGCACGCGACGCACGGCGCAGGTCAAGGGCATCACGCTCAACTACTACGAGGCGGGGGCCTCGACTCCGCTCGACCAAGCGGGTGCGTTCGCGGCGGGACTCCCGCTCGTGATGTTGCACGGCGGCGGTCCCGGCGCGTCGGCGTGGTCGAACTTCGGCTCCGCCCTGCCGCACTTCGCCGGGCGGATGCGGACCCTGCTCGTCGACCAGCCCGGTTTCGGCGGGTCCGACAAGCCGCCGGTCGAGGGCAACTACTACCGGCACGCCGCCGACCACGTGGTGGCGCTGCTCGACGAGCTCGGCATCGCCAAGGTGCACCTGCTCGGCAACAGCCTCGGCGGGGGCACGGCGATGCGCCTGGCGCTGTCGTACCCCGACCGGGTCGGCCGGCTGATCCTCATGGGCCCCGGGGGTCTGAGCCTCAACCTCTTCCACGCCGACCCCACCGAGGGCGTGAAGCGGCTGATGGAGTTCAGCGCCGACCCGTCGCGGGAGACTCTGCGCGCGTTCATCTCCACGATGGTCGTCGACCAATCGCTGGTCACCGACGAGCTGGTCGAGGAGCGGTTCGCCGACGCCACGGCGCCGGGATCCCTGGAGGCGATGAAGTCGATGGGGTGGTCGTTCTTCAACCCCGAGACCGCCGAGGACGGGATGCTCTGGCGCGAGGCGCACCGGCTGCGCAAGCACACCCTGCTCACCTGGGGCCGCGAGGACCGGGTCAACCCGCTCGACGGTGCGCTGGCGGCACTGAAGCTGATCCCGAAGGCATCGCTGCACGTGTTCCCCAACTGCGGGCACTGGGCACAGATCGAGGCAGCGGAGGAGTTCGCCGAGATCTCCCTGTCGTTCCTGGCCCGCCACCGCGAACGCACCCCACGACCCCAGGAGGCGTGATGACCCAGCAGACGGCCACCCAGAACGGGCCCGGCATCGACATCCGAGCGATGGGCTACGTGCGCGTCGAGAGCACCGACCTCGACGCCTGGCGCACGTTCGCGGGCAAGGTGCTCGGGCTCGTCGAGGTCAAGGGCCCCAACCCCGACAACCTCTACTTCCGGATGGACGAGGTGTCCGCGCGGATCGTCATCGAGCCCTCCGAGCACGACCGGCTCGGTTGTGCGGGCTGGGAGGTCGCCGACCGGCGCGCCCTGAACGCCGCGGTCGACCACCTCAAGCACCACGGCGTCGACGTCGTGGAGGGCTCGGCCGAGGAGTGCGCCGAGCGGCGGGTCGAGGCCTTCGTCCGCTTCGCCGACCCGTTCGACAACGAGTGGGAGCTGTTCTGCGGCATCACCTACGAGTCCCGGCCGCTGGTGACGCCGTACGCCCAGACGTTCGTGACCGGGGAGCAGGGGCTGGGGCACATCGTGCTTCCGGTGACCGACGACGAGGAGGCGCTGCGCTTCTACACCGACGTGCTCGGCTTCCGGCTGCGCGACTCGATGCGGATGCCCGGCGAGTTCGTCGGCAAGGAGCCCGGGTCGACCGCGTGGCTGCGGTTCCTCGGCTGCAACCCGCGGCACCACTCGCTGGCGTTCCTGCCGATGCCGAACCCGGCCCGCTGCGTGCACATCATGGTCGAGGTCGACAAGCTCGACGACGTGGGCCGGGCGTTGGAGCGCGTACGCCGCTACAGGGCGCCGCTGAGCGCGACGCTCGGACGGCACATGAACGACCAGATGGTGTCGTTCTACGTGAAGTCGCCCGGCGGCTTCGATGTCGAGTACGGCACCGAGGGCCTCACCGTCGAGGACGAGAAGTGGGTCGCCCGCGAGAGCACCGCCGTGAGCTACTGGGGACACGACTTCAGCGTGGGTCAGCAGGCCTGATTGAGTAGGCCCGTGCAGTCCGACCACGACATCCCCGACGGCATGTCCGCCGACGCGGCCGCCTCCTGGCCGCCGCAGGAGCTCATCGACTCCTTCCTCGGCAGCTTCGAGATCGAGCTGCGGCCGGGGGAGTCGACCGAGGTCCCCGCCGACGACGAGGAGGCGCAGGCGGCCGCGCGGCGGTTCCGGGATGTGCTCGGCCGGTACTGCAGCGGGGTCACCGTGGTCACCGCGATCTCCAACGGTGAGCCGGTCGGGATGACCTGCCAGTCGTTCTCGAGCGTCTCGCTGAGCCCGCCGCTGGTGACGTTCCTGCCGGCGAAGACCTCGCGTGCGTGGCCGATGATCCAGCGCGCCGGCCGGTTCTGCGTCAACTTCCTCGCCGCCGACCAGGCGGCGATCTCCAACCAGTTCGCCTCGCGCGGCACCGACAAGTACGCCGGCGTCGAGTGGTCACCGGCTCCGGGCACCGGCTCGCCGCTGCTGGCCGGCACGGTCGGGTACGTCGACTGCACCATCCACGCCGTGCACCCGGCCGGCGACCACTACATCGTGGTCGGCAAGGTGGTCGATCTCGGCTTCGACGCCGAGGGCCCGCAGGCCCCGCTGCTCTACTACCAGGGGCAGTACCGCACCGCGACCTGAGCCTCAGCGCGCCAGCGCCGCCCGGTGCTCGGCCGGGGTGCCGAACAGCTGGCCGAGCGCGTGGGCGCGCTTGAAGACCAGGTGGGCGTCGTGCTCCCAGGTGATCGCGATGCCGCCGTGCAGCTGGATCGTCTCGGCGGCGACGTGCTCGAGCGCCTCGCCGCAGTAGGACTTCGCGACATGGGCCAGGCGGTTCGCCTCGCCCGTGCGGTGGGCCACGGCGTACGACGCCGCCCACGACGCCGAGCGCGACATCTCTACCTGCACGAGCATGTCGGCCATGCGGTGCTTGAGGGCCTGGAACGACCCGATCGGGCGGCCGAACTGTTCGCGTTCCTTGGTGTAGGCGACCGTCATCTCCAGCGCCCGTGAGGCGACACCGACCTGGAGGGCGGCGGTCGCCGCTGCGCCGACCTGCTGGATCCGCTCGACGACCGGCCCGGCCTCCGGCGCGAGCAGCCGCGCGGGCGTACCGGAGAGGGCGAGGTCGCCGATGCGCAGCGCCTGGTCCATGCTCGGAACCCAGGTGGCCGCCGCGTCGGCGTGATCGACGAGCAGCAGCGCCGGACCCGGATCGGTGCCGGCGACGACCAGCAGGATCTCGGCCCGGTCCGCCTCGAGGACGGTGGTGGCCGTGCCCTCGAGGACCCAACCATCACCGTCCCGGCGCGCCGACACGGTGTCGGCGGCGAGTGCGACCGCGCCGAGCGTGCCCGCAGCCAGGGACTCGAGCAGGGAGGAGTCGGGGTCCGCCGTGGCCAGGAGCGCCTCGGACGTGAGCACCGAGGCGAGCAGCGGCGAGGGAGCGAGCGAGCGTCCGAGCTCCTCGAGGATCAGCAGCGTCTCGAAGAGGGTGAAGCCGGCACCGCCGTGCTCCTCCGGGATCGCGAGGGCGGCCGCGCCGATCTGCTCGCACAACAGCTCCCACAGGGCGGGGTCGTGACCGTTCCCGGAGGTGCTGGCCGCCCGGACCGCCGCGCTGTCGGCTCGCTTGGCCAGCAGGGAGCGCACGGTCGAGACCAACTGCTCCTGCTCCTCGGTGAGGGCGAACTCCATGTCTGCTCCTGATCAGCGGTGGGTCAGCGGGACGCAGCCGGCAGGACGGCGGCCAGCACCCGGCGGCGGTGGAAGGCGGGGGTGCCCCAGGCGGAGACGAGCGCGCGGATCCGGGTCAACCACAGGCTCAGGTCGAACTCCTGGGTGTAGCCGATCGCGCCGTGGCACTGCAGACCCACGCGCGAGGCGAGGTACGCCGCGTCGGCGGCGGCCGCCTTGGCGGCCGACACGTCCCGCGCACGGTCCGCCGGCGCGGCGAGCGCGGCGCCGTGGACCAGCGGCCGCGCGAAGTCGAGCGCGATCCGGACGTCGGCGAGCTGGTGCTTGATCGCCTGGTAGGACCCGATCTCCCGACCGAACTGGCGACGCTGCTTCACATAGTCGACGGTGTCGGCGAGCACCCGTTCGCCGGCTCCGAGCAGGTGCGCGGCCGTGGCGAGCACGGCGGTGTCGAAGGCCCGCTCCAGGTCGCCGGTCCGCAAGGCCTCACCGACCGCGACGGTCGCCAACCGACGCGAGCGGTCGACCGATTCCACGCCGCCGCTCACCGCCGCCCGGTGCAGCCGGTCACCCTCGGCGACATAGACCGCCGCTGCGGCCGCACCGTCGACGGCGTACGGCGTGTGCGGCGCGACGGCGACGGTGGCGAGCTCCCCCTCGGCCAGCGCGGCGAGTGCCTCGGCGTCGGCCAGAGCGTGGGAGAGGTAGGCGACCTCGGCCCAGGGGCCGGGAACGGCGTACCGACCCAGCAGCTCGTGGGCGAGCACGAGCTCGACGTCGCTGGCGCCCATGCCGCCGGACTCCTCGGCCACGACCAGGGCGTTGACGCCCTGCTCGGCGAGACGCTGCCACAGCGTCGCACCCGGGCCGGTGTCACCGTCGGACCAGGCACGGTTGGCCGCCACGGTGTCGCTGCCGGCCAGCAGCCGGTCGAGGGATGAGACGAAGTCGCGCTGCTCGCTGGTGGGTTCGAACCTCACTTGGCGCCTCCCTTGGGCTCACGGGGCAGGCCGAGGATCCGCTCGGCGACGATGTTGCGCTGGATCTCGTTGGTGCCGGCGTAGATCGGACCCGACAGCGCAAACGTGTAGCCGTCGAGCCACGGTGAGGCGACCTCACCCTCCTGCCCGCGCAGGTCGAGCCCGGCCTCGTGCAGGGCGACGTCGAGCTCGGACCAGAACACCTTGTTGACCGAGCCGGCCGCGCCCATCTCGCCGCCGTCGCGCAGCCGGGTCACGGTGCCCCAGGTGTAGAACCGGTAGGCCTGGGCGCGGATCCACGCCTCGGCGACCGCGTCGGTCACCGGTGTGCGCAGGTCCTCGTCGGTGTCGGCGTACGCCTGCAGCAGCCGGTCGGCGGCGGCGCAGAACCGGCCGGGGGAGCGCAGGGAGAGTCCGCGCTCGTTGCCGGCGGTGCTCATCGCGACCCGCCAACCGTCACCCGGCGCGCCCAGCACGTCGTCGTCGGGCACGAAGACCTCGTCGAAGAACAGCTCGGCGAAGCCCGGCTCGCCGTCGAGCTGGGGGATCGGTCGCACCGTGATGCCCTCGGCGTCGAGCGGGAAGCAGAAGTAGGTCAGGCCCGCGTGCCGTTGCGCCTCGGGGTCGGAACGGAAGAGTCCGAACCCCCAGTGGGCGTACGCCGCCCGCGACGACCAGGTCTTCTGGCCGTTGAGCACCCAGCCGCCGCGCGCCTCGTCCCGACGCGCCGTCGACCGCAGCGAGGCCAGGTCGGAGCCCGCCTCCGGCTCGGACCACGCCTGGGCCCACACCTTCTCGCCGGTCGCCATCGAGGGCAGGTAGCGCGCCTGCTGCTCGGGCGTGCCGTGGTCGAAGATGATCGGCGCGAGCAGGAAGATGCCGTTCTGGGAGACCCGGCCCGGTGCCCCGGCGCGGTAGTACTCCTCCTCGAAGATCACCCACTCGACCAACGACGCCTCGCGACCGTGGAACTCCTCGGGCCAGGAGACCACCGACCACCGGGCCGCGGCCAGCTTCGCCTCCCACTCCTGGTGGGCGCGGAAGCCCTCCGGGGTGTCCATCGACGGCAGCGGCTCGCTGGGCACGTTGGCCGCGAGCCACTCCCGGGCCTCGGCCTGGAAGGCCAACTCGGACTCGGACAGGGTCAGATCCACGCGGTGCTCCTCGTCGGGTCGGGGGTCAGGCTTGCTCGCGGAGCGCAGCATTCACTTCTCGCGGAGCGCAGCATTCACTTCTCGCGGAGCTCGGTCTTCACGACCTTGCCGCCCAGGTTGCGCGGCAGCGCGTCGAGGAAGGCGACCTCGCGCGGCACCTTGAAGTTGGCCAGCCGCTCCCGGGCGAAGGCGATCACGCGCTCGGCGCTGAGGGCGGTGCCGGCGGCATCGGCCGTACGCACGACGAAGGCCTTGCCCACCTCGCCCATCCGCTCGTCGGGGATGCCGACGACGGCGACGTCGGCGACGCCCTCGAGCCGCATCAGGGTCTGCTCGACCTCGGCGGGATAGACGTTGAACCCGCCGTTGATGTACATGTCCTTGAGCCGGTCAGTGATGCGGATGTTGCCCTGCTCGTCCATCGTCGCGACGTCGCCGGTGTGTAGCCAGCCGTCGGCGTCGATCGCGGCCGCGGTGGCGTCCGGGTCGTCGAGGTAGCCCAGCGTGACCCAGGGTCCGCGCAGCAGCAGCTCGCCCGCCTCGCCCACCGGGCCGTCGATGCGGGTCTCCATCCCGGGGACCGCGCGACCGCAGGTCGTCGCCACCAGCTCGGCCGGATCCTCGGCCCGCGCCATGGTGGCCACCACGCACTCGGTCATGCCGAAGGCGGTGACCACGTGGTCGATCGCGAGGTCCTCGCGCATCCGCTCGATCAGGACGACCGGGACCACCGAGGCGCCGGTGACGGCCAGCCGCAGCGAGGACAGGTCGTAGTCGGCCCGGTCCGGCGCGTTGAGCAACGACTGGTAGATCGTCGGGGCTCCGGGAATGACCGTGATGCGCTCGTCCTGGATCAACCGCATCACCGCGTCGACGTCGAAGACCGGGACGGGATAGAGCGTGGCGCCGGTCGTCAGCCCGGTCACGATGCCGACCTTGTAGCCGAAGGAGTGGAAGAACGGGCTGATGACGAGGTAGCGGTCCTCGGCGTTCACGCCGCCGAGCTCACCCCAGACGCGCGCGACCCCCACGGTCTGGTGGTGCGCCGAGAGCGCTCCCTTGGAGCGCCCGGTCGTGCCGGAGGTGAACAGGATGTCGGCGACGTCGTCGGGCGAGACCGCGTCGGCGAGCGCCTCCACCCGGTCGAGGGTGACCTCGCCGGGGGAGAGGTCGTGCAGTCCGGCCAGGTCGAGGATCCGGCTGGAGGGCGGCACGCCGACGGCGGTGAGGTCCGCGATCTGGTCCTTGCCGAGGAACCCGTCGGCGACGACGACCAGGCGGGCCCGCGTGCGCTCGACGATGTCGGCCACCTCGTGGGCGGTGTAGCGGGTGTTGGCCGGGACCAGCGCCGCACCGACGTACAGCGCTCCCAGGGCGGCCTCCACCCACGCGACGCTGTTGGGCGCCCACACGAGCACGCGGTCACCGGGCTCCAGGCCGGCGGCGAGGTAGCGCTGGGCCACCGCGCGGACCCGACCGTGCAGATCGCGGAAGGTCGTGGCGACGCCGTCGGCGACGTAGGCGGGCTTGTCGCCGTACGCATCGGCAGCCGCACGCAGCAGAGCGGGGAGCGTCTGTGCGTCCTGGGTCGGGTTCGTCGCCACCATCGTCACCTCCGTCGGCACCAACCAAACAGTTGCTTGGTAGAGTAGCACCCGTGGATCTGACCTATGGGCCCGAGGACGAGGAGTTCCGGGACGACGTACGCACCTGGCTCGCCGAGCAGCTCGCCGGTGACTGGTCGCACCTGCGCGGGCTCGGCGGCCCCGGCCGCGACCACGAGGCGTTCGAGGAGCGACGGGCCTGGAACCGACACCTGGCTGCCTCGGGCTGGACCTGCCTCGGGTGGCCGGTCGAGCACGGTGGGCGCGGCCTGAGCCTGCTGCAACAGGTGATCTTCCACGAGGAGTACGCCCGCGCGAACGCCCCGGCGGGGGTCAACCACCTGGGGGAGGAGCTGCTCGGTCCCACCCTGATCGCCTTCGGCACGCCAGAGCAGCAGCAGCGGTTCCTCCCGCGGATCCGGGCGGTCGACGAACTGTGGGCCCAGGGCTACTCCGAGCCCGGCGCCGGCTCCGACCTCGCGGCCGTGCAGACGCGCGCCCGCCTCGAGGGCGACGAGTGGGTCATCGACGGACAGAAGGTCTGGACTTCCAACGCCCACCTGTCCGACTGGCTCTTCGTCGTCGCCCGCACCGAGCCCGGCTCGCAGCGGCACCACGGCCTGTCGTTCCTGCTGGTCCCGATCGACCAGGAGGGGGTCGAGGTCCGCCCGATCGAGCAGCTGACCGGCGGGTCGGAGTTCAACGAGGTGTTCTTCACCGGCGCGCGCACGGCCGCCGACCTTGTCGTCGGCGAGGTCGGTCGCGGCTGGGGCGTCGCGATGGGGCTCCTCGGGTTCGAGCGCGGTGTCTCGGTGCTCGGCCAGGTCGTCGGCTTCGCCCGGGAGCTCGCCGGCGTGGTCGAGATGGCCAAGGCCAACGGCTCCTACGACGACCCGTTGATCCGCGACCGGATCGCGCGGCTGGACGTCGAGCTCGAGGTGATGCGCGCCCAGGCCCTGCGCGGCCTGTCGACGGTCAGCGGCGGCGAGGACTCCGCGGCCGGGGGCGGTGCCGGCTCGATCTTCAAGCTCGTCTGGGCCAACTGGCACCGCTCGCTCGGGGAGGTCGCGATGGCCGTCGCCGGCGCCGACGGGCTGCGAGCGGAGGCAGCGCCGTACGAGCTCACCGGCTGGCAGCGCATCTTCCTGTTCTCGCGCGCCGACACGATCTACGGCGGATCCGACGAGATCCAGCGCAACATCCTCGCCGAGCGTGTGCTCGGCCTACCCCGGGAGGCCCGCGGATGACCGCACCCACGAACCCCACGCCCGCACCCCACACGGTCGCCGGCGAGGACCCGGCGCTGCGGCGTCGACCCCAACAGCCCGTACCCGACTACGTCGCACCGCACGGTCTGCTGGCCGACAAGGTCGTCGTCGTCACCGCCGCGGCCGGCGCCGGCATCGGGGCCGCGGTGACCCGGCGGGTGCTGGAGGAGGGGGCACGCGCCGTCGTGCTCAGCGACACCCACGAGCGGCGGGTCGCGGAGGCGCACGAGACGCTGGCCGCGGAGTTCGGTGCCGACCGGGTCGCGAGCACGCTGTGCGACGTGACCGACGAGTCGCAGGTGCAGGCGCTGCTCGACGCGGCCGAGCCGTTCGGCGGCGTCGAGGTGATGATCAACAACGCAGGCCTCGGCGGCACCGCGGCGATCACCGAGATGACCGACGAGCAGTGGTCCCGGGTACTCGACATCACCCTGACCGGCACCTTCCGGTGCGTGCGCGCCGCGAGCAACCGGATGATCGCCGCCGGCACCCGCGGCACGATCGTCAACAACGCCTCGGTGATCGGGTGGCGCGCGCAGGAGGGCCAGGCCCACTACGCGGCCGCGAAGGCCGGCGTCATGGCGCTCACGCGGTGCGCGGCGCTGGACGTCGCCGAGCACGGCATCCGGGTCAACGCAGTCTCGCCGAGCCTGGCGATGCACCCGTTCCTGGCCAAGGTCACCTCCGACGAGCTGCTCGACGTGCTCACCCAGCGCGAGGCGTTCGGGCGCGCCGCCGAGCCGTGGGAGATCGCCAACGTGATGGTGTTCCTCGCCAGCGACTACGCGTCGTACCTCACCGGCGAGGTCATCTCGGCCAGCAGCCAGCGAGCCTGACATGGCCAGCAACGGCACCAACGCCTCCAGCCGCCGCGCCGAGCTGCTCGCGATCGCCGCGGAGCTGTTCGCCGCGCGGGGATTCCGCGCCACGACGGTGCGCGACATCGCCGACGCCGCCGGGATCCTGTCGGGGAGCCTCTACCACCACTTCGACTCCAAGGAGTCGATGGTCGACGAGATCCTGTCCACCTTCCAGGCCGGCCTCTTCGAGGAGTACGACGCCGTGCTCACCTCGGCGGACGACGCGCGGAACAAGCTCGAGCGGCTCGTGCGGATCTCCTTCGACGCGATCCACCGCAACCGCCCGGCCGTCGCGATCTTCCAGAACGACGCGGCGGTGCTCGCCGAGGACGACCGGTTCGACTACCTGCGCACCAACAACGAGCGGTTCCGCACGATGTGGATGGGCGTCATCGACGAGGGCATCCGCACCGGCGCGCTGCGCGACGACCTCGACCCGGTGCTGACCTACCGCTTCATCCGCGACACCGTCTGGGTCGCCGTGGCGTGGTACCGCCCGGGCGGCCAGTTCAGCGCCGCCGAGGTCGCCGACCAGTACCTCGCGATCCTGCTCGAGGGTCTCGGCCCGCGCTGAGCCCGCACCACCCCGTACGCACCCCCCCGTCCCGCACCACCCGAACCCTGGAGGAACCCCATGGCCGAGGCCTACATCGTCGATGCCGTCCGCACCCCGGTGGGCAAGCGCGGCGGCGCTCTCGCCGCGATGCACTCCGCCGACCTGGGCGCCCACGTGCTCTCGGCGCTCATGGACCGCACGGGCGTCGACCCGGCCGCGGTCGACGACGTGGTGATGGGCTGCTGCGACACCATCGGGTCGCAGGCCGGCGATGTCGCCCGCACCGCCTGGCTGGTCGCGGGCCTGCCCGACGAGGTCCCCGGGGTGACCATCGACCGGCAGTGCGGCTCCTCCCAGCAGGCCGTGCACTTCGCCGCCCAGGGCGTGATGTCGGGCACCCAGGACCTCGTGGTCGCCGGGGGTTTGCAGAACATGTCGGCGATCCCGATCTCAGCGGCGATGCTCGTCGCCCAGCAGTACGGATTCACCACGCCGTTCGCCGAGTCGCCCGGCTGGGTGGCGCGCTACGGCGACCAGGAGGTCTCGCAGTTCCGCAGCGCCCAGATGATCGCCGAGAAGTGGGACATCTCGCGCGAGGAGATGGAGCGGTTCGCGCTCAGCTCCCACGAGCGTGCGCTGCGCGCGATCGACGAGGGCCGCTTCGACCGGGAGATCGCGCCGGTCGGCGACTTCACCACCGACGAGGGTCCGCGCCGCGGGACGTCGTTGGAGAAGATGGCCGCGCTGCAGCCGCTGGAGGAGGGCGGCCTCATCACCGCCGCGGTCGCCTCGCAGATCTCCGACGCGTCGTCGGCGATGCTCATCGCCTCCGAGCAGGCGGTCAAGGACCACGGCCTCACGCCGCGTGCCCGCATCCATCACCTCTCCGTCCGTGGGGACGACCCGGTCTGGATGCTCACCGGACCGATCCGGGCCACCCGCCACGCGCTCGACAGGGCCGGCATGAGCGTCGACGACATCGACCTGTTCGAGTGCAACGAGGCCTTCGCCTCGGTGGTCCTCGCCTGGTCGCGCGAGCTCGACGTCCCGCTGGAGAAGGTCAACGTCAACGGCGGCGGCATCGCCCTGGGCCACCCCATCGGCGCCACCGGCACCCGGCTCATGACCACTCTGCTCAACGAGCTCGAGCGCACCGGCGGCCGCTACGGACTGCAGACGATGTGCGAGGGCGGCGGACAGGCCAACGTCACCATCATCGAGCGGCTCTGAGCGAGCCCGAAAAATCGTTGGCGCACGGCGTGCCCGGAGGCGCACGCTGAGCGCATGACCGCACTCCGGACCAAGCTCGACGTCCGCCCCTACGGGCCCGACGACACCGCCGACGTGGCGGCCGTGGCCGCGCTGGTCACGGCCGCGCGGGCGGTGGACGCGCCACGGGCGTACCCGGCTCCGGCGGAGTTCTGGGAGAAGCGCCTGCGCCACGGTTGGGACGGCGAGGTGCCGCGCACCTTCCTCGGCCCGCTGCCCGGCAGCGGCGAGGTCGTGGTGGCCGGCGAGCTCGAGGCGGGGGAGTGGGACAACCGCCACCTCGCCTGGCTCGACGTACAGGTGCACCCCGCCCACCGCCGTGGCGGGCTCGGCAGTGCGATGCTCGCCCACCTCGAGCGCGAGGCGACCGCCCTGGGCCGCACCACCTTCGGCATCGGCGGCTGGGACTCGCCGGCGGCCCGCGGCTTCGCCGCGCGGCACGGCTACGACGAGGCGTACGTCGGGGCGGTGCGCCGCCAGCACCTGCCCGCGCTCGACCTGGGCGAGTTGGCGCAGAAGTACGCCGAGGCCCGGGCGCGCGCCGCGGACTACGAGTTGATCCGGATGCGCGGCCGGACTCCCGCCGACCAACTGGCGGAGGTCGCGGCGATGGCCGCCGCGATCAACGACGCGCCGACCGACGACCTCGACATGGAGGACGAGATCGTGTCCGCGGAGCGGATCGCGGCGTACGAGGCGGCCCAGGAGGCCCGCGGCAACCGGCTCTACCGCGTCGTGGCGCGGCACCGCGGGACCGGGGAGCTGGCCGGCCACACGGTCGTCGCGGTGGAGACGCTCCGGCCCGGGTTCGCCGGGCAGCACGACACCAGCGTCGTCCGGGCCCACCGCGGCCACCGGCTCGGCTTCCTGCTCAAGGCCGAGATGGTGCGCTGGCTGCGCGACGTCGAACCCGGGGTGGTCGACATCGACACCGGCAACGCCGCGTCGAACGACCACATGGTGCCGATCAACGAGGAGCTCGGCTACGAGCTGCTCGGCAATGAGGTGTGCTTCCAGCGCAAGATCAGCGCCGGTTAGCAGGGACCAAGCCGGGTGGGGCGTCAGATCAGGCCAGGTGTGCGTGCGTGCGGCGCAGGGCCGCCGCGGCGTCGGTGACCACCCGGTCGATGAGCTCCTCGCAGCTGGGCAGGTCGTCGAGGACGCCGACGACCTGGCCGGAGGCCAGCACCCCGGCGGAGGTGTCACCCTCCACGAGGCCGGCCTTGAGCATCATCGGGGTGTTGGCCGCCAGCATCATCTGCGACCAGGAACGCCCGCTCTCGCGCTTCATCGCCCGCCCGTCCTTGAGCAGCTGCGGCCAGCTCAGCCCGCTCATCTGCTTGAACTCCAGCGTGCGGCGGAGGGTCGGCCCGAGGCGGCGTACGGCGGTGGTCTCCTCGAGCTCCTCGACGAGCTTGGTGCGCAGCATCCGGTGCGGCATCCCGTCGACCTTGGCGGTCACGACGGTGCCGTTGACGTCGTGGGAGAGGTAGAGCTGCTTCACGGCGTCGGGCACCGCGCTGTCGCGGGTGAGCAGGAACCGCGTGCCCATCCCGATGCCGGCCGCGCCGTACGCCAGTGCCGCGGCGAGGCCACGGCCGTCGAAGAACCCGCCGGCGGCGACGACCGGGATGTCGACCGCATCCAGCACCGTCGGCAGCAGCAGCGACGTCGGCACCGAGCCGGTGTGGCCACCGCCCTCGCCGCCCTGGATCATCACCGCGTCCGCGCCCCAGCCGGCCACCTTCTCGGCGTGCCGCGGCGCGCCGACCGACGGCATCACGACGATGCCGTGGTCCTTGAGCTTCGCGATGAGCTCCTTCTTGGGCGCCAGCGCGAAGGAGGCGACCTTCACCCCGTGCTTGATCAGCAGGTCGACCCGCTCGGGCGCGTCGCCGGCGTCGGCGCGCAGGTTGACCCCGAAGGGCGCGGTGGTGCGGCCCTTGACCTCGAGGATCGCGCGCTCGAGCTCCTCGAAGGTCATCGTGGCCGAGGCGAGGATGCCCAGACCGCCGGCGTTCGCCGTGCCCGAGACGAGCCGAGGTCCGGCGACCCAGCCCATCCCGGTCTGGACGACCGGGTGCCGGATGCCGACGAGCTCGGTGAGCGCGGTCGTCAGCTGCTGGTCGATCATGCGGCCGGGACCTCCTTGAACCGCAGACCCTTGGGGTCGAGCACCTCGCGGATCAGGATGAGCTCCTCCGCGGTCGGCGTACGGGTCTCGGGCACCGCGGCCGGGTCGGTGACGCCGAGGTCGAAGCCGGTGGCCTCCTGGACCTCAGCCACGCTCACACCCGGGTGCACGGACAGCAGCCGCACGGTGTCGTCGGCGCCCTTGACGTCGAAGACGGCCAGGTTGGTGACGATCCGGTGGATGTCGTTGTATTTGCTGGCGGCGACGCCGGCCTCCTTGGCCCGCCTCGGGCCGACCCCGGAGACGACGTCGACGGCCTCGACGAAGACGCGGGGGGAGTGCTTGGGCACCCAGTACGACGTGCGGTTGCCCACCGTGTTGCCCGGGGCACCGCGCGAGCCGAGCAGCTGACGCTTGGGGCGCTCGAAGGGGCCGATGGCGGAGATGTTCTGGTTGCCGTGCCGGTCGACCTGGGTGGCGCCCATCATCACGTGTCGCCGGCCGTAGCCGATCACCTCGAACACGCGACGGAAGGGGATCCAGCCCTCGACGACGTCGGCCTTGGCGCCGACCGGCGGCACCCCGCCGAGGAAGAGTGCCTCGCCGTCGGAGAGGACCAGGTCGGGATTGCTGGTGAGCTTGGCCAGGCGTACGCCGAGCATCGGCATGAGGCCCATCGGGCTGCCGAAGATCTCGCCGTCCTCGGCGAACGCGTCGGCGACCGCGGCGGCGCAGACGTCGGCGCGGGTGATGTCGGTCGTACTGGTCACTTGCTTGCCTCCTCGGCGAACGCGCGGACTGCGGCTTGGTAGGACGCCTCGTCCCCGGACAGGAAGCGCTCGTGGAACGCTGCCCAGTCCTCCTCCGATCCGCGGGCGGCCTCGGCGTACGCCCGCTGGAAGCGCTCGTCGCGCTCGTAGTCGGGGGTGCAGGTGGTGAAGTGGGCGCCGTTGGGCGTCTCGACCACGCCGTCGACCATCATCCGGTTGAGCAGCACGCGCTGCACCGGGGTGTCGACGGTGAGACCGGCGGTGTCGACGATCTGCTCGCACGACACGAACGCGCGCTCGGCCGCCATGCAGAACAGGTCGTCGAAGTACGGGTCCGGCCCGAGGTAGGAGGCGTTGCCGTGCTTGTCCGCGCGATTCATGTGGACCAGGGCGACGTCGAGGTTCAGCGCCGGAGCGGCGACCAGCTCCTCGTGGACGCCGTCGGCGTCGGCGTACGGGCTCGTGACGGTCCTGATCTGCGGGTTGTGGACCAGGACGTCGGAGCCGAGGCCCGCACGGATCGGCAGGAACGGCAGCCGCTGGGCGGCGGCCTGGAGGCCGGCGTTGAACATCCCCTCGTCGATCTCCACGATCTCGGGGATCGTGCCCTCCTGGCGGGCCTTCTGGAAGTTCGGCTCCAGTGGCACCGAGTCCAGCGACACGAAGGCGTAGACCAGCTTGCGGATCTTGCCGGCCCGGGCGAGCAGCCCGACGTCGGCGCCGCCCCAGGCGACCAGCGTCAGGTCGGTCAGGTCGGAGTTGGCGATCGCCCGGACGAGCGCCATCGGCTTGCGCCGGGGGCCCCAGCCACCGATGCCGATGGTCATGCCGCTCTCGAGCTGGCCGACCACCTCGTCGATGGTCATCGTCTTGTCCCGCGGGGTGCCGTTCACGCGGACGCTCCCTTCTGGCCGGTGCGGCCTGCTTCATCTCGCCCGGACCGGGCCTTGTCGGTGCCGGCGAAGTCGTCGCGCAGCTCGTCGGAGACACCGGCGAGATTGAGCTCCATCGTGAAGCCCTGCTCGAACCGGTAGCTCTTGTTCACGTCGATCGGGTCGATGCCGTTGAGCGCCTCCTTGGCGGCCCGGATCACCCGGGTGTCCTTCTCCGCGATGTCCGCGGCGAGCGAGAGCGCGAGGTCGTCGAGCTCGGCGCGCGGGACCACGGCGTACACCGACCCGTGCTGCACCAGGTCCTTCGCCGGGATCGTGCGCGCGGTGAAGTAGAGGGTGCGCATGAGGTGCTGGGGGACCAGGCGCGCCATGTGGGTGGCGGCGCCGAGGGCGCCCTGCTTGACCTCGGGTACGCCGAAGTAGGCGTCGTCGCTGGCCACCACGACGTCGGCGTTGCCGACCAGGCCGACGCCGCCGCCGACGCAGAAGCCGTGCACGGCCGCGATCACCGGGACGCTGCACTCATAGACCGCCTTGAACGCGGTGAAGCAGCCCTTGTTGGCGCCGATCAGCGCGTCGAAGCCGGTGGTGTTCTGCATCTCCTTGATGTCGACGCCGGCGTTGTAGCCCTTGCCCTCGGCACGCAGCACCACGACATGGGTCTGCGGGTCGGCCGAGGCCTCGTCGAGCGCGGCCGCGACGTCGAACCAGCCCTGCACGGGCAGGGCGTTCACCGGCGGGAAGTCCATCGTGACGACGCGGACATGGTCCGGCCGCAGCGTGGAGGAGATGCCCATTGCAGATGTGCCTTCCGGGTCGGAGGACCAAACCTAACGTTTGCTTGGTACCCTAACACTTGCTTGGTTCGCTCGGACCTCGCCTCGACCTTCGAAGGGAGCCAGATGTCGATCACCATCGACCTCAGTGGCCGGGTCGTCCTCGTGACCGGCGGGTCGCAGGGGATCGGCGCGGGCATCGCCCGCCGGTTCGTCGACGCCGGGGCCACGGTGGTCACCTGCGCCCGTCGGCCGGTCGCCGAGGCGGCGCCCGGCACCGAGCACCGCACCTGCGACGTGCGTGACCCCGACGACGTCGCGGCCCTGGTGGACGGCATCGTGGCCGACCACGGCCGCCTCGACGTGGTGGTCAACAACGCCGGGGGAGCGCCGTACGCCCTGGCGGCCGACGCCTCGGACCGGTTCCACGAGAAGATCGTCGGGCTCAACCTGCTGGGTCCGCTCGCCGTGGCGCGCGCGGCGTACGCCGTGATGCGCGAGCAGGAGAGCGGGGGAGCCATCATCAACGTCTCGTCGATCTCGGCCTCGCGACCGTCGCCGGGGACGGCGTCGTACGGCGCGGCCAAGGCCGGCGTCAACTCCCTCACCACCAGCCTGGCCCAGGAGTGGGGTCCGCGGGTGCGGGTGAACTCCATCGACGTGGGCCTGTGCCGCACCGAGAACACCGCGGACCACTACGGCGGAGACGAGCAGGTACGGCGCATCGAGCGCACCATCCCGCTCGGTCGGATGGCCGAGCCCGCCGAGATCGGCGACGTCGCGGTGTTCCTGGCCTCGCCGATGGCGTCCTACGTCAGCGGCGCGCACGTCGGCTGCCACGGCGGGGGAGAGCCGCCGATCTTCCACTTCGCCGACCAGATCGAGACCCACCCGTTCGCCCCCGAAGGAGTCACCTCGTGAGCACCCTGCTTGCCGGCCGCGTCGCCATCGTCACCGGAGCCGGCCGCGGCATCGGCCGCGCCCACGCCCTCGAGCTCGCCCGCCACGGCGCGGCCGTGGTCGTCAACGACTACGGCGTCTCGCTCGCCGGCGAGGGCACGGGGGAGACCCCGGCGGAGGAGGTCGTCGCCGAGATCGAGGCGCTGGGTGGCCGGGCGGTCGCCAACGGCGCCGACGTCGCCGACTTCGCCGAGGCCGAGGCGATGGTGCGCCAGGCGATCGACACCTTCGGCGGACTCGACATCCTGGTCAACAACGCCGGATTCGTCCGCGACCGGATGCTGGTCAACACCTCAGAGGAGGAGTGGGACGCGGTGATCCGGGTGCACCTCAAGGGGCACTTCGCACCGCTGCGGCACGCGGGCGCGTATTGGCGTGCGGAGTCCAAGGAGGGCCGTCAGCGGGCGGCGCGGGTCATCAACACCTCCTCGGGCGCCGGCCTGCAGGGCTCGGTCGGGCAGGCGACGTACTCCGCGGCGAAGGCCGGGATCGCCGGCCTCACCCTGGTCGCCGCCCAGGAGATGGGGCGCTACGGGGTCACGGTCAACGCGATCGCCCCGGTCGCCAAGACCCGGATGACCGAGGGCGCGTTCGACACCAGCGCGATGGCACTGCCGGAGGACAACTCGCCGATCGTCGCCTGGCTCGCCTCCGAGGAGGCCGCCGACGTCACCGGACGGGTCATCGAGATCGACGGCAGCACGATCACCGTGGAGGACGGGTGGCGGCACGGTCCGGCCCGCGACGCCGGTCGCCGCTGGGAGGCGGCCGAGGTGGGCCCGGCGCTGCGCGAGCTGCTCGCCGAGGCGCCGACCCCGGAGCCGGTCTACGGCGCATAGGCGTACGGTCGGCTCCGTGTTCACCGGAGCGAGTGCGTGTCCGTGCGGGCGGGCGGTCTACGACGCCTGCTGTGGGCCGCTGCACCGCGGCGAGCGGGAGGCGGACACGCCGGAGGAGCTGATGCGGGCGCGGTACGCGGCGTACGCGTTGGGGGAGTCGGACTACGTCTTCCGCACCTGGCACCCGCGGACCCGGCCGGACGACGTTGCCCCCGATCCGAGCCTTCGCTGGACCGGGCTCGAGGTCGTCGCGGCCTCCGGCGACGATGAGTCCGGCGTGGTGGAGTTCGAGGCGGCGTACGTCACGCCGGCAGGTCGCGGGACCCTGCACGAGACGAGCCGGTTCTCCCGGCGCGGTGGCCGCTGGGTGTACGTCGACGGCGACCTCCACGACTGAGCGCGGCTCGGCGCCCACGCCACGTCGCAGGTCGCAGGTGACTTCCGAGCACCGAGCGGGTATCTGCTTCGTTCCCCACAGTGGGATCGAAAGGAGAACCTGACTCAGCACGAGGAGTCGCAGATGACGCAGGAGATGACGCAGATCCGTCGGTCGGTCGTCGACGTCGCCTGGAGCACCTGGGCCGTCGTCGCCGCAGAGGTCCGGGCCTGCGGTGACTGGTGGATCCGGGTGGTCGCCTGGATGACGTTGTCGCTCGGGCTCGGCGGGCTGTTGGCCGTCGGCATCCTGGTCGCGCTGGTCGCGCTCGGCGCGCCCGTCGGTCTGATCGTGCTCGGCTGTCTCGCCGGCTTCGCGACGGTCACCGCCGCCTGGACCGTCGCGTGGATCACCGGCGCCGTCGACAGCGAGGGGGAGGTAGGGCGTCGGGCCCACCCGGCCGCCTCCCGTGACTAGTTGACATAATGTGGCTTATCGGCGCTTAGGCGAGCGTCAGCGGGCCGGCGAAGAAGACGGCGAGTCCGACCACGACCCAGGCCGCTGAGCGCGGTGTGCCCACGTGGCGCCGCGCCACGACCACACAGCCGGCGCCGGCCCAGAGGAACACCGGCGTGGCGGTGAG
>JAJUGK010000024.1 GCA_029268205.1 Nocardioidaceae bacterium
AGCATCGCCTTGCGGCGGTCGCCGAAGCCCGGGGCCTTGACGGCAGCGACCTTCAGGCCGCCACGCAGCTTGTTGACCACCAGGGTGGCCAGCGCTTCGCCTTCAACGTCTTCAGCGATGATCAGCAGCGGCTTGCCCGACTGCATGACCTTCTCCAGGACCGGCAGCAGGTCCTTGACGTTGGAGATCTTCTGGTTGGCCACGAGGATGTAGGGGTCCTCGAGGACGGTCTCCATCCGCTCGGGGTCGGTGACGAAGTAAGCCGAGATGTAGCCCTTGTCGAACCGCATCCCCTCGGTCAGCTCGAGGTCGATGCCGAAGGTGTTCGACTCCTCGACGGTGATGACGCCTTCCTTGCCGACCTTGTCCATCGCCTCGGCGATGGCGTCACCGACGGTGGTGTCGCCGCCGGCGGAGATGGTGGCGGTGGCCGCGATCTGCTCGCGGGTCTCGACGTCCTTGGCCATCTGCAGCAGCTGGGCCGAGACGGCCTCGACGGCGGACTCGATGCCGCGCTTGAGCGCCATCGGGTTGGCGCCGGCGGCGACGTTGCGCAGACCCTCGCGGACCATGGCCTGGGCCAGGACGGTCGCGGTGGTCGTGCCGTCACCGGCGACGTCGTCGGTCTTCTTGGCGACCTCCTTGACCAGCTCGGCCCCGATCTTCTCGTACGGGTCCTCGAGCTCGATCTCCTTGGCGATGGAGACACCGTCGTTGGTGATGGTGGGGGCGCCCCACTTCTTCTCCAGGACGACGTTGCGTCCCTTCGGGCCGAGGGTGACCTTGACCGCGTCGGCGAGGGTGTTCATCCCCCGCTCGAGGCCGCGGCGGGCCTCCTCGTTGAAAGCAATGAGCTTCGACATGGCTCCTGCGATTCCTCACTCGATGAGTTCGGGTGGTCCGGCACGCCGCCCGCGACGGACGATCCCCCGGGGCCGACGGAACCCTTCTCCGCGGGCGGAGGACCTCGACGAACCGGTCCTTGGCTGTCACTCTCCCACGGAGAGTGCTAACGCCAGTCTGGCACTCGGGTCAAGAGAGTGCAAGACGAGCGGCCACCACGTCGGCGAAGGTCCCGGCCAGCTCCGGACGCACGTCGAGGTAGAGCCCCGGCTCGATCAGCTCGAGCTCCCCGACCACCCACCGACCCTCGTGCTGGAGCAGGTCGACCCGGGCGTAGTCGAGACGCCAGCCGTGGGCGCGCTCGACGTGGGCGAGGACCATCGACGCACACGCGGCGGCCTGCGGATCGAGGTCGACCGGGGTGCTGGAGCCGCCGTACTCCTCGTGCACGCGGATCTCCTCGCCGGCGGGGACCTTGCGGACCTGGCCCTGCGCCCGACCGCCCAGGACGAACACCGAGTGCTCCCCCACCGAGCGGATCGACTCGACCAGCGGCTGCACGACCCACGGTCCGGCCAGCAGCGCGGACTCGTCGAGGTCGTCGGGGCCGCCCGGGACGCCGTCGAAGACCACGACGCCGCGCCCGCCGGCACCCACCGTCGACTTCACCACGGCCTGCTCGTAGGTCGCGATCGCCGGCGGGAGCTCGCCCTCGTCCTCCGCGACCAGGGTCGGCACGACGGGCAGACCGGTCGCGTAGAGCTCGGCGAGGTAGCGCTTGTCGGCGTTCCAGGCGAAGACCTCCGCGCCGTTGAGCAGCCGGTCGCCGACCGCGTCGGCGACGCGCCGCGCCCAGCCGAGGAACTCGGCGGGGCGCTGGTCGTAGTCCCAGGCGCTGCGGACCGCCACCAGGGGCGCGCCCGCCCAGTCGACCCCGGCGTCGTCCCAGGCGACCCAGCGCGCGGGGATGTCGCGCGCGGCGAGCGCCTCGAGGAGCAGATGGCCGCCGGGCTCCCCATCGGGGAGGTCGGCGCAGGTCACGAGCAGGACCGGGGCAGTCATCGGGCCTCAGGCTAGCGGGCGGGCGGCCAGGTCGGCGGCCAGCTCCCGCAGGAACGCCACGACACCGTCGGGCCCCGGGACGAGCACGTCGGCGAGGTCACGCAGCGCCGGCTGCTCCTCCGAGCCCGAGCACACCAGGAGGCCGGCCATGCCGTCGGCGCGCAGTTCCTCGACGGCACGGAACGCCTCCACGTCGCCCAGGTCGTCGCCCACGAAGCAGAAGCCGCGCGCGTCCAGCTCGGCGGCCAGCGTGCGCACGGCCTCCCCCTTGTGGGTCTCGCCGCCGCGCACCTCGATGACCTGGCGGCCGGGCTCGACCGTCAACCCGTGGGTGTCGGCCAGCGCCCCCAGGACCGGGAGCAGTCGGTTGTACGCCGCGCTCGCGTCGGCCAGGCGCCGGGTGTGCACGGCGACGGCGAGGCCCTTGTCCTCGATGTAGGCGTCGGCGGCGTCGGCGGAGCGCAGCGCCGCCGGCAGGTCGGCCGCGAAGGCGTCGACCCCGGCCGGGACGGGCGGCACGACCACCTCGGGATGGGAGGAGGACCACCGCTCGTTGCCGTACTGCCCGAGGACGAACAGCTCCCGGCCCGCCTCGACCAACCCGTCGGAGAGCTCCGCCAGGTCACCGAGGTCCAGCGCCTGGCGCACCGGTCGTCCGGTGATCACCGCGACCGCGCCCAGGTGCCGACCGGCGGCGAGCACCGCGGCGGCCGCGTCGGGGTGGATCCGCGCGCGGGTCGGGTCCTCGACGATCGGCGCGAGCGTGCCGTCGAAGTCGAGGCCGAGCACCGCTTCGGACCCCCGGGCCACGAGGTCGGCGTAGCGCTGCGCGGCGTCGGCGTGCAGGTGCTCCATCACCGCACCCTCAGGCGAAGTCGGAGGTGAGGATGACCGTCAACCGGTCGAGCTTCATCGGGTCGACGGCCGGCCGGACCCGGGTGATGCCGAGGTCGCGGGCGAGCAGCCGGCCCGCGGCCTTCAGCCGGGGCGGGTAGTAGACGGTGGACTCGGTGATCGTGCCGTACCAGTTGTCCTCGCCGACGACCTGCCACCCGGCGCCCCTGACGGTGGTGGCCGTGCGGGCGGCGAGGCCGGAGATCCCGGAGTTGTTGTAGACCTCGACGTAGACGTTGCCGCGGCGCACCCGCGGCTTGCGTTTGGTCGGCGTGGCCTCCGCGGTCGGCGAGGGCGTCGGCGTCGCGACCGTGGTCGGGGCGGGGGCCGACGGGGTGGTCGGCTCCTCGGCCGGGCCGCCGCTGAGGACGAAGTAAAGGCCCGCGGCGACCACGGCCACGGTGCTCAGCACGGCGACGAGGGCCGGGGCAGCGACGCCGTGCTCGCGCATCGCCCGCACGCCGGCTAGACCTCGAAGCCGAGGCGGCGCGCCGACCGGGCCCGCTGGCGCGCGGCGCGCAGCCGACGCAGGCGCCGGACCAGCAGCGGGTCGTGCGCGAGCGCCTCGGGACGGTCGATGAGCGCGTTGAGGACCTGGTAGTAGCGGGTGGCGCTCATGTCGAACTTCTCGCGCACCGCCTGCTCCTTGGCGCCGGCGTACTTCCACCACTGGCGCTCGAAGTCGAGGATCTCGCGGTCGCGCTCGGAGAGTTCCGCCTGCGGGGTCTCCTCGGGGGTGGTCCTCGCGACGGCACCGGAGGGGTGGACGGCGTCCATGCTGACTCCCAGATCGACTCGACTCGGTCACGACTGCTGCCGGCCAGGATACGGGACGAACCACACCGGTGTCATTCCCCGCTCCGCATCGGCCGCAGGGGGTTCGGCTGCTCCCGTAGGGTGCCAGATGTGAGCCAGAACAACCCTGCTCGGGCCGAGCTCGTGATCGTCGCCAACCGGCTGCCCGTCGATCGGGTGGTCGAGCCCGACGGGACCGTGGGTTGGCGACGCTCCCCCGGCGGGCTGGTGGCGGCGATCGAGCCGGTCATGCGCGCCAACCACGGCGCCTGGATCGGCTGGCCCGGCGGCGCCGACGCCCAGGCCGACCTCGAGCCGTTCGTCGAGGACGGGCTGTGGTTGGTGCCCGTCGGTCTGTCGGCCCGGGAGGTCGAGGAGTTCTACGAGGGGTTCTCCAACGCCACCCTGTGGCCGCTCTACCACGACGTCGTGGCCACGCCGGAGTTCCACCGAGAGTGGTGGGACGCCTACGTCACGGTCAACCGGCGGTTCGCCGAGCGCGCGGCCGAGGTGGCCGCCGAGGGCGCGACCGTGTGGGTGCACGACTATCAGATGCAGCTCGTGCCGGCGATGCTGCGCGAGCTCCGCCCCGATCTGCGCATCGGGTTCTTCCTGCACATCCCGTTCCCGCCCGCCGAGCTGTTCAGCCAGCTGCCGTGGCGCCGCCAGATCCTCGAGGGGCTGCTCGGGGCCGACCTGGTCGGCTTCCAGCTGCCGGGTGCGGCGCAGAACTTCGTCCGCCTCGTCCGCCAGCGTGTGGGCCACAAGACCCACCGCGACAGCGTCTACCTGCCCGATGGTCGGGTGGTGCAGGCCGGCGCGTTCCCGATCTCGATCGACACCGCGGGCTTCGAGGAGCTCGCCGCCACGCCCGAGGTCGTCCGCCGCGCCGCCGAGATCCGTCAGCAGCTGGGCAACCCGCGGCGGATCCTGCTCGGCGTCGACCGGCTCGACTACACCAAGGGCATCTACGCCCGCCTGCGCGCCTTCGGCGAGCTGCTCTCCGATGGCATCCTCGACGTCGAGGACGCGGTGTTCGTCCAGGTCGCCACGCCCTCCCGCGAGCGGGTCGATCAGTACCGCATCCTCCGCGACGACATCGACCGGCTCGTCGGGCGCATCAACGGCGACCTCGGTCGGATCGGGCGACCCGCGATCAGCTACCTGCACTCCTCCTACCCGCGCGAGGAGATGGCCGCGCTCTACCTCGCCGCCGACATCATGGTCGTCACGCCGCTGCGCGACGGGATGAACCTGGTGGCCAAGGAGTACGTCGCCTGCCGCCTCGGCGACGACGGCGCACTGGTCCTCTCGGAGTTCGCCGGCGCCGCCGACGAGCTCAAGCAGGCCTTCCTCATCAACCCCTACGACATCAACGGCATGAAGGCCGCGATCATCGGGGCGATGGAGGCCGAGCCCAAGGACCTGGCCAAGCGGATGCGCGCGATGCGCAAGACGGTGGCCGAGCACGACGTCACCGCCTGGGCCGACCGGTTCCTGGCCGCGCTCAGCGCCGACCTGCGCACCCACGGCAAGACCGTGCGCCCGGCCAAGCGCTCCTGACGCCGACCACCACCGCCGTACGCTTCCCAGCCATGGATCTGCTTCCGAAGCCGGGCCAGGTCGTCTCGGCGGCCAACAACCTCGCGCACCGCGTGGTGTACGGCGGGCTGGCCGACCTGCGCCCGATGCCGCGGACGCTGATCGACGACGGGGTGCTGCGCGAGGTCTATCACTACCGCCCGATCGGTCCGGCGCGGTCGGCCGGCGATCCCGTGCTGCTGGTGACGCCGCTCGCCGCGCCGTCGATGTGCTACGACCTGCGCCGCGGGTGCTCGCTGGTCGAGCACCTCCTCCAGCAGCACCGCCCCACCTATCTGGTGGAGTACGGCGAGGTCTCCTTCGCCAACCGCAGCATCGGCGTGGAGCACTGGGTCGACGAGGTCGTCCCCGCCGCCGTCCGCGCGGTGCATGAACACGCCGGCCGGCGACCGGTCCACCTGGTGGGGTGGAGCCTCGGCGGCATCTTCGCCGCGCTCACCGCGGCCGACGCCGCCGACCTGCCGATCGCCTCCCTGACGATCCTCGGCTCGCCGGTCGACGTCCGCCAGGTCCCCCTCGTCGCTCCCCTGCGGCCGCTGCTCAACCTCAGCAGCGGCGGAGGCCTGGTGACCCAGCTCTACCGCGCGCTCGGCGGCATCCCGAAGCCGCTGGTCACCCGCGCCTTCCAGCTCACCAGCGTGCAGAAGGTCGTGACCAAGCCGCTCGCGGTCGCGACCAACCTCGACGACGCCGACTTCCTGGCCCAGGTCGAGGCGGTCGACCGGTTCACCGCGAGCATGACCGCCTACCCCGGGCGGACGTTCGGGCAGCTCTACCACCGCTTCCTCAAGGGCAACCAGCTGGCGACCGGTTCGTTCGTGCTCGACGACCGGACCATCGATCTGGCCGCGATCGACGTCCCCGTCCTGGTCCTCGCCGGGAGCAACGACACGATCGCGCCGGCGCCCGCCGTCCGCGCCATCCGCGACCACCTGACCGGCGCCCCCGAGGTGCGCTTCGAGCTCGTGCCCGGCGGCCACCTGGGGATGCTCACCGGCCGCGACGCGCGGCGTACGACCTGGCCGCTACTCGACGACTGGATCACGCAGTGGTCGGGCGACGAACCGACCGAGCCGTCCGCGGACCCGATCGGCACCAACCCGCGGCGGCGCTACTCCTCGGCCGCCTCCCGGTCGCTGTGACCCGACGCCCCACCGCCCTGCTCGCCGCCGCCGTCCTCGCGGTGCTGCTCGCGGTGCTGGCCGGCTGCTCCTCCGGCGACCCGCGCACCGAACCGACCGGTCCGATCACATCGCCGGCCGACGTCCCGAGCACCGCCGGCGCGCCCGGCATCGGGACCTACGTCGCGCTCGGCGACTCCTACACCGCCGCGCCCTATGTCCCGCCCACCGATCTGGCCGACGGGTGCTTCCGGTCGCAGGCCAACTATCCGGCGCTGCTCGCCGAGGAGCTCGGTGCCGACCTCGCCGACGTCAGCTGCAGTGGCGCCACCACCGACGACGTCCTCACCGGACAGCGGATCCTCGACCTCGAGATCGCCCCGCAGATCGACGCGGTCACCGAGGACACCGACCTGGTCACCGTCGGCATCGGCGGCAACGACTACGCGCTGTTCGCCACGATGATCGACCTGTGCATGGCTGCCGAGGAGCCGACCGGCTCGCCCTGCACCGACCGACTCGCGGCCGAGGGCCGGGATCTGCCCGCCGAGATCGACCGGGTGGAGGACAACATCGTGGGCGTCCTGAGGGAGGTGACCTCGCGCGCCGCGGACGCCGACGTGGTGCTGGTGGGCTATCCCCACTTCATCCCGCCCACCGGCGAGACCTGCGAGATCCTTCCGATCGCGATCGGTGACCTGGATCTGGTCCGCCAGATCGCCGGCCGTCTCGACCGTGCGATGCGGCGGGCCGCGGCCCGGGCCGACGTCGGTTTCCTCGACGTCCGGTCGATCTCCGCCGATCACCACATCTGCGCGGACGAGCCGTGGGTCAACGGCGCGGTACGCAACACCGAGCGCGCGCTGGAGTACCACCCGTTCGCCGAGCACCAGGAGGCCGTCGCCGACCTGCTCGTCCGTGAACTCGCCCCCGGCGACTGAGCCGCGCCACTAGGGTCCGACCATGTCCGAACTGCGGCGCCGTGAGCGCGTGGGCTACGGGATGGGTTCGGTGGCGACCGGCGCCTTCGGCACGGTCCCGGGCCTGATGCTCCTGCCCTACCTGACCGACACCCTCGGGATCGCCGCCGCCGTGGCGGCCGTCATCGTGTTCCTGCCCAAGGCCTGGGACGTCGTGCTCAACCCGATCGCGGGACGCATCAGCGACCGCAGCACCGATCCCCGCGGGCCGCGGCGGCCGTTCCTACTGCGGGCGGGCCTCCTGCTCGCGCTGTGCTTCGCGCTGATCTTCGCCGGGCCGGCGATGGGGTCGCGGGTGGCCGAGGCCGCGTGGGTGCTGGTGTTCTTCCTCGGCTGCGCGACGGCGTACGCGTTCTTCCAGGTGCCCTACGTCGCGATGCCCGCCGAGCTCACCGACAGCTATGACGAGCGCACGCGCCTGATGACCTGGCGCGTGGCGATCCTCGCGCTGACGATCATGGTCTGCGGCGCCTCCGCCCCCGCGATCCGCGACGCGGTCGGCGGCCGGGACGGCTACCGGGTCATGGGGGTCGTCGTCGCGGTGATCATCGTGATCGGCGTGGTCGGCTCCTATCGCGGCACGCGCACCGCGCCGGCCGGCGCGGTGGTGGCGGCCGGCGGGTCCTTCCGCGAGCAGTTGCGCATCGTCGCCGCGGCGCAGGACTTCCGGCTGCTGCTGACGACCTTCGTCCTGCAGGCGCTCGCCACCGGCATCATGCTCGCCGGCGTCGACTACCTCGCCCGGCACGTGCTGGGTCGCTCCGGGGCGTCGACGATCCTGTTCGTGTGCTTCGTCGGCCCGGCGCTGCTGCTCACCCCCATCTGGGCCCGCATGGGCGAGCGGATCGGCAAGAAGCAGGGCTATATCGTCTCCTCCGTGGTGCTCGCCGCGGGCGCCCTGCTGGTCGGCCTCGCGCGGGAGGTGCCGGCCGGCGCGGTCTTCGCCGCCGTGACGCTCATCGGTGTCGGGTATGCCGGGTGCCAGATGTTCCCGCTGGCGATGCTTCCCGACGCCGCGGCCGTCGATGCCGCCCGGTCCGGCAGCAACCGGGCCGGGGTCTACACCGGCGTCTGGACCGCGGGCGAGACCCTCGGCCTCGCCCTCGGCCCCGGGCTGTTCGCCCTCGTGCTGGCCGCCGGGTCCTACCGCTCGTCCGCCGGCGAGGCGGTCGTGCAGCCCGACTCCGCGCTCACCGCCATCGTCGTCGGCTTCTCCGTGCTGCCCGCCGTGCTGACGCTGGCCAGTTTGCTCGTCCTGCGCCGCTACTCCCTGACCGCCGCCGACGTCGCCGCTGCCGCGGCCGTCCCCGCACCGACCCCGGAGGCTCCGTGACCGACCTCAGCCCGCGCTCCCGCTCCGTCCTCGACCGGCTGCGGGCGCTGCAGTCCGACGACCTGCCCACCCACGGCGGTCGGACGCTGGCCTACGTCTACGACTCCGGGTTGGCCGAGGCCGACGAGGTCGGTCGGCGCGCGAGTGCGGCGTTCGCGGCGACCAACGGGCTCGACCCGACCGCGTTCCCGAGCATGCTGCAGATGGAGAACGAACTGGTCGGTTTCGCCGCCGACCTGCTCGGCGCGCCGGCCGGGGCGGTCGGCTCGATCACGTCCGGCGGCACCGAGTCGGTGCTGCTCGCGGTGCAGGCGGCGCGTGACGCCCGGCCGGAGGTGACCCGCCCGCGGATGGTGGTCCCCTCGACCATCCACGCCGCGTTCCTCAAGGCCGCGCACTACTTCGGGGTGGAGGCGGTGGTCGTCGAAGTCGGCGACAACTTCCGGGCCGTGCCGGAGGCGATGGCCGCGGCGGTCGACGCCGCGCCCGACGACACCGTCCTGGTCGCGGTGAGCGCTCCGTCGTACGCCCACGGGGTGGTCGACCCGGTGCCGCCGATCGCCGCGCACGCCGCCGAGCGGGGCATCCGTTGCCACGTCGACGCCTGCATCGGGGGTTGGGTGCTGCCGTACGCCGCGCGGCTGGGCCGACAGGTGCCGCCGTGGACCTTCGCCGTCGAGGGGGTCACGAGCATCTCGGTCGACCTGCACAAGTACGGCTACACCCCGAAGGGTGCCTCGATCCTGTTGCACCGCAGCCCCGCTCACCGCCGCCCGCAGTACTTCGCCCACGCCGACTGGCCCGGCTACACGATGCTCAACTCCACCCTGCAGTCGACGAAGTCGGGCGCCCCGCTCGCCGCCGCCTGGGCGGTCGTGCGGACGATCGGCGACGAGGGCTACCTCGAACTCACCCGGCAGGTGCTCGACGGCGTCGACGCCCTCGTCGAGGGCATCGCGGCCATCGACGGGCTGTCGCTGCTGGCCCGGCCCGACTCCACCCTGGTCACCTTCACCACCGACGCGTCCTGCGACGTGTTCAGCATCAGCGACGAGATGAGCGCCGCGGGGTGGTTCGTCCAGCCCCAGATGCGCTTCGGCGACACCCCCGCCAACATCCACCTGTCGCTCTCGGCCGCGACCGCGCCACTGGTGCCGGAGTTCCTGACCGCCCTCGAGAAGGCCGTCGACGCCGCGCGGTCCGCCGGTCCGATCGTGGTCGACGAGGGGGTCGCAGCGGTCATCGCCGCCCTCGACCCTGCCACCCTCGGCGACGAGGACTTCGACGGACTGCTCGCCGCCGCGGGGCTCATTTCCGACGGTCCCGCCGGCGACGGTCTTGCTCTGCCCCAGCGGATGGGCGAGGTGAACGCGATGCTCGACCTGGCCGCGCCCCGGCTGCGGGAGGCGTTGTTGATCGCCTTCCTCGACCGGCTGCAGCGGCCCGTGCGGCGTACGACGTAGGAGCGGGCGGATCCGGTGCCAAGACGTAGCACCAGATCCACCGGCTCATGCAGCAGGATTCACCGGGCATCCGGGCCCACAAGGTCGAGCGCCACTCCCGATGCCCGCGCGCCGCAGGAGTACGCCGATGCGCTTCGCCGTGAGACATGGGCGATCGAACACCTGCCCGTAGGTCAGTCGGATCGTCGTGCGCCCGTCGACTGCTGCGTCGAGGTCCCGGTCGAAGTCGCGGTCGCGGTTTCGCGCGGTGTTGTGGAACAGGCGGCCGTCGAGTTCGACGACCAGCAGTCCGTCGTACTCCACGTCGCGATAGACCGTGCCGAGCGTCGCCTCACCTCGCACCTGTCGGCGTCCCGTCGGGAGCCGGTGCGGCCGCTCCACCCGGGTCAGGTACCCGTGCTCGAGCACCGACGACGTGCCGTCGACGAGGTCGGCGAGGATCTCCTCCCACCAGCGGCGGTCGGCGACGCGCGATCGTCGTCCGAGCGCGGTGCGCATCCGGATCGCGGTCGTGGCACCGGAGCCGACGAGGTCCGCCACCAGCCCGATCCGGTCCGATTCCGAGAGCCGACGCAGTCGCACCGTATCGAGGAGCGCGTCCTCGACCCGCTGCCGCGGCGGCCCGAGGTTCCACCGCACCTGCGCGTGGAGCTGGACGACCCGGTGGACCACGACGCCGGGGATCGAGCGGACCTGGCAGTGGTGGTGCACGGCGACATGGATCGGGGGCGGGCCCTCCGAATCGGGGCGCTTCGACCGAGGAGCCGGGCGACCCGGGCTTGGGAGTGCCGAAGGCCCCCACAGGGCGGCCTTACCCGCGTAGGCGACCGCGGCCCAGGCGCGCTGCTCGTCGGTGAGCGGCCCGGTGTGATCGATGTACACGCCGGGGTGGACCACTGTGAGCGCGCGGCGTCGCAGCAGTCGGCGGATCTCGTGCGGCGGCATCTCCCGCTCGAGCAGTTGGGCACGCGCAACGACCCCGTGCTGGGTCTCAAGCAGATCGCGCACCGCTCCACTGTGGACCGGGTGGCACTCAGACGGCGGCGACCCTGTGGACAAGCCGGCCGTCGACAAGAACCGGTGGATCCGGTGCCATCGGATGGCATCAGATCCACCGGCTCTCGCGTCTAAGGTCTCCTCCCGTGAGCACGTTGAGCGCGCTGGTGGACAAGGGACTGGTCGCGGCCGACTGGGCGCAGGCGCTGGCGCCGGTGGAGCAGCAGATCGCGGCGATGGGGCAGTTCCTGCGCGCCGAGCTGGCCGCGGGGCGGTCCTACCTGCCGGCGGGCGACGACATCCTGCGTGCGTTCCGCCGGCCGCTGGCCGAGGTCCGGGTGCTGGTGGTGGGGCAGGACCCGTACCCCACACCGGGGCACGCGGTCGGGCTGTCGTTCTCGGTCGCCCCGCACGTGCAGCCGCTCCCCCGCAGCCTGGTCAACATCTTCCGCGAGTTGGTCGACGACATCGGCGTGCCCCCGCCGACCAGCGGTGACCTCACGCCGTGGACCGAGCAGGGGGTGCTGTTGCTCAACCGCTGCCTGACGGTGCGGCCCGGCGAGCCTGCCTCGCACCGCGGCCGGGGGTGGGAGGCCGTCACCGAGCAGGCCATCCGCGCCCTCGTCGGACGCGCGCAGCAGGGTCAGCCGATGGCCGCGATCCTGTGGGGTCGCGACGCCCAGGGCCTGGGTCGGCACCTCGCGCCGATCCCGTGGGTGGAGTCGGCCCACCCGTCCCCACTCTCGGCCGCGCGCGGCTTCTTCGGCTCCCGCCCGTTCAGCCGCGTCAACGCGTTGCTCAGCGAGCAGGGGGCCGGTCCGGTCGACTGGCGACTGCCCTGAACGTCACCGGAGCGTGCGCAGCCCCGACTCCCCGATGTTCTCGCCGATGCGGGTCGCGATGGCCCGCAGCTGGTTGACCTGGGCGCGGGTCAACCCGTCGAAGACCAACGAGCGCACGGTCTCGACGTGCCCGGGGGCGGCGGCCTGCACGACCTTCCAGCCCTCGGCGGTGAGCACCGCGAGCGTCGTACGCCGGCTGGTGGGGTGTGGCTCACGACGGACCCAACCGCGGTCCTCGAGCTTGGTCACGACGTGGGAGAGGCGCGACAGCGACGAGTTCACCTGGTCGGCCAGCTCGCTCAACGGCAGCGTCTGCTCCTCGGCCATCGAGAGCATCGCGATCACCTGGTAGTCGAAGTGCGTCAGACCGGAGTCGCGGGTCAGCTGGGAGTCGAGGGCGGGGCCGAGGCGGAGCAGTATCGCAACCAGCGCGAGCCAGGCCTCCCGCTCATCGTCGTCGAGCCAGCGGGGCTCGGAGGGTGTCTCAGGCACGACGGGGACTCTAACCGGAGTGCGCGATCGGTGCGCTAGCTTGAACCTTCAAGCGTTACGGGTTAGCCTGTTCCCATGACCACTTCCGCGATGCCCGCCCTCTACATCGGCCACGGCGCTCCCCCGCTGCTCGATGACCCGCTGTGGTCGGCGCAGCTGCGCTCGTGGGCCCAGGAGCTGCCGCGCCCGAAGGCGATCCTGATCGTCTCCGCCCACTGGGAGTCCGCGCCCCTGGCGCTCAGCGCGACCGCCGCCGGCACCCCGCTGGTCTACGACTTCGGCGGGTTCGCCCCGCGCTACTACCAGGAGACCTACGAGACCCCCGACGCCTCGGCGCTGGCCGCGCGGGTGACCGCGATGATGCCGCGCACCGAGACCGTCCACCAGCACCGCAGCCGGGGCCTCGACCACGGCGCCTGGGTGCCGCTGAAGATCATGTTCCCCGCCGGCGACATCCCGGTGCTGCAGATGTCGCTGCCGACCCACGACCCGGAGAAGCTCCTCGACCTCGGACGTCGGCTGCGCCCGCTGCGGGACGAGGGCGTGCTCATCGTCGGCTCGGGCTTCCTCACCCACGGGCTGCCCTTCCTGACCGAGTTCCGCATCGACGCCGAGGCGCCGGGCTGGTCCCAGGACTTCGACCTCTGGGCCGGCGAGGCGCTCGCCCGTGGCGACGTCGACACCCTGGCCGCGTACGCCTCCAAGGCGCCGGGCATGCCGTACGCCCACCCCACCGTGGAGCACTACACCCCGCTGTTCGTGACCCTCGGCGCGGCCACCGACCCCTCGGAGCCGGGCGAGCAGAAGATCGACGGCTACTGGATGGGGCTGTCCAAGCGGTCGCTCGAGGTCGCCTGAGCCGCCCGCCCCTGGCGGTGGCGCAGGCCGAGCGCCACGAGCAGCGCGCACACGGTCGCACCGACGGTCACCGCGAAGGCGACGGTGTGTCCGCCGGCACCGGCCAGGTCGGCCAACCGACCGGCGCTGGCCGAGCCCGCGGCGTACCCGATCCCGGTCGCACCGGCCAGCATCGTCATCACCATCCCGATCCGGGCCGGGCTGACCAGGCTTCCGGCCATCGCGAAGGTCGAGATCATGTACGGCGCCACGGCGAAGCCGAGCAGCCCGATGACCAGCAGCAGCGACCCGATCGTGTCGACCAGCAGCAGCGGTGAGGACAGCACCACCAGCGCGCACGCCGCCACCGTCAACCGGGTGGGATAGGTGATCCTCTCGGGCAGGGCGGCGATCGCGAAGCCGGCGATCGCACTGCCCACGCCGAGCGTGGCGTGGATCAGGCCGGCGATGCCGGGCTGCCCCTCGGCGGTGGCGAGCACCGTCGCTCCGGTCTGCGTGGCGCCGAAGAGCATCCCGATGAAGAACTGCGCGCTCACCAGCACCAGGACAACCCCGGTCAGCACCCGGCCGGTCTGCCGCACGGCATGCGGGTCGGGCGCGGTGAGTGCGGCCGTCCGGTGGAGCGCGAACCCCGATCCGAAGGCGGCGAGCAGACCGGCGGCGGTGAGCAGCGCGCCCGAGGGCGAGATCAGCACCGCCAACAGGCCGATGAGGGCCGGGCCGGCGACGAAGGAGATCTCGTCGGTCGCACCTTCGTAGGAGAACGCGGCGTCGACCAGTTGGCGCTGCCGGTCGGCCGGCTCCCCCGCCAGGGCCGGTCGCCAACGCACCCGCGCCAGCGGACCCACCTGCGGGATCGCCAATCCGGCGAGCGCCGACATCGCCACGATCGCCCCGCCCGGCGCACCGCTGTCGACGACGGCGACCAGCCCGGCCAGCCCGGCCGCGCCGACCAGCGACTGGGCCAACACGACCAGCCGCTGTCCGTGCCGGTCGGCCAGGGAGCCGAAGAACGGCGCCGCGAGCGCGTTGGTGACCGCGAGCGCACCGGCGGCGGCCCCGCCGAGGCCGTAGCTGTCGGTCGCGCCGGAGACCAGCAGCAGCGTGCCCATCTGGCTCATGGCAAGCGGAACCCGCCCGAGGAAGGCTACGACGAGGTAGGCGGGCCCGACGGTGCGCAGGAGCGCGCGGTAGGAGGCGAGAGCAGACAAGGCGGCGGGAGCATATCCGCTGCGGGCCCGCGGGTAGGAATCGGGGATGGGCCACCTCGCACGACTCGATGCCCGGCTCGTGCCCGTCGGGGACCGGGCCACGGCGTTGGTCTACCGTGCCCGCGCCCACCGCGGGGACGATCCGCCCTTCGAGGCGTGGATGACCAGCGTGTACGACGAGTCCGGCCCCGAGCCGCGGCTCACCCTCTATCAGCAGACGCCGATCCCGGGGTGAGCCGCCTCGGGTCGGCGACCCGGGAACCGGTCAGCGGCCGAGCTTGCTCTGGAACGTCATCGCCTTCAGCATCGTGTCGCGCTGCTTGGCGAACTCGCCCGGGTCGCGCGGGGCGCCCATCACCTGCTTCTTCATCACAGCGAGGTTCTGCACGTCGGTGTACTTCAGCAGGCCCTGGTCGCCGTGGCGGGCGCCCACACCGGACTGCTTCACCCCACCCGACGGCGTGCCCTTGGAGGCGTACGCCGCGGCGAAGCCCTCGTTGATGCTGACGTTGCCGCTCTGGATGCGCGCACCGACCTGTGCGGCGGCCGCGAGGTCGGTGCCCCACACGCTGGCCGACAGCCCGTAGTCGGTGTCGTTGGCCAGGCGGACGGCCTCGTCGACCGAGCGGTAGCGGTGCAGCGCGACGACCGGCCCGAAGGTCTCGGTGCAGCCGGCGAGCATGTCCTTGGTGACGCCCTCCAGCACGGTCGGCTCGAAGAACGCCGGGCCGAGATCGGGACGGGGGTTGCCGCCGGTCACCAGGGTGGCGCCCTTGGCGAGGGCGTCGGCGACGTGCTCGGCGACCCGGTCCCGGTGGTCGGGCGAGATCAGCGAGCCCATCTCGGGTCCGAAGTCGTAGGCCGCGCCGATCCGCAGGTCCTCGACGGCGGCCACGAAGCGGCGCTTGAACTCGTCGTAGAGCGAGTCGTGGACATACATCCGCTCCACGTGCATGCAGACCTGGCCGGTGTTGCGGAACACCGCGTCGAGCGCGCCCGGGACGGTCTCGTCGAGGTCGGCGTCGGGCAGCACGATCATCGGGTTCTTGCCGCCGAGCTCGAGGCAGGCGCCGATGAGGTTCTGGCCCGCCCGCTGGCCGATGAATCGTCCGGTCTGGGTGGAGCCGGTGAACATCACGTAGTTGGCGTGGTCGATGACCGGCGGACCGGCGACCGGGCCGTCACCGCAGACCACCTGGAACAGCCCCTCCGGCAGGCCCGCCTCATAGAGCAGGTGGACGCCGTAGAGCGGGCTCAACGCGGTCTTGTTGTCGGGCTTGAGCACGACGCCGTTGCCGGCCAGCAGGGCCGGGATCGCGTCGGAGATGCCGGTGGCGAACGGGAAGTTCCAGGGCGCGATGATGCCGACGACGCCCTTGGGCTGGCGGATCTCCGTCGAGGACGATACGAACGGCACCGGACCGGACCGCTTCGTGGGCGCCAGCAGCTTGCGCACCCGCGGCAGGTAGTAGTTCATGATCATCATCGGATCGACGGTCTCCTCGACCGCCATCCGCCGGGCCTTGCCGCTCTCGACCTGGATCAGGTCGGCGATGGTGTCGTTGCGCTCGACCAGCAGCTTGAAGAACCGCTTGAACACCTTGACCCGCTTGCGGACCGGCCACTGCGACCAGGTCTCCTGGGCGCGGCGGGCGGCGGCGTACGCCTGCGCGATGTCGTCGGGGGTGGACTGCGGGAGCTCGACGACCACCTCCCCGGAGTAGACCTCGTTGAGCTTGTGGGTCCCGCCCGCGGTGGAGGGGACGCGCGCGGTGATCGTCGCGAGCAGGTCGTCGGTGACGGATGCGGGCAGCGTCATGGGTCAGCCCTCCAGGATCAGTTCGGCGGCGCGCTCGCCGATCATCATCGCCGGCGCGTTGGTGTTGCCACCGACGATGTTCGGCATGATCGAGGCGTCGGCGACCCGCAGGCCCTCGATGCCGTGGACCCGGAGCTTGGGGTCGACGACCGCGCGGTCGTCCACCCCCATCCGGCAGCTGCCGACCGGGTGGTAGACGGTGGTCGCCCGCAGCGGGATCTCCTCGCGCAGCGCCTTCTCGTCGGCGTACTGCGTGCCCGGGGTGCGCTCCTTGGCGACCTTGCCGACGATGCCGGGGGCCTTCATCGCCTCGCGGATCGCCAGCATGCCCTCCAGCAGCACCTGCGCGTCGTCGTCGACCGAGAGGAAGCCCGGGTCGATCAGCGGCGCCGCCAGCGGGTCGGCCGACGCGAGCCGGATCGAGCCCCGGCTCTTGGGGTAGATCAGCGTCGAGAAGATCGTCAGCGCCGGCTGTGGCTCGACGTAGTGCCGGCCGGGCGCGTCCTGGTTGGGCGCCGGGTAGCCCCACGGCAGCGCGAGGATCTGGATGTCGGGCACGTCCGTGGCCAGCGAGGAGCGGATGAACCCGTTGACCTCGAACACCGTGCTGGCCAGCCAGGTGTTGCCCTTGATGTATTCCTTCATCACCGCCGAGGCGAAGTACGGCGCATTCGACCTGTGCGGGATGTTGGTCATGTCGAAGGTCAGCGGCACGAACATGTGGTCGTGCAGGTTGTCACCGACCGGCAGGTCCGCGGCGACCTCGATGCCGAGGTTGCGCAGGTGGTCGGCCGGCCCGATGCCGGACAGCTGCAGCAGCTGCGGCGACTGGTAGGCGCCCGCGGAGAGGATCACCTCGGCGTTGGCGTGGATCTTGTGTGCACCGGTGCGGTCAACCACCTCGACGCCGATCGCACGCCCCTTCTCGAGCAGCACCCGGGTGACCTGGGCGCCGGTCATGACGGTGAGGTTGCCGCGGTTGTGGTTGTCGAGGTAGGCGATCGAGGAGGAGTAGCGCTTGCCGTTGTGGGCGCTCTGCTGCACCAGCGACATGCCCTCCTGCTCGTCGCCGTTGTAGTCGTCGATGAGCGGGACGCCCGCGGTCTCGGCCATCGCGTCCCGGAAGAGCAGCGCACCGTCGGTGGGGTTCTTGACCCGGGTGACCTCGACCGGGCCACCGGCGCCGCGCAGCGCGCTGGCGCCGCCCTCCCAGTTCTCCATCTTCTTGTAGGCGGCCAGGACGTCGTCCCAGCCCCAGCCCTCGTTGCCCTCGGCGGCCCAGTCGTCGTAGTTCTTGCGGTGGCCGCGCACGAAGATCATCCCGTTGATGGACGAGGAGCCGCCGAGCACCTTGCCGCGGGTCGCCGGCAGCTGGCGGTCGAGCGCGTGCTTCTGCGGCACGGTGACGAAGCCCCAGTCGAGCTTCTTCTTCAGCTGCGGGATGTTGTGGAAGACCGCGATCAGGCCGGGCTTGCGCACGAACCGGGTCTTGTCGGGGTTGCCGGCCTCGATCAGGACGACGTCCGAGCCTTCGTCGGCCAGGCGACGGGCGACGATCGCCCCCGCCGAACCGGCACCTACGACGATGTAGTCGGCCTGTCGCATGGTTCGCACCTTCTTCTTGCTCAGGGAGGTCTGGGCGCCGGGCCTGGCGCGCCAGAAAACTGTAACGCGTTCCAATTCATTTGTGTATCGATTCCGCTCACGGAGTCTCGAGGAGCAGCGTCACGGGGCCGTCGTTGACCAACGAGACCGCCATGTCGGCCCCGAAGATCCCCCGCTCGACGGCGACACCGAGCTTCTCCAGTTCGGCGCAGAAGGCCTCGTACACCGGCTCGGACACCGGTCCGGGCGCGGCGGCGTTCCACGTCGGGCGGCGGCCCTTGCGGGCATCGCCGTACAGCGTGAACTGGCTGACCACCAGCACCGGCGCACCGACGTCGCCCACCGAGCGCTCCTCGCGCAGGATGCGCACGTCGCGGACCTTGCGCGCCAGCCACTCCACCTCGGCGGGTCCGTCGTCGTGGGTCACCCCCAGCAGCACGACCAGGCCGGGACCATCGAGGGCGCCGACGACCTCTCCGGCGACGGACACGGAGGCGGACGACACGCGTTGCAGGACGGCTCGCATGACACCATCCTCGCGTGAACATCCTCTCCATCCAGTCGTCGGTGGCCTACGGGCACGTCGGCAACTCCGCCGCCGTCTTCCCACTCCAGCGCCTGGGGGTCGAGGTGTGGCCGGTGAACACGGTGCACTTCTCCAACCACACCGGGTACGGCGAGTGGCGCGGGCCGCTGCTGGCCGCCGACGACGTCCGCGAGGTGATTCGCGGCGTGGAGGAGCGCGGGGCCCTGGCGCGCGCCGACGCGGTGCTGTCGGGCTACCAGGGCGGCGAGGAGGTCGGGGCGGTCATCCTCGACACCGTCGCCCGCGTCAAGGAGCTCAGGCCCGAGGCGGTCTACTGCTGCGATCCGGTGATGGGCGATGTGGGACGCGGCTTCTTCGTGCGCCCCGGGATCCCGGAGTTCATGCGCGACCGGGTCGTGCCCAGGGCCGACATCATCACGCCCAACCACTTCGAGCTGGACTTCCTCGCCGGCCGCAGCACCCGCACGCTCGAGGAGGTGCTCACCGCGATCGACGAGGTACGGGAGCGCGGACCCCGCGACGTGCTGGTCACCAGCGTCCTGCACGCCGACATCGAGCCCGGCACGGTCGAGCTGGTCGCCGTCGGGGCCGACGGGGCGGCGTACGCGACCACGACCCCGCTGCTGCCGATCCTGCCCAACGGCTGCGGCGACGTGACCGCCGCGTTGTATCTGGCGCACCTGCTCGCGACCGGCTCCCCGGCCACCGCGCTGGCGCGGGTCGCGTCGTCGGTCTTCGCCGTGCTCGAGCGGACGATCGCCGCCGGCACCCGGGAGATCCAGCTGATCGCCTCCCAGGACGACATCGCGCACCCCACCGAGCGGTTCGCCGTGCGCCGGCTGCGCTGAGCCGGCTTCCGAGCCGACCCCAGCGCCGACCTCAGCGCGCGCCTCAGCGCTCGCGCGAGGTCTCCTCGGCCCGCCGGGCCAACATCTGGTTGTAGGCCTCCAGGGCGGCGTCGCCGGAGGCGTCCTCACGCCGGTCGAACCTGGCCGAGTCGCGCCGGTCGGTGCGGAACCACTGCACGAGCATCGCCAGCGCGACGATGACGATCGGCACCTCGCCCATCGCCCACGACAGCGACCCGCCGACGTACTGGTCGTGGGCCAGGTCGGTGGCGAAGCTGCGGTCGAGCATCCGGTAGTACTCCTCCCCCACGATCCGGCTCATCGACATCAGGCCGATGGAGAAGAACGCGTGGAAGGGGGCGACCACCAGCAGCAGGAGCAGCCGACCCAGGTGCGGCAACCGGCGCGGCACCGGAGCGCTGCCGAGCAGCGTCTCGTAGAAGAGGTAGCCGGTGATCAGGAAGTGCAGCTCCATGAACCCGTGACCGAGGTGGTTGGTCATGAGCGCGTCGAAGATCGGGGTGTAGTAGACCGCGTAGAGGCTGCCGACGAAGATCAGTGCCGCGACCGCGGGGTGCGCCAGGAAGGCGGCGTAGCGGGTGCGCAGCAGCGCCGCGAGCAGTTGCCGCGGCCCCTGCCCGCCCGGTCGGTCGGCGCCGGGCAGGGCGCGCAGGGCGAGGTTCACCGGCGCGCCGAGCACCAGGAAGATCGGCGCGATCATCGACAGCACCATGTGGGCGCCCATGTGCGCGCTGAACATCACGTGCGAGTAGACGCCGAGCCCGCCGACCGTGGCGTAGCCGAAGGTGAGCAGCCCGACGGCCCAGGCGACCGAGCGACCCAGGGACCACGACTCCCCGCGGCGACGGAGCACGACTACCCCGACGGTGTAGGCGGCCGCACCGAGCAGGACGACCGCCAGCCCGACGCCGGAGGCCCGGAAGGACCACAGCACACCCAGCAGGGTGGGGGCGGGCGGCATCGGGCCGCCGAGCAGACTCGCGGCCAGCTCGGTGTAGGGCTCGCCCACCGGTGGCGGGGTGCGCGAGAGCGCCGCGCCGAACCCGATCGCGGCGCCCATGAGCACCAGCTCGATGCCGGTCAGGGAGACGAAGGTACGCCAGGCGCTCCCGCTGTCCGGGGTGGCGGCCGCGACCCAGCGGCGTACCCGGAACGCGACCACACCCAGCAGCGCCAGCACGACGGTCTTGGCGATGACGCCCGCGCCGTAGCCGGTGGTGACGAGCTCGGTGAGGGTGTCGACGCGCACGAGCGCCGAGACCACGCCACTGACGGCGACCAGCCCGAAGCACCACGCGGCGATGGCGGAGAACCGCCGCGTCGCGCGCAGCCGGGCGCCACCGGGGATCCGCAGGTGGGCCCAGAGGGCGAGCACGCCGCCGACCCACACCACGACCGGCAGCACGTGGAAGAGCAGGGCCACGACCGCCATGTCGTGGCTGCCCGAGGAGGCCGCGTGGCCGGTCAGGATCGGCGGCACCAGGGCGGCGACGGCGATGCCGAGCACCACCAGCGCCTCACGGACCGCCAGCACCCAGTGCGACGCCACGGCGACGATGAGCACCAGGGCGACCTGGGCGAGGGCCGTCCGCCCCTGCGGGATCTGGAAGGAGTAGCTCAGGGCCGTGCCGAGGTCGACCTGGCCGGGCGGGACGGCGAGCTGGTCGGAGACGGTGAACCACACCTCCGCGAGGCCGACCACCACCCACGCCGCGGCGAACCAGCGCGCCCCGCGGACCGCACGGAACCCGGAACCGGTCAGTTCGTCGCCGGTGCGGTGCATGGTGAGCACCGCGACGAGGAGGGCGCCGACCACCGCGACCGAGCACAGTTGCACCAGGGTCCCCAGCACCGGGATCGCGACCCCGGTGAGGCGTCCCGGGTCGGGCAGCCCCTCCGGGGCGGGATCGGGGATGCCGCCCCCGGGCAGCGCCAGCCCGAGCAGCGCGATGCCGGCCGCCGCGACGACCAGCACCGCCAGCGGCCAGCGGCGGGCCGGGACCGGCTGACGACGATCGGCCTCAGCGGGCACGTCGCCGCCCGACGGCGACCGCCAGGGCGCCGAGGACGACCACCGCGCCCACCACCAGCAGGACCACGCTGAGCGTGCTGCCGCCCGCGTCCGAGTCGCTGTCGGACTCGCTGTCGTCGTCGGTGCCGTCCGCCGGCGCATCCTCCGCGTCCGGCGTGCCGCTCGGGTCGGCGGTGGGGCTCGCCCCGGCGGTCGGGTCCGCCCCTTCCGCGCCCGCCACCGTGAACGCCAGCTCGCCGGTCACCCGGTGCCCGTCGGCCGAGACCACGCTGTAGGCCAGCGTGTAGTCGCCGGGCTCCCCGGTCGCGAGCGCCTGCCGGACGACCGGACCCTCAACCGTGGTGTCGCCCTCGGCCAGGTCGGCGCCGTCGGCGGAGCGCACCACGACGTACGCCGGCGGGTTGATGTCCTCGGTGAACGTCAGCGAGACCTCCGCCGGCAGCGCGTCGAGGGTCGCGCCGTCCCGCGGGTCGGAGTCGACCAGCCCGGCGTGGGCCCAGGCCCCCGACGGGAGGAGGGCGAGCCCGATGGCGAGCACCGCGGCCAGCAGCAGACGGATCACGGAGCTCATGACCCGGCGACGGCCTCGTCGATGAGCTTGGTGAGGTCCTCGGCCGTCGTGAGCTCGACCTTCTCTCCGTCGAGGAGCACGGTGGGCGTGCTGCTGATGCCGTCGTCGAAGGTGGCGTCGGTGGTCTGCTCGACCCACTTGTCGTAGGTGCGGTCCGCGATGCAGTCGGAGACCCGGTCCTCATCGGCACCGGCGGCGACGGCCAGCTCGGTGAGCGTGGCGTCGTCCAGACCGGCCCCGCCCTCGCTGGGCTGGTTGGCGAACAGCGAGGCGTGCATCTGCTTCCAGACCTCCTCGCCGTCCTCGAGGGTGCACACGGCGGCGTTCAGCGCCCGGCTGGAGTACTCGGTGGACGAGGCCCGGTCGAGGAAGGCGATGCCGCGGTACTCGATCCGGAGGTCGTCACGCTCGCCGAGCTGGTCGAGGGTCTCGCCGAACACCGCCTCGAACTGGCCGCATGCCGGGCACTGGAAGTCCTCGACCACCTGCAGGACGGTCTCGGCGTCCGGGTTGCCCTGGACGACCGCGCCCTCGGCGGAGAGGTTGGGCGGGGTCTCGGCCGGGGCGTTGGCCGAGCGCTGCCCGGCGATCACCGCGGCGGTGATCGCGCCGGCGGCGACGATCACGAGGACGACGGCCAGCAGCTGGTTGACCAACCGGCGCTTCTTGGCCGCCCGCTCCTGCTCGGCGCGCACCTCGGCCGCGCGGGCGCGTGCCCGGGCTGCCGGCGTACCGCTCGTCGCCTTGTCGCCGGAGTCCTGCTTCGCCATCCTCGGTTCCTCTCGTTCGTTCACAGGGGCGGGTCGCCCAGCAGTGCGCGTCCCACGTAGTCGCCCTCGTCGGGCGAGCAACCACCCGGGACCGCCCACACGCCGGACCCCACCGTGGTCACCCACTCGTTGAGTCGATCCTGCTCGGCGAGGCGCTGCTGGACCGGGACGAACTGCGACTCCGGGTCCGCCGCGAAGGCGACGAACAGCAGGCCCGCCTCGACGCCGTCGGGCGCCCATGCGGGATCTGTCTCGTCCCGAGTGTAGTTGTAGGGCCGCCGCAGGAAGCGCTCGTCCGGGTGGACCGGCTGCGCGCGGAGCACGTGGGAGGCCGGATCGATCACCGGCAGGCCGCGGTCGTCGACGGCCGAGGGGTCCGGCGCGTCGTGCTCGGTGCCCCCGGACAGCGGCGCACCGTCGGCCAGCCGGCGCCCGATCGTGTGCTCCCGGGTGCTGCGCGAGAGGCTCTCCCAGTCGACCAGATCCATCGCGATCCGGCGCAGGATCAGGAAGGTGCCTCCCTCCAGGCCGGGGAGGTCGCTCCACAGCAGCCGGTCGTGGTCGCGGTCATCCGGGCTGAGGTTGACCGTGCCGTCGACCTGACCCATGAGGTTGCGCATCGTCGTGCCGGCCGGCTCACTGCCGTGCGCACGCCGGAACCCCTCCTGGGTCCAGCGCACCGTGGCGAACGCGCGCGCGTCGCGCAGCAGCACCCGGCGGGCGTGCGCGAGGGTCACCGGGTCATCGGCGCACAGCTGGACCACGAGGTCGGTCTGGCCCCAGGCGGGTCGCAGTCGGTCGGTGGCGAACGGCGGCAGTGCGTTGAAGTCGAAGCGCTGCGCCGCCGGGATCAGGTCGCGTACGACCCGGGGGCCGAAGCCGAAGGTCGCGGTCAAGCGCGCGGGCAGCACCGCCAGCTCACCGATCGTGTCGGCCAGTGCCGGGCGGCCCTGGGTCAGCCGCGCGACGTCGTCGCTGAGCAGTCGCATCAGCCGGCCGAGGCCGGTGCGGTCGACGGCGGGCCGCAGGTCGAGCCCCACGAGCACGGCATGGGCCTGGGGCGGGGTGAGGATCCCGGCCTGATGGCGGCCGTGGAACGGCACCCGCTGGCCGCCGTGGGGCGCGGCCGGTGCGGCCGACTCCGGCCCCGCCGACGCGGCGGCGGACCCGGC
>JAJUGK010000025.1 GCA_029268205.1 Nocardioidaceae bacterium
CAGCACGGCGCGGCGAGGACCAGTGCGGCCCCCCACCCCACGGCGCGGGCGAGCGCCTCGTCGGTGGCGGTGTCGCAGGCATGCAGGGCCAGGACGACATCGGGCTCGGCGGGCAGGACCCCGCTGAGGTCGGCGGTCGCGATCGGGGCGACCACCCAGGAGGTCGAGTCGGCGATGCCGAGCTCCGCGGCGACCGCGGTGTTGTGATCGTGGGACTGCTGTTTGGCGTCGACCCCGACGACGTGCACGGGCAGCCCGCGACGGGCGAGGTGCCGGTGGGCGGCGAAGGTCAGGTAGGCGTTGCCGCACCCGAGGTCGACGACCCGCAGCGGGTCGGTGGCGGTCGGACGGCGCAGCCTGCCGGTGTCCAGCGCGTCGGTGACCGCGACGTCGAGGGCGCGCAGGAACTCCTCGACCTGGCGGTACTTCGCCTGTCGCGACGGCTTGATCCGTCCCTGCGCGTCGGCGACGCCGAGGGCGCGCAGCACCGGGTCGTCCTCGGGCAGCAGACGGGTCTTGGCCCGGTCGTGGCCGCGGGTCGGCACGACCTCGCCCTCCTGCGCGGCGACGTGGACGAGCGCCTCGCCCTTCTTCGTCACCCGCACCTGCACGGACTCGACCGTGGTGTCGACGTGCCAGTTGCCGAACGGCTCGGCCAGGAGCGCGTCGAGGGCGGTGGCGGCCCCGTCGCCGACCGGATGGTTGGCGGTGTGGGCCTGGGTGTCGTCGTAGGTCGTGACCTGCAGGTGCCGGCCGGCCTTCAGGTCGACGTAGCGCAGTTCGACCCGGCGCCAGGCGAGCTGGTGGCCGCGGCGCCGGCCGGTGCCGAGGGCACGGACGAGCGTGTCGGCGTCCAGGACGGCGGCGCGGACCCGGGCCAGCGCCTGCGGCAGCGGCTCGGCGGCCATCTCAGCCCCGCACGATTGCGGCGATCAGCACCACGAGCAGGAGCGCGCCCAGGGCGGTCGGGATCACCAGTCGGCGGTAGCGGGGGTTCACGCAGCGATCCTAGGCGGCGGCGGTGGACCCGACCGCGCGGCTCTCGGGCTCCGTGACGCGGAGCACGGCCTCGGCCTGGGCTGCCGCCCGCTCGCTGCGCCGGAAGAGCGTCGCCGCGAGCAGGACCCCGAAGATCGTCGCCAGACCGCCCCCGATCAGCGTCCAGCGCGCACCGAACGCCTCGCCGACCCAGCCCACGATCGGCGCGCCGAGCGGGGTGCCCCCCATGAAGATCATCATGTAGAGCGCCATCACCCGGCCGCGCATGTGGGCCGCCGTGGTCGTCTGCATGACCGTGTTGGCCGCGGTGATCATCGTCAGCGCCGCCAGTCCCAGCACCGGCGCCCAGATCAGGAAGGAGAGGTACGTCGGCGCGAGGCCCGCGATCACCTCGGCGATGCCGAAGCCGAGCGCGGCCAGGACGACCAGCCGGTAGCGGATCCGGGTGCGGCGGGCGGCGAGCAGTGCACCGGTCAGCGACCCGATGGCCAGGATGGAGCCGATGATGCCGTAGCCCTCGGCGTCCTGGTCGAAGACCTCGGTGGCCATGAGCGCCGATGTCATCTGGAAGTTCAGCCCGAAGGTGCCGGCGAAGAACACGATCAGCAGGATCAGCTTCAGGTCCGGACGGCTGCGGACGTACCGGATGCCGTCCCGGATCATGCCCTTGGTGCGCGGCTGTGGGATGGGGGTGTCGAGCAGGCGCGGGTCCATGTGCTCCAGCGCGGCGATCACCGCGCCGTAGCTGATCGCGTTGGCCAGGATCACCCAGCCGGTGGCGGCGGCGCCACCGCCGAGTGCACCGATCAGCACGCCGGCCAGCGCCGGGCCGAGCATCCGCGCGGCGTTGAACGAGGCGGAGTTCAGCCCCACCGCGTTGGGCAGGTCCTCGGGCCCGACCATCTCGCTGACGAACGACTGCCGCGCGGGGCCGTCGAACGCCGAGCCGATGCCGAAGACCAGCGCGAGGGTGTAGACGTGCCAGACCTCGGCGACGCCGGTGATCGCCAGCACGCCCAGCACGGCGGCGGGCACGGCCATGGCCGCCTGGGTGACCTGCAGCAGACGCCGCTTGGGGAACCGGTCGGCGAGCAGCCCCGCGTACGGCGAGAGCAGGAGGATGGGCAGGAACTGCAGTCCGGTCGTGATGCCGAGCGCGGTGCCGCTCCCGGCGGTGAGGACGAGGACGAGCCAGTCCTGGGCGACGCGCTGCATCCACGTCCCGGTGTTCGACACGACACCACCGGCGGCGTAGAGCCGGTAGTTGCGGTTCGACAGGGCGCGGAAGGTGGGACTCAAGCGTTGGCCAGCCTTTCGAGGATGGGGGCGGCGGTACGGAGCGCGTCGCGCTCCTCGATGGTCAGGTTGCGCAGCTCGCGCGCGAGCCAGGCGTCGCGGCGCTTGCGGTCGGCGGCGAGCGTGGAGGCTCCCTTGTCGGAGATGCTGATCAGCGCGCGGCGGCCGTCGTCCTCGCACGGGCGACGGCTCACATACCCCTCGGCCTCGAGGTGGTTGACCGCGCGGGTCATCGTCGGCGGCTGGACCCGCTGCATGCGCGCCAGCTCCCCGACGCTCAGCTCCCCCTCCCGGGCGAGGTCGCCGAGGACCGCGAGCTGGCCGATGCTCAGCTCGTTGTCGGGGTCGCGTTCGGCGCGCAGGCGACGGCCCAGCCGGAAGACGGCCAACCGGAGCGCGGACGCCAAGCCGATGTCCGTGCGCGCGAGCTTCTCGATGGTGGGAGGCATATCGTGAGCATAACTCATTACCGTTGCTAACTATTTCCCGCGAGCCCCGTTGTGTGCGGGCTCACGCCGGGGCCCGCGCGGGCCGACCGGACCGGTCCTCGGCGATCGGGTGCCGGGGGCGTCCGCGGCTGCAGGATGGTGGCGACATCACCCGAGATCCCCGGAGGCACGGAGTGCTGGCAGCACTGAACGAGATCGTCGATGCGGTCGAGGCCGACCCCGCCGACGAGGTCGACATCGCCGCGATCGCCGTCCGGCACGCGACGACCGAGTACCACCTGCGCCGGATGTTCTCCTCGCTCGCCGGGCTCCCGGTGTCGGAGTACGTCCGCCGGCGCCGGATGTCGCGTGCCGCGGCCGAGGTCGCCCGGTCCGATGCCGACCTGCTGACCATCGCCGTCCGCTACGGCTACGGCTCCTCCGAGGCCTTCGCCCGGGCCTTCCGCGCGGTGCACGGGCTCGGTCCGTCCGACGCGCGCCGCACCGGGGGCCCGTTCCGCAGCCAGCAACCCCTCCGCTTCCGGCTCACCGTCGAAGGGAACACCGCCATGCACGTCCGCATCGTCGAACGACCCGCACTCCGCCTGATCGGCCACGCCGTCCGGGTGCCGCTGATCCACGAAGGGGTGAACCCCGCGATCGCCGAGCACGTCGCGAGCATCGAGCCGTCGGAACACCTCCGGCTCAAGGAACTCAGCGACGCGGACCCGCCGGGCCTCCTCCAGGTCACCCATGGGGTCGAGCCGCACGAGCCCGAGGGCACCGAGCTGACCTATCTGCACGGCGTCGCGGTGACCGACCGGACCCCCGTCCCCGACGATCTCGACCGGATCGACGTCGAGGCCGGACGGTGGGCGGTGTTCACCTCCACCGGCGCGCACCCGCAAGCGCTCCAGGACACCTGGGCCGCCACCGCGGCGGAGTGGTTCCCCTCGCAGCCGTGGCGGCTGCGGCCCGGCCCGTCGATCGTGGCGATCCTCGAGCACGACGCGGAGTTCACGACGGCCACCTGCGAGCTCTGGCAGCCGATCGAGAGCGCGTGACCCGGTCCCCCGGAAACGCACGAGCGGGTGGATCCGCTGCCGGATCCACCCGCTCGGGGCGCGAAGCGCGCAGGCGTCAGGTCAGCAGCGCGCGGATCGGCTCGATCGCGAAGTAGGCGACGAACAGCACCGACACGACCCACATCAGCGGGTGGATCTCGCCGATCTTGCCGCGGACCAGCTTGATCAGCGTGTAGGCGATGAAGCCCGCGCCGATGCCGGCCGAGATCGAGTAGGTGAACGGCATCAGGGCGATCGTGAGGAATGCCGGGATGGCGATCTCCAGGTCGTCCCAGTCGATCCCCTTGACCTGCTGCATCATCAGGAAGCCGACCAGCACCAGCGCGGGGACGGCCGCCTCGTTGGGGATGACCGCGACGAGCGGCGAGAGGATCGTGGTGAGCAGGAACAGCACACCCGTGACCACGCTGGCCAGACCGGTGCGCGCACCCTCGGCGACACCGGAGGCGGACTCGATGAACGAGGTGTTGCTGGAGACGCTGGAGGCACCACCGGCCACGGCGGCGATCGAGTCGACGACCAGGATCCGCTTGGTGTTGGGCGGGTTGCCCTCGGCGTCGAGGAGGTCGGCCTCGGCGCCGATGGCGGTCATCGTCCCCATCGTGTCGAAGAAGTCGGCCAGCAGCAGCGTGAAGATCAGCAGCAGGACCGTGACGACGCCGGCGGACTCCCAGGAGCCGAGCAGGTTGAAGTTGCCGACCAGGCTGAAGTCGGGCACGTCGACGACCTTGTCGGGCAGCGCCGGGACGTTGAGGTTCCACCCGGTCGGGTTGTCGACGCTGGAGCCGAGCTTGCCGATGCTCTCGACGATGATCGCCACGATCGTGGCGACCACGATGCCGATCAGGATCGCGCCCTTCACCTGGCGCACGTAGAGCACGATCATCAGCGCCAGGCCGACCACGAACACCACGACCGGCCACCCGGAGAGGGTGCCGCCGATGCCGAGCTCGACCGGGACGGGCCCGGTGCCGGTGCGCCGTACGAAGCCGGCGTCGACGAGCCCGATCAGCGCGATGAACAGGCCGATACCGACGCTGATCGCGACCTTCAGCTGGATCGGGACGGCCCGGAAGACCGCCTCCCGGAAGCCGGTCAGCACCAGGATCAGGATGACCACACCCTCGATCACGACCAGACCCATCGCGTCGGCCCAGGTCATCTGGCCGGCCAGCGAGTAGGCCACGAACGCGTTGAGGCCCAAGCCCGCCGCGATCGCGATCGGGAAGTTGGCGACCACGCCCATGAGGATCGACATCACCCCGGCGACCAGCGCCGTGGTCGCGGCGATGGTCGCGAAGTCGGCCAGGCTGTCACCGTTGCTGTCGGTGCCGCCGGACAGGATGATCGGGTTCAGGACCACGATGTAGGCCATCGTGAAGAAGGTGACGACGCCGCCGCGCACCTCACGACCGACCGTCGAGCCCCGCTCGGAGATCTTGAAGAAGGAGTCCACGGGGAGGATCGAACCAGATCCGCACCGATGACGTGCCACCTGTCCGAAACTGCAGACGTGGCGAGCGCTACATTGACGCGGTGGACGAGGAGCCGGAGGTGCGGACGCACGAGATCGGCAACCGCACCTACATCATCGCCGACGTCGACCCGCTCGACGTCGACGGCGTGCGCACGATCGCGGTCGGATCGGTGCTGTGGTTGGTGGCCTTCATCGGGCTGATCCCGTTCTACGGACGCCTCGAGGCCACCGATCGGGAGTGGTGGCTGTGGACCTGCCTGGCCGGCTTCGGCCTGGGCGTCATCGGCTGGGACTTCTGTCGTCGCCGCCGCAACGCCCGGCTGGCCCGGGGCACCGCGGCCGAACCCGACTGACGGCTCGGCCGGGCGGCTCCGCTCAGAAGGTCTCGAGCAGCGCCGCGGAGCCCTCGTCGAGCACGGGCTCGGGCAACGGCTCGGGCTGGTGCTTCTTGGAGAGCCGGACCTCGGAGTGCGCACCGCACCCGTGGTCGAGGGACACCACCCGGCCGTCGTCGTTGGCGTTGCCGTTGGCGCACACGCCGAACAGACGCGAGAGCGGTCCGGCCAACCGGACCAGGAAGCCGCAGCTGGAGCACTGGCCGGGCGCAGCCTGGGCCAACGGGCTGTTGGGGCCCTGGTCGCCGTCGTACCACCGCTGCGCCGCGAGGTCGCGGCCCTCGAGCGACAGCACCCGCGGGCGGTCGAGACCGAGCTCGAACACGACCTCACGGACGGCGTCGGAGTCGACGATCTCGTCGCCCGCGGTGTAGCCGGGCACGAGTCGCGGGTCGTCCGCCTCGACCGGGAGCAGGTCGCCCGGCGACAGGTCGCCGGGGGCGATCCGGTCCTTGTAGGGGACCCACGGCGGGGCGATGATCGCCTCCTCGCCGGGCAGCAGGACGACGTCGTTGATCGTGACGTGCCGCATCCGCGCGGCGCGCACCACCGTCACCGCCCAGGTCCACCCGCGGTAGCCCCGCTTGGTGCAGGCGAACAGGTGGGTGACGACGCGCTCCCCCTCCGCCAGCGCGGCGAGGTGGTCCCCGACCTCCTCGGCGGGGACCTGCTCGAGCAGGGCCGACCGGGCCGTGTCGACCGCCGCCGCCGCGACGGCGTCGGGCCGCCCGGCGCGCGTGGTCGTCCGAGCAGACGTCCGTGGGGTGGTGACCATGGGCGCGATTGTTCCCCATCCGCCCGTCGGCTGTCCGACGGACCCCGCCGCCGGGCAAGATGGCCCCATGTCCGAGGACCCGCGACCCGTGCCGCCCGGACGCGTGCGCCGGGCCGCGCGCGCGACCGGGCGCGGCACCAGCACCGCCGTACGCGGCACCGTCCGCCTCGCGCGTCGGGCCTCCCGTGCAGAGGGCGCCGGGGACTCCGGACTCTCCCGCCTCATCGAGCTGCACGCGGTCAACGCGGCCGGCGACGCCGCCCTGGCCATCTCGTTGGCGGGGACGCTGTTCTTCCAGGTGCCCACCGGCGAGGCCCGCGGCCAGGTCGCGCTCTTCCTGGCGCTGACGATGCTGCCCTTCGCCGTGATGGCGCCGCTGATCGGCCCGTTGCTCGACCGGTTCGGCAACGGTCGGCGGTGGGCCATCGGCGGGACCATGGCGCTGCGCGGCTTCCTGTGCTGGGTGCTCGCCGACGCCGTCGCCTCGGAGTCGCTGGCGCTGTTCCCCGCAGCGCTCGGCTGCCTGGTCGCCTCCAAGGCGTACGGCGTCACGCGCGCCTCCGCGGTGCCCCGCGTCGTCCCCGAACGGCTCACGCTGGTCAAGGCCAACTCCCGGATCTCGCTGGCCGGCACCGTGGGGGCGGCGGTGTCGGCGCCGTTGGCCGTGGGCGCCTCCCTCCTCGGCCCGGACTGGTCGCTGCGGTACGCGTTCGCGCTGTTCGTCTTCGCCACGATCCTGGCGATCCTGCTGCCGGCCCGGGTCGACTCGGCCGCCGGGGAGGAACAGGTCGCCCTCGGGTCGGTCGGCGGCATCGGCGGCTCGTTCCGCTCCCCTGTCCCCGCGCGCGTGGTCTTCGCCCTGCGCTGCAACGCCGGGTTGCGACTGCTGTCGGGGTTCCTGGTGATGTTCATGGCGTTCCTGCTGCGCGACCAGCCGTTCCCGGGCTGGGAGGACCGGCCCGAGCTGCTGCTGGGGCTGGTCGTCGGCGCGGCGGGAGCCGGCAGCACCCTCGGCATCGCGCTCGGCTCGCTGCTGCGCAGCGTCCGGCCCGAGCTCACGGTCGTCCTGGTGCTGGTGCTCGACACCGTGCTGGTGGTGGTCGCGGCGCTGTTCTACGGCCTGCTCGTCGCGGCGCTCCTCGGACTGACCGCCGGGCTGTGCCAGAGCCTGGGCAAGCTCTCCCTCGACGCGCTGATCCAGCGGGAGGTCCCCGAGCGCACCCGCACCAGCGCGTTCGCGCGCTCGGAGACGCTGCTGCAGATGTCGTGGGTGCTCGGCGGGTTCCTCGGGATCGCCCTCCCGCTCATCCCGCGGCTGGGTCTCGGCGTGGTCGCCGCCGTCCTGCTCGCCTGGACGGTGGTCGTGCTGACCCACCGCCCGCGTACGCGGGAGCCGGTCGCCGTCGGCTGAGGGGTCGGGCTCCGGCTCAGGCCTCGAGCTCGTCGGCCAGGGCCCGCAGCAGCTTCGCGGTCGGGCGCGCCGTGCGCGGGTCGGGGTGCCGGCCGTGCCGGTAGCCCTCCCCCAGGCCGTCGAGCAGCCGGATCAGGTCCTCGACGATCGAGACCATCTCCTCGGGCTTCTTGCGCATCGCCTTGGCCACCGAGCCGGAGGAGTCGAGGATGCGCAGCTGCAGCGCCTGGTCGCCCTTGCGGCCCTGGACGATCCCGAACTCCACCCGGGTGCCGGCGCGCAGCGTCTCGACCCCGTCGGGGAGCGCCGACGCGCGGACGAAGACGTCCTCGCCGTCCTCGCGGGACAGGAAACCGAAGCCCTTCTCCGCGTCGTACCACTTCACCTTGCCGATGGGCACCTCGAACGACCTCCTCATGTGGGCGCAGCGGGCGCCGATCCTGGATGTCCCACTCTATGGGGGCGGGTTGCCCGTCCGCGCGTGGGTTTGGAACCATGACCACCCCCCACCGTGCCGCGCACGGTCTTCCCCAGGCCGCCGTGAGGAGGTCCGCCATGAGCATGCTGCGCCGGATATCGGCCGCGCTCGTCTGCGGCGGCCTCGCCCTGACGCTTGCCGGCACCGCGCCCGGATCGGTCGCCGCCGCACCGGCCGACCCCCCGGCCGACCCCACGACCACGACCGCCGACGCGGTCTACCTGGTGACCCTCCGCGGGACACCTGCCGGCGCAGCGCCCCGGCGGGAGGTGGGCGACCGGCGGGCGGCGCTGACCCGCCGACAGGACCGGGTGCTGGCCGCCCTCGACGGCGACGTCGAGCCGCTCTACCGCTACACCGACGCCCTCAACGGGTTCAGCCTCCGGCTCGACCCGGGGCAGGTGAAGGCGCTGCGCGACCACCCGGCCGTGGTCCGCGTCGAGCAGTCGACCCGCGCGCGGCTGCAGTCCGGTCCGCCGGCCGGGGACGCTGCGGAGTTCCTCGGACTGGCCGGCGACGGCGGCTCGTGGGAGGCCGTCGGCGGCGCCGACCGGGCCGGGGCGGGCGTCGTCATCGGCTCGGTCGACTCGGGCCTGTGGCCGCGCAACCCCGCCTTCGCCCCGCTCACCGACGTCGAGTCCCGCCCGGCGGGCTTCCGGGGCGGGTGCCGCACCGGCGCCGCCGGGGCCAACTTCTGCACCACCAAGGTCGTGGCCGCCGACTGGTTCGTCGAGGCGTTCGGCGCCGGCCAGGTCGCCAGCAGCGAGGAGCTCTCCCCCCGCGACACCACCGGACACGGGACGCACAGCGCATCGGTCGCCGCCGGGGCGGTCGGCGTCGGCACCCGGCTCGGCGGCCGGCCGTTCAGCCCGTTCTCCGGGGTCGCCCCGGCCAGCCGGGTCGCGGTCTACAAGGCGTGCTGGACCGCTCCCGACCCGGCGCGCGACGGCTGCGAGACCGCCGATCTCGTGGCCGCCGTCGACCGCGCGGTCCGCGACGGCGTCGACGTCCTGCACGTCCCGGTCGGCTCCACCGCCGCCGCACCGTTCGACACCCTCTCCGACGCCCTGCGGCACGCCGTACGCGCCGACGTCTTCGTGGCGACCGCCGCCGGCAACACCGGACCCGGTGCCGGCTCGGTCGCGCAGCCCGCGCCGTGGGTCACCACGGCCGCCGCCAGCACCCACAGCCTGCGCCAGGGAGCCGTCGTCCTCGGCGACGGCACCCGGCTGGTCGGCACGATGGTCGCCCGCGCCCCCGTCGGGGAGGCGCGCCTCGTCCGCGGGCGGGACGCGGCGACCGCCGGCGCATCCGCGGCCGACGCCGACCTGTGCGCCCCCGGGAGCCTGGACCCCGCCGCGGTCGCGGACGCCGTCGTCGTGTGCGAGCGCGGCACGGTCGCCCGCGTCGACAAGTCCGCCGCGGTCCGCGACGCGGGCGGTGCCGGCATGGTGCTGACCAACCCCTACCCGCAGGAGCTCCCGGCCGACGTCCACGCGGTACCCACCGTCCACCTGGACACAGCGGCCGCGCGCGACCTGCGCGCCTACCTCGGCACCACCTCCTCGCCCACCGCCTCGTTGGACCCCCGCGGCACCGACGACACCCCGGTCCCCCAGGTGCTCGCCACGTCCGGCCGCGGGCCGGTCGAGAACGACGGCGACCTGCTCAAGCCCGACCTGACCGCGCCGGGGTCGGGCGTGCTCGGCGCGGGCAGCCAGATCGGCAGCGACCGGCAGCAGTGGGGCCTGCGCACCGGTACGTCGGTGTCGTCGGCGCACGTCGCCGGTCTCGCCGCGGTCATCCGCGCCGCCCGCCCCCGCTGGACGCCGGCGCAGGTGAAGTCGGCCCTGATGACGACCGCGTACGACGTCGAGGACCCGACCTCGCCGCTCGCGCAGGGCGCGGGCCATGTCGACCCGGCCCGCGCGCTGGACCCCGGGCTCGTGCTCGACGTCGCCCCGCGCTCGTACGCCCGCTATGCCGCCGGCCGTCTCCCCGGGCGTCGGCTCAACCTGCCCTCGATCGCCGTGGGCGACCTGCTCGACACCGTGCTGGTCCGCCGTCGGCTCACCAACGTGTCGGGACGCACGGAGTCCTACAGCGTCAACGCTCCCGACCTCGCCGGCGTGGCGGTCCGCGCGCGCCCGACGTCGTTCACCCTGGCCCCGGGCGAGACCCGGACCGTGCGCATCCGCCTCACCCGCACGCCCGTCGCCACCCCGGGGGTGGTGACCACGGGGCACGTCACGTGGGTCGGCCAGACCGACCACACCGTCCGGGTGCCGGTCGCGGTCCGTCCGGCGGTCGCCGAGGCACCGGCGGTGCTGCGCGCCCCGCTCGCCGACCGGCGGGCCACCCTGCCGCTGCGGGTCGGTGCGCCGAGCGCGGGCGTGCGGGTGAACGGGCTGGTCGGGGCGTTCCCCACGCCGTTCTCCCTCGCCGCCGGCGACGGCGACCGCGACACCGCCGACGACGGCGACACCACCGAGGTGCCCGTCACCATCGACCCGGGCACCCGGCTGTTCCGGGTCGGCGCTGAGACCAACAACGCCGACGACGACCTCGACCTCGCCCTGCTGCGCGACGACGAGGTGGTCGCCGAGGCCGCCGGGCCCGGCGCCGACGAGACGCTGGTGCTGCGCGACCCGCGCCCCGGTGACTACCGCCTGGTCGTCCACGGCCCCCGCGCGGGCAACAACTCGACCGTCACCGGCCGGGTGTTCACCTGGTCGCTCACCGATCGCGACGCCGACAACCTCGTCCCCGCGACCCGTACGGTGCGGGGCACCGCCGGCGCCCGCGCCCGGCTGGGACTGACCTGGCCTCAGCTCGACACCACCCAGCGCTGGCTGGGCGTCGTCCGGCTCGGCGGAGTCACCGAGACCCTGGTCGAGCTGTACTGACCCCGGCACCGCGACCCACCTCGTATCGTGGAGCGGATGTCCACCGCACCCCCGCGCAGCCTCGCCGAGCAGCTCCGCTCGTGGCCCGACGACCGGCTGGCCGCCCTGCTCCGCCAGCGGCCGGACCTCGGCGTGCCCGCACCGCAGGACTCCACACAGCTGGCGTCCCGAGCGGCGGCACGGCCGTCGGTGCTGCGGATGCTCGACCAGCTCGACCGGCTCCACCTGACGGTGCTCGAGGCGGTCGTGGTGCTGGGCGCGGGCTGCACCGGGGCGCAGGTGCGCGAGGTGGTGCACGCCGCACCGACCGCCGTCGACGACGCCGTACGCCACCTGCTCGCGGTCGCGCTGCTGTGGGGCGATGAGGACCACCTGCGCCCGATCAGCATCCTGGGCGACCTGCTGGGGCCCCTGGCGGCGGGGGCCGCGCACGCCCCGCGCCGGACACCGGACCGGGTCCGCGAGCTGCTGGCCGAGATCTCGCCGCAGGCGCGGGCGATGCTCGAGCACGTCGAGGCCTCCGGTCTGGTCGGCGCGGTGGAGCAGGCCGACCGGCGGGTCACACCGGAGCGCGCGCGGACCCCGGTCGAGGAGCTGCTCGCCCGCGCCCTGCTGACCCCTCGCGACCACCGCCATGTCACCGTCCCGCCCGACGTGGCGATCGTGTTGCGCGGCGGCCGCACGACCCGCGACGAGGTGACCGGTCCCCCGCCCCTGGCGACCTCCGAGCGGGATCGGGCGCTCGTCGATCGCGCGGCCGCCGGCGCGGCGGGCGAGTTCACCCAGCGCGTCGAGCTGCTGCTCGAGACCTGGGGCGCGACCCCGCCGGCCGCCCTGCGCTCCGGGGGCCTGGGGGTCCGCGACCTGCGGGCCGCGACGGCGCTGCTCGGCGCACCGGAGGAGGTCACCGTCCTGGCGATCGAGGTCGCCGCGGCCGCCGACCTGCTGGCGATCGGGGCGACCGACGACCTCGACGAGGCCTGGCTGCCCACCGACGCCTTCGACGCGTGGCGGGCCCAGGACACCGCGCAGCGCTGGTCCCGGCTCGCGCACGCCTGGCTCGAGAGCCCGCGGCTCGCCGCCGCCGTGGGGACGAAGGACGGCCGCGGCCGGACGCTGAACCCGCTCGCCGAGGGTGCCGAGCGCAGCTGGGCGGTCGACACCCGACGTGAGGTGCTGACCGCGCTCGCCGCGCTGCCCGACGGTCGGGTGCTGGCCGCGACCACCGGCGCGGCGTCGCTGGTGACCCACCTGGAGTGGCGCCGCCCCCGACGCCCGACCGGTCGCGAGGAGCTCGTCGCCGCGACCCTCGCCGAGGCCGCCGCTCTCGGGGTCGTCGCCCTCGGCGGTGCCGCCGTCCACGGTGCGGCCCTGCTCGAGGGGGCCGACGCCGCGGCCGCGGCGCTCGCCCCGCTCCTCCCCCCGCCCGTGGACCATGTGCTGATCCAGGCCGACCTGACCGCGGTCGCCCCCGGGCCGCTCGAGCACGAGCTGGCAACCAAGCTGGCCACCCTCGCCGATGTGGAGTCCCGCGGCGGCGCCACGGTCTACCGCTTCGACGCCGGCAGCATCCGGCGCGCCTTCGACGCCGGCTGGTCGGCGGAGGAGGTCCACACCTTCATCGCGGAGGCGTCCCGTACGCCGGTCCCCCAGCCGCTGGTCTACCTCGTCGACGACGTGTCACGCCGGTTCGGCACCGTCCGGGTCGGCGCGGCCACCGCGTTCGTCCGCAGCGACGACGAGCACGCCCTCGCCGAGCTGGTCCACGACCCCCGGACCGCCGCGCTGCGGCTGCGACGGATCGCGCCCACGGTGGTGATCACCGACGCCCCGACCGACGTGTTGCTGGCGACCCTGCGGGACGTGGGCGTCGCCCCGGTGCTCGAGGCGAGCGACGGCACGGTCCGGCTCGCCCGCCGCGACACGCAGCGGGCGCGGACGCCGCGGCGACGTACCTCCCCGGGGGTGGCCCAGGCCCGGGACGCCGCGCGGGTCTCGGCCGTGGTCACCGCGGTCCGGGCCGGCGACCGGGCGGTGGCCGCCCGCCCGACCACCGCCACCACCAGCAGTCCGGCCGCGGTCCTGAGCCAACTGCGCGACGCCGTCGAGTCCGGACGCAGCGTGTGGATCGGCTACACCGACAACGAGGGTGGGGTCAGTGAGCGGGTCGTCGAGCCGCGCCGCGTCGACGGGGGTTGGCTCACCGCCCACGACGCCCGCTCCGACGACACCCGGGCCTTCGCCCTGCACCGCATCACCGCCGTCCGGCCGTTGTAGGCCGCACCGCCGCCCGCCCGGGACCTCCGTACGCTGGAGGCATGGACTTCCTCCCCGCAGCCGAGCGTGCCGCGGCCCTGGTCACCGGCGGGGCACCGCCGGAGCTGGCGGACTTCGCCGCCGCCCTGCGTCCCGTCTTCGAGGCCGCCTCGGACGGCGACGAGGAACGCGCCGTCGGTGGGCTCAACCAGCTGCTCGCCCGCTTCCCGGTCCGCCCCGGCATCACCGGCGAGCCCGGGCAGTGGCGGCTGGCCGTCGCCCGCCCCGACGGGCCCCAGGCCGACACCGTGATCGCCGAGTCGCTGCTCGCCCTCACCATGCTGGTCTGCGACCTCGGCCCGCACCGGCTCGGGATCTGCGCGGCGCCGGACTGCGAGGCGGCGTACGTCGACGCCTCCCCCAACGCCTCGCGCCGCTACTGCTCCGAGCGCTGCGCCTCCCGGGTCAACGTGCAGGCCTACCGCAGCCGGCAGCGGGAGGCGCTCGCGTGACCGACGGCCCGCTGATCGTCCAGTCCGACAAGACCCTGCTGTTGGAGATCGACCACGAACGCGCGCAGGACTGTCGCAAGGCGATCGCCCCGTTCGCCGAGCTGGAGCGCTCCCCCGAGCACATCCACACCTATCGGCTCACCCCGCTGGGGCTGTGGAACGCCCGCGCGGCCGGCTACGACGCCGAGCAGGTCGTCGACACCCTGCTGACCTACAGCCGCTACGCCGTCCCGCACGCCCTGCTGATCGACGTCGCCGAGACGATGGCGCGCTACGGGCGGTTGCGCCTGGAGAAGCACCCCGCACACGGGTTGGTGCTCTCGAGCACCGACCGACCGGTGCTCGAGGAGGTGCTGCGGGCGAAGAAGATCAAGCCGATGCTCGGCGAGCGCGTCGACGACGCGACCGTCATCGTGCACCCCTCCGAGCGCGGCAACCTCAAGCAGGCGCTGGTGAAGATCGGCTGGCCGGCCGAGGACCACGCCGGCTACGTCGACGGCGAGGCGCACGCCATCGACCTCGTCGAGGACGGCTGGGCGCTGCGCGACTACCAGCGCGACGCCGTCGACTCCTTCTGGCACGGCGGCTCCGGCGTCGTGGTGCTCCCCTGCGGCGCGGGCAAGACGATCGTCGGCGCCGGCGCGATGGCACAGGCGCGCGCCACCACGCTCATCCTCGTCACCAACACCGTCTCCGCCCGCCAGTGGAAGGCCGAGCTGCTCAAGCGCACGACGCTGACCGAGGACGAGATCGGCGAGTACTCCGGCGCGGTCAAGGAGATCCGCCCGGTCACGATCGCGACCTACCAGGTGCTCACGACCCGCAGGAAGGGCGCCTACCCGCACCTCGACCTGCTCGACGCCCGCGACTGGGGGTTGATCGTCTACGACGAGGTGCACCTGCTGCCCGCCCCGATCTTCCGGATGACCGCCGACCTGCAGGCGCGGCGGCGCATCGGCCTGACCGCGACGCTCGTCCGCGAGGACGGGCGGGAGTCCGATGTGTTCTCGCTGATCGGCCCCAAGCGCTACGACGCCCCGTGGAAGGACATCGAGGCACAGGGCTGGATCGCCCCGGCCGACTGCGTCGAGGTACGGGTGACGCTGCCCGACGGCGAACGCCTCGCCTATGCCACCGCCGAGGCCGAGGACCGCTATCGGCTCGCGTCCTGCACCCGGGTGAAGACCCGCGTCGCGCAGGAGCTCGTCGCCCAGCACCGCGGTCAGCCGACCCTGGTGATCGGGCAGTACCTCGACCAGCTCGACGAGCTGGCCACCGCCCTGGGCGCGCCGGTCATCACCGGCGACACGACGGTCAAGGAGCGCGAGCGGCTCTTCGAGGGCTTCCGCACCGGCGAGATCGAGCTGCTCGTGGTCTCCAAGGTCGCCAACTTCTCCGTCGACCTGCCCGGCGCCGAGGTCGCCATCCAGGTCTCGGGCTCCTTCGGCTCGCGCCAGGAGGAGGCCCAGCGCCTGGGCCGGCTACTGCGCCCCGGGTCGGGCGGCAAGACCGCACGCTTCTACACCGTGGTCGCCCGCGACACCGTCGACGCCGACTTCGCGCAGAACCGGCAGCGGTTCCTCGCCGAGCAGGGGTACGCCTACCGGATCGTCGACGCCGAGGACCTGCCGGCCTGACGCGAGGCCGGCGGTCCGCTGCGCAGGATCAGCCGACGGCCTTGATCTGCAGGTCCTCGCGCTCGTACTGCTTGGCGTCCTCGAGGATGAGGTCGGCGGCAATCCAGGCCGCAGGCGAGGTCGGACCGTTGTTGCCCGAGGGCTGGTAGGGGAACACCGACGCTTCCACCACCCGCAGTCCGTCGACCCCGCGGACCCGAAGCCGCTCGTCGACGACGTCGTCGGCGTCCGGGCCGATCGCGGCGGTGCCGAGCGTGTGGTAGCCGTAGGGCCCCGCATTGAGCGAGTGCCGCACGATCTCCTCGTCGGTGGTGACGTCCGGACCGGGGTACAACTCCTTGGCCCCGATCGACCGCATCTCCGGCGTGTCCAGGATGGCCCGCATCGCGCCGGGCCAGCGCACACCTGTTGGATCACATTTCCGATATTCGGCTCAGCATCCCCGCTGGGCAGCCGTACCCTCTCCGCGTGAATAAGACACGCACCGCTGTCGTCGCGGCTTGCATCGCATCCCTGCTCTCCGCCTCGACTGCAGGCGCCACCGACGCCGCTGAATCCGTGAGCATCACTGCACCGAGTCGCGTCGTCGTCGATCAAGCCTACGAACTCCTGCCCTGGCGTCTGTCGGGCGTTGACTTCGACGACTCCTGGGACTCGTGGGAGATGTGCTCACTCGCCCTCGAGCATCGTGCGACCCGGAAGACCCTCGAGTACGACCTCGAGGACGAGCACACGCAGGGGAATCTGAGGATCGACGAGCTCAGCCTGAAGTACAGCGCGCCGCCCGGGCTGTACGACCTGGTGGTCTCGTGCATCGAGGCCGGCGACGCCTCCACGAGTCTGGTGATCAAGTGGGGTTCACGCACGAAAGTCAAGAGCGTGCGGCGAAACGGGAAAAAGTCCCAGGTCCGCGGGAGAGTTCTCCGCTACGAGGGGGACTGGACTGGTTGGAAGGGTGCACGGGTGACCTTGCAGCGCTCCACGCGCAAGGGCTGGAGAAAGGTGAAGACGGTCCGGGCGGGCAAGAAGGGCGCCGTCGCTGTCAATGCGAAGCTTCCTCGGAAGGCGATGATCCGCCTCGTCACCCGCGAGGGAAAGACCACCTTCGGCTCGACATCGACGGGACGTCGCTGACGCAAACCTCGTTCATCTCAGAGCTGGTCCCACAGCCAGGTCGGTCCGACGCAGAGCGCGCCGAGCCCCTCGACGCGGGCGCGGAGGAACCGATCGGCGCTGACCACGGTGACCCGTGCCCCGCGCCCCACCACCTCGCGCACGCTCTCGACGATCGCCGAGTCCCCGTCGGCCGGTGCGTGCACGGTGACCACGTGCGCGTCGCGTCCGGCCCGATGACCGCCCTTGGCCCCGCCCTCGAGGACCAGGACGATCTCGTCGTGCGGGAGGTCGGCCGTCATCAGCGACTCGTGCAATCGCCGCGCGGCACCGGCCCGGTCCTTCCACCACCCGTCGGGGCGCGCCCCGACGACGTTCGCGGCGTCGACGACCAGCACCTGCATGGGGGAAGCGTACGGCCGGCGGCGGATTGGCCCCCGGACGGATCCATCGGCAGGATCGACGCATGCTCGCGACATCGAGGCTGCTGTTGCGGCCCTGGCGCGTGGGCGAGGCGGGTGTACGCCGCCGGCTGTGGAGCGAGCGGGACCCGCGGGTGCCGCCACACCGGCGCATCGACGACACGGGGTCGCCCACCCTGGCGGACCTGGAGGCGGCGACCCGTGCCGAACGACCACCGGCGCACGCATCCCGCCGGGTGCTGGCGAAGATCGGGTTCACCACGACCGAACGGACCGATGTCGACCCCGTCCGCGGCACCACGCTGTTCACGACCCTCCCACTCTGAGGTCTCGGCGGATCGGCCGTCAGAGCGCAGCCGGCAGCCGGACCCGCGACGAGGCGGCGATCTCGCGCATCCGGGCCGGATCCACGAGTCGGCGCGCCGGCCTGCCGGACCGCTCACCCCAGGCCTGCTCGAAGCGCCGGATCCGCCGCCACCCGGTGCCGTCGACGACGTCGGGGCGTACCAGCCGGACGAGCTCGCCGAACTCCTCGAGCGAGCGCGTGGGAGTGGCGAGGCGGCCGGCGTTGAAGTCCTCGACGAGCGTGTCGACGGTCTCCGCGGAGCACGACTTGTTGGTGCCGATGAAGCCGGTGGGGCCGCGCTTGATCCAGCCCGCGACGTAGACACCGGGCAGCTCGACGCGACCGGAGGAATGGGGCACGGTGCCGGTCGGCTCGTCGAAGGGGAGTCCGGGGACCGCGACCCCGCGGTAGCCGACCGAACGCAGCACCGCACCCGCCGGGATCTGCTCGAGATCGCCGGTCGGCACGGCGACCGCACGCCCGTCCTCGCATCGCACCTGCGTGCGCTCGACCTCGATGCCCTCGACCCGGTCAGTGCCGAGGATCCGGCGCGGTTGAGCGCCGAACCGCAACACGATGCGCCGCTTCTCCCCCCGCGGGACGCTCGCGGGCGGCAGTGCCTCCACCGCCTGCAGCGCCAACTCCGCGGTCGCCTCGAGCTCTCCGGCGGCGCGCCGCCGTACGGTCTCGGGGTCGAGGCACAGGTCGCCGTCGACGACGACCTCGATGTCGTCGCGGGCGAGCAGGCCCGTCAGCTCCGGCAACGTGTACGCCGCCTGCGCGGCCCCGCGCCGCGCCAGCACGATTACCTCCCGCACCGCGCTCTGCCGCAGCGCCTCGAGTGCGTGGTCGGCGATGTCGGTGCGCGCCAACCGCTCCGGATCGGTGGCGAGGATCCGGGCGACGTCGAGCGCGACGTTGCCGTTGCCGACCACGACGACCCGCTCGGCCGACAGGTCCGGCTCCAGGTCGGCGTACTCGGGGTGGGCGTTGTACCACCCGACGAAGGCGGTCGCCGTGCCGCTGCCCGGCAGGTCCTCCCCCGCGATGCCGAGGCGACGGTCGGCGGAGGCACCGGTGGCGTAGACGACCGCATGGTGGTGGGTGAGCAGGTCGGTCAGGGCGAGGTCGCGCCCCACCTCGACCCCGAGGTGGTAGTCGAACCCCTCCTGCGCCTCGATCTTGGCGAACAGCGTGGTCACGCGCCGGGTCTCGGGGTGGTCGGGGGCGACGCCGGAACGCACCAGCCCGTAGGGCACCGGCAGCCGGTCGAGCACCGAGACGCGGGCGCCGTCCTGCTTGAGCACCTCGTCGGCGGCGTACATCGCAGCCGGCCCGGATCCCACGATCGCCACCCGCAGCGGGCCACGGTCCGGGTCCGCCCGGCGGATCGGCAGCACCGGTGCCTGCACCGGCCGTGGGGCGGGCGGGTCGTGGAAGGCGGCGTTGATGTCGAGGAACGGCAGTTCGCTCCCGGTCAACGCGGTGTGCGGCTTGATCGCCCCCACCGGGCAGGCGCTGACGCACGCCCCGCAATCGACGCAGGCCACGGGATCGATATAGAGCATCTCCGCGGTGCCGAAGTCCGGCTCGTCGGGGGTGGGGTGGATGCAGTTGACCGGGCAGGCGTAGACGCACGAGGCGTCGCCGCAGCAGGACCGGGTGACGACGTGGGGCACGGGTGATCGGGCGCGCGGGGCGTCAGGCGGCGAACCGCACCGGCGGCTCACTGCGGTAGCGCGCCGGCCGGCCGTCCATCTTCAGCGCACGCCACACCCGCCGCGACACGGCGTTCATCAGACCCGCCTGCTCGGCCAGGGCACGGACGTCGGCGAAGACGTCGCTGAGCATCTTGCGCGACTCCGGCGCCTCCCAGTAGAGCTCGTGGATGACCTCGTCGGGGATGTCGAAGGCGCGGCGGAACTCCTTCGGCGGCACCAGGATCGCGTCGCCGAGGATCCGCATGAGGACCGGGTAGATCAGAGAGACGACGAAGCGCTGGCGGCGCTTGAGCCGCGGGCTCATCCGCTTGATGTACTCGTGGGCGAAGGAGATGTGGCGCGCCTCCTCGGCGACGTGGATCTCCATGATCCGGCCCATCATCGGGTGGATCTCCTCACGGCTGCGCAGGATCGCCTTCTGCACATGGTCGATCGGCTCCTCGCCGGCCAGCACGCCGCTGAAGAAGACGACCGGGAAGCGGTTGGCGAACAGCGAGAACGTCGGGCTCAGCGCCCGAATCCACCGCGGCATGCCGGGCACGTCGATGCCGATGCGGTGGACCGCCTCCTGGAACATCTGCGTGTGGTGGCACTCCTCGGTCGCCTCGTGCATCAGGTAGCGGTACTCGGGGCTGTGGATCGGCAGGCTGAAGACGTGCTGCATGATCCCGCGGATCAGGATGTTCTCGAACTGCCAGCCGACGCGGAAGACGTTGGCCTGGCGCCACAGCCCGATCGCGATCTGCTTCTCGACCGGCTGCGAGCGGTACCACTGCGAACCGCCGAGCGGGTCGACGGTCGGCAGGATCCACCGGGGGTCGTCGTGGCGGACCTCGAAGTCGGGGTGGTCCCAATCGATGTCGGCGAAGGCGTCGAACTTGCGCTCGACCGACGCGACCGAGAGCCGGTGGAGGACCTCGCGGTACTCCTCGTCGGAGAGCCCCTCGGGGATCTCCGGGGCGTCGAGATCGATCTCGTCGATGGTGGTCTGCTCGGGAGCGATCTGGGCAACCATCTGCGCTACTCCTCCGCTCGGGGTCGTCGGCGACGACCGGATGGCTCCATCGTGATACCCGGCCCCGACCGTGTCAATGCCTATGTGACATTCCCTGTGTCACATAGGTGATCGGCAGCGCTGGCATTCTGGTCACATGACGACCCTCCTCGAACCCGCGCGCGCCCGTCTCGGCGAGGCGCTCTTCCTGCGCGTCGCCGGTCCCGACGGGCCCCGGAAGGCCGAGCGCATCCACGGCACGCCGGGTCCCCGGTGGTTCGAGGCCGGCAGCCCCATCACGCAGGTGCACGGGGACGCGTCGATGTTCGTGGGCGGGATCCGCGCGCTGCTGCTCCAGGCGCTGCACCCGGCCGCGATGACCGCCGTCGGGGAGCACTCCGGCTACCGGGGCGACATGTGGGGCCGGTTGGCGCGCACCAGCTCGTTCATCGCGACCACCACCTTCGGCACCGCCGCCGACGCCGAGCGGACCGTCGCGGCGATCAACCGGATCCACCGCTCGATCACCGGCACGATGCCCGACGGCACGCCCTACCGCGCCGACGACCCGCACCTGCTCGCCTGGGTGCACGCCGCCGAGATCGACAGCTTCCTGCTGGCCCACCAGACCTACGGCGCCCGCCCGCTCGACCAGGCCGGACGCGACACCTACGTCGCGCAGACCGCCGAGGTCGCGCGCCGGCTCGGCGTCCTGCAGCCGCCCGAGACCGAGGCCGAGCTCGCGCAGGTCCTCGAGGCCTACCGCCCCGAGCTGGCCTCGACCGCCTACGCGCGGGAGGCCGTGGCGTACCTCCTCTTCCGGCCCCCACTCCCCCTGCCCGCGCGTCCGGCGTACGGCGCGCTGGTCGCCGCCGCGGTCGGCCTCATGCCGCGCTGGACCCGGTGGCCGCTGCGCCTGCCCTACCTCCCGGTGGCCGAGCACACGGTCGTGCGCGCCCTCGGGACGCTCGCCACCGGCACCATCCGCTGGGCCATGGCACCGGGCAACGCCGAGCGGCGCACGGTCGCCACCGACCGCCCGTGACCTGGCCGCTCCCCGACCACCCCGAGCTCCACGAGGAGCTGCTCGCGGCGTACGGCGACCCGGCGCGGGGCTACCACGACAGCACCCACCTGGCCGAGGTCCTGGCGCGGGTCGAGGAGCTCCTCGCGATGCTGCCGGTGCCCGCACCCGACGCCGTACGGCTCGCGGCGTGGTTCCACGACGCCGTCTACACCGGCGAGCCCGGCGCGGATGAGGAGGCCTCGGCCGGGCTGGCCGAGCGCTCGCTCGCGGGGGTGGTCGATCCAGATCTGGTGGCGGAGACCGTACGGCTGGTCCGCCTCACCGCGACCCACGATCCCGCGTCCGACGACCTGGCCGGCCAGGTCCTGGTCGACGCCGACCTGGCGATCCTGGCCGCACGGCCCGAGCGCTACCTCGAGTACCGCTCCGGCGTCCGCCACGACTTCGCGCACGTCGACCGGGATGACTTCGTCCGCGGCCGCACCCGCGTGCTCGAGGACCTGCTGGCACGTCCCCGCCTGTTCCACACCCCACCCGCCCAGGCGTGGGAGGCGGCCGCGCGCGCGAACGTCGCCGACGAGCTGCGGGCGCTGGCCATCGTGCGCCACTGGGACACCGGCGAGTCCGGTGCGGTGGAGTTCGTCGACGTCGACGGGTTCACCGCCGGATCGCCCGCTGTCGTGGAGGCGGACGCGGCCTGGCCCGCGGCGTACGCCGAGCTCGAGACCCGGCTGCGCACCGCGCTCGGCCCGCTCGCCCTCGCCGTCGAGCACGTCGGCTCGACAGCGGTCCCCCTGCCGGCGAAGCCGGTCATCGACGTCGATCTCGTCGTGCCCGACCCGACCGACGAGGACGCCTACGCACAACCCCTGCGCGATGCGGGCTTCGTCTTCGTCCTGCGTGAGCCCGGTTGGCACGAGCACCGCGTGTTCCGGGGCAGCGACCCCGCCGCGAACGTCCACGTCTTCGGGCCGGACTCGCCCGAGGTCGTCCGGCACCGGCTCTTCCGCGACCACCTGCGCGCTCACGCCTCGGACCGGGAGCGGTACGCCACCGCGAAGCTCGCCGCGGCGGCCGCGACCGATGCCGACGAGGACGTCATGGACTACAACCGGCGCAAGGAGCAGACCGTCCGCGAGGTCTACGACCGGATCTTCTGTGCCGACCCGTGGCTGGCTGCAGCCCTCACCGGTTCAACTCCTGCGCGAGCATCACGATGATGCCGTCCGGACCACGGACGTAGCAGAGCCGGTAGGCGTCGTCGTACGTCGCCACCCCGCGCAACGGGTGACAGCCGTGCCGCGCCGCGATCGCGAGTGCCTCGTCGAGGTCGTCGACCGCGAAGGCCACCCGGTGCATGCCGATCTGGTTCGGCTGGGTCGGCTCGATCTCGATCGCGTCGGGGTGGAGGTATTCGAACAGTTCCACGCGGCCGCCACCGGGTGCCTCCAGCATCGCGATCTTGGCGTGGTTCCCGTCGAGCCCGACCGCCGTATCTGCCCACTCGCCGCTCACGGTGGCACGGCCGAGCACCTCGAGACCGAGGTCGGTGAAGAAGGCCAGGGCGGCCTCGATGTCACGGACGGCGATACCGACGTTGTCGATCCTGGTGACCATGTCAGCACGCTACGCCGAGCGGGGTCACCGGCCTATGTCCGTCGGTAGTAGCGGTAGGAGCCATCCGCGTGGCGGGTGTGGTCGTAGGTGGGGTCGTGGGTGCGGTGGTGGTGCCAGGAGCACAGCAGGACGCCTTCGTCGAGGTCGGTGCGGCCGCCCTCGCACCAGGGATCCCCGGCATGGTGCGCCTCGCACCAACGGGCCGGGATGGTGCATCCCTGCGCCGCACAGGTGGGGTATTTCAACGCCAGTGCCTTGCGTTGGGCGGCGGAGAACAGGCGTTGGGTGCGGCCCAGGTCGAGCACCTCGCCCTCGCCGTCGAGGACTGCGGGCACGATGCCTGCGGTGCACGCGTAGCGGCGCACTTGCGAGACCGGGATCGTGGAGTCATCGGGCAGCAGCCCGACGCCGAGTCCGTCGCGCAGATCGGCGAGGTCGATGCGGACGATGATGGTGGTGGCCATCCCACCGTGCTGCGGCAAGTCATTGGGGTCGTAGGCGTCGAGGAACGCACAGAACGCCTCCCCGAGCACCCGCTCATGCGGGAGTTTCGCGCCGGTCGCGGCGTCGGTGGTGGCGACCGAGGCGATCCCGAAGATGCTCGCTGA
>JAJUGK010000026.1 GCA_029268205.1 Nocardioidaceae bacterium
GGTCACCGGCTGGGGCCGCACCGTCGGGGACCGGCCCGGCGTCGGGCGCGGCCACGCCCGGCGCTCCGGCCTCGGTCAGGGTGCCGCCCCGGGCGATCGTGCCGCTGCGGCCGAGCACGTCCTCCGGGGCGAGTTGCGACCCGCACGCCGTCAGCGTGGTGACAGCCACCGCGACCGCGGCCACCCACCGTGCCCGGCGCGTGATCCTGCGGGGTCCTGCCTGCGTCCTCGCCGTCATCCGAACTGCTGTCCTTCCACCCGGCCCGTGCGGGCCTCCCGTGCCGAAATAGAACACGTTGCACAACGAGGCGCGGGGCGAAAGGGCACGCCTGGGCGGTGCCCTCCCGGCTAGGCGAGGTCCGGGTGGCCGAACAGCCCGGGGAGGCCGCCGGTGTGCATCAGGACGGTGCGGGCGCCGGGCCGGATCAGCCCCGCCCGGACCGCGCCGACCAGCCCGGCGGCGGCCCGGCCGACGTAGGTGAGGTCGAGCAGCACCCCCTCGGTGCGGGCGACGAGCTCGACGGCCTCCCGCACGGTCGGCACCATGGCCTCGTACCCCTCGCCCACGTGATCGTGGTCGAGGCGCAGGGCGGCCGGCTCGAGGCCGCGGCCCATCTGCTCGAGCAGGTCACCGACGCTCGCCCGCGGGTCGGGCAGCGCGCCGGTGTCGACCCCGAGCACCTTGGTGGGCCCCAGCCGCCGGACCAGCCCGGCCATCGTGCCGCCCGAGCCGACGGCGACCACGACGTGCGCGAGGTCGGGCAGCTGCTCCTCGAGCTCCTCGGCGGCGGTGACGTAGCCCTGCGCGGTGGCCGGGCTGGTGCCGCCGTACGGGACGAGGTGGGGGGTGCGTCCCGCCTGGCGCAGCTCCGCGACCACCTCGTCGGCGCGGGCCCCGAGGCCGGCGGCGTATCCCGCGTCGGCGACGTCGCCGGCCCACACGATCCGGGCGCCGAGGAGGTCGTCGAGCAGCAGGTTGCCGCGGCGGTCGGCGGGCTCCTCCCCGGCGAGGACGAGGACGGCGTCGAGCCCGGCGCGGGCCGCGACCGCGGCGGTCAGTCGGGCGTGGTTGCTCTGCGCCGCGCCGGTGGTCACCAGCACATCGGCGCCGGCAGCGCGGGCCTCGGCCAGCGCGACCTCGAGCTTGCGCAGCTTGTTGCCGCCGCCGCCGATGCCGGCCAGGTCGTCGCGCTTGAGCCAGATCTGGTCGGGCTCGAGGCCGAGGGCGGCGCTCAGCCGAGGCGCGGGCTCGAGCGGGGTGGGGGTCACGAGCAGCGGGTCCATGGGGGATGCCTACCCGGTCGGCCCCGGCGCATGCCGCAGGGGGGCGCGCATGCCGTGGGCGGGCCCCGGGCACGGGGACGGGGACCGTCATCGACCTCCCGGGAGGCCCTCCATGACCCGCACCCGTCCGCTCCTGCGGCCGCTCGCCGCCCTCGCCACGGCCGCGCTACTGCCGCTGGCCGCCTGCAGCGACGACGACTCCGACGGCGACACTGACGGCGACCTGGAGATCACGCTGCGCGACGCCGCGGGCGACCGCATCGGCACGATCGACCTCGACGACGCCGACGGGGGCGGCACGGAGGTCTCGATCGACGCCCGCGACCTCCCCGAGGGCCACCTGGCCTTCCACGTGCACGGGATCGGCGCCTGCGAGCCCGACAGCGCGGACCCCGAGGACCCCTCGTCGACCGGTGACTTCCTCTCCGCGGGCGGCCACCTCGGGTCCGACGCGAGTGACCACGGCGATCACACCGGCGACCTGCCGTCGCTGCACGTCGGCTCCGACGGCCGGGCGATCCTGGAGTTCACCACCGACCGGTTCACGATCGACGACCTGCGCGACTCCGACGGCAGCGCGTTCATGGTGCACGCGGGTCCCGACAACTTCGCCAACATCCCGGACCGGTACGCCGACGGCGGCCCCGACGAGGAGACCCGCGGTTCGGGCGACGCCGGCGACCGGATCGCTTGCGCGGTGGTCGAGCCGCGCTGACGGCCCGCGCTGATGGCCCGCGCTGATGGCCCGCGGTGGACGCGGGGCGTGCCGCGCGCCACCATGGAGCATGGGCATGGACCGGATCTACCGCGACCCCGGCCGGGTGTCGGCCGACGGCGAGGGCGTGGGCGCCCCGCTCGGCGGGGGTGCCGAGCAGGGTGCCGACCCGGACGCCGTCCCGGGGGTCGCGCCGCCGCCCGACGCCGCGCCGGCGTACACGCTCGAGGTCGCCGGCCAGGTGTTCGCGCTGCGCCCCGACGGGGCCGGTGGGATGCACTACGAATGGCTGACCGGTCCGCACCCCGGCTACGGCTTCGGGCTCTCCCCCGCCACCGGTCTGACCATCGAGCAGCACGTCGACCACATCAGCGACTTCCTGGCCACGGTGGACCCGGTGACCGGGCTCCTCGACGACGGCGACTGATCCGTCCCCGACCGGACCGTCCCCGGCTGGATCGTCCCCGGCTGGACCGTCAGCGGTAGGTCCGTTCGCAGGTCGGGCCGGCGCAGGTCTGCAGCCGCGCGGAGAGCGCCCGCAGCCGGGCGAGCGTGGCCCGGTGCGCGGGGTCGGGGGCGAGGTTGGCCAGCTGGTAGGGGTCGCGGCCGTGGTGGTAGAGCTCCTCCACCCCGGTGCGCCGGACGAAGTAGGTCCACGGGCCCTCGACGACGCCGCGGAACTGCGTGTTCGCGAGCTCGGTCGCCTGCAGCGGCCAGCCGGCGTACGGGATGGCCCGCCGCCCGCGTTGCTTGCCGCGCCACACCCGCGTGACATCAGCGCCGTCCACCTGACGGCGCGGCACCCGCGCCTTGGCCAGCGCGGCGATGGTGACGGGGATGTCGGGGATCGCGGCGACGGTGTGGACCGTACGACCCGCCGGGATCCCCGGGCCGCGGATCACGAACGGCACCGTGATCGCCTCGCGGTAGGGCTGCAGCTTGGCGACCAGCCCGTGCTCGCCGACGTGGAAGCCGTTGTCGGAGGTGACGATCACATAGGTGTCGTCGAGCTGGCCGGTCCGCTGGAGCATCCGGACCTGGGCGCGGACGCCGCGGTCGATCGACTGCAGCGCCTCCAACCGCTGGCGGTGCGCGATCCGGATCGCGCGCCGGCGGCTCGCCGAGGTGTCGATGGAGCGGGAGAAGGTGGACTTCGTCCGGAACATGCTCGGCTTGCGCGGCAACGGCTGGCGGGCGAACCGACCGCGGTCGCGCCAGGGCCGGGCCGCGGTGCGGATGCCCGGCGGGTCGTCGTACTCCCGGGGTCGGCCATGGTGCGGCCCGACGTAGTTGACCCACGCGAACCACGGCGCACCCACCCGTCGGTGCTGCTTGATCCAGCGCACGGTGCGCTTGGTGATCTCGTAGGTGTTGTAGCGGGTGCTGGTGACCAGGCGACCGTTCTGGAGGAACTTCGTGGCCCAGTAGTGGTGGATCGCCCGCGCCGCCGGCACCCACCGGTCCCAGCCCACCGGGATCTGGAGGCTCTCCTTGCGCTGCAGGCCGTTCATCCACTTGCCGACCATGAAGGTGTCGTAGCCGGCGTCGTCGAGCCAGGTGGCGATCGTGCTGTCGTGCAGCCCGCGCTCGGTGAACCCCGCGGCGGTGCCGGCGGGCCCGCCGACGGTGAGCATCCCGTGGTTGTGGGCGTAGCGGCCGGTGAGCATCGAGGCCCGCGAGGGCACGCAGATCGGCGTGGGCGCCATCATCCGCGTCATCGTCACGCCCTGCCGCGCCACCAGGCGCTGCACGAACGGCATGTGGTCGAAGTCGTCGACCGAGGCGTCGTCGAGGTTGACCACGAGGAAGTTCGGCCGGTGGGCCCGCAGCTCCAGGGTGCCCAACCCCGCGCCGACCCGGCCCGACGCGGTCGCCATCGTGGGGGTGCCCGCGCGCTGACCCGACTGCTGACCCGACTGCTGGCCGGCTCGCTGAGCAGCCGGGTCGGCATGGGTCGGCGTACCGGCGCCGGGAACCGTCAGCGCACCGGTCAGGACGAGGGCCGCCAGGCCCGGGAGCACCACGCCGGCCCGAGTGCGCGCGCGTGCCCGCTCAGGGTGGGAACACACGGGCCGGGACGCTAGCCCAGTTTCGCCACATATGTGGCGAAACCTGTACTTCGGACACGTTCCCGCCGGCGTGTCGCCCAACAACGTGTCCACAGTGTGACGGGAGTGACGTACGCCGGGCGCGGCGCCTCAGGGCACCAGCCCCGTGGTGCGGCTCCGCGGGGGCCGGGTCGAGGAGTGCAGCCAGGCGTCGAAGAACGCGTCCAGGTCGGTGCCGGCGACCTCCTCCGCGAGCGCGGTGAAGTCCGCGGTCGTGGCGCTCCCGCCCCCGCGCTCGGCCGCCCAGCGACGCAGCAGCCGCCAGAACGCGTCCTCGCCGATCCGGTTGCGCAGCGCCTGCAGGGTCATCGCACCGCGGGTGTAGACCGCGCTGTGGAAGATCCGCCGCGGCCCGGGGTCGGCGACCCGCACCCGCCAGAACGGCAGGTCGGGGTCGCGCCACCGCCAGGCCCGATCGAGCCACTGGGCGCCGCTCATCCCGCCGTGGGTCTCGGTCCAGCGGACCTCCATGAAGGTCGCGAGCCCCTCGTTGAGCCAGATGTCGGACCAGTCGGCCACGGTGACGTGGTTGCCGAACCACTGGTGCGCGAGCTCGTGGACCAGCAGCGATGTGGTGATCGCGCCGCGGCCGTACGTCGGCCGGGTCTGGTTCTCCAGCGCGAACCCGGTGTCGAGGGCGGTCGCGACGCCCCCGGTCGCGCCGAACGGGTACTCCCCGACCTGCGACTCCAGCCAGCGGGTGATCGCCGCGCTGCGGGAGAGCTGCCGCAGCGCCCGCTTCCGCGCCCGCGCCGGGAGCCGGCGCGAGGCCGCGACCACCTGGTGCAGTCCCGCGGCCCGGCTGGTGCGCACGTCGAACCGCCCCACCGCGAAGAAGGCGAGGTACGGCGCCATCGGCTCGGCCGCCCGCCACCGCCACACGGTGCGATGGGAGCGCTTCCGGGTGCCGACCAGGCGCCCGTTGGCGATCGCCTGCTGCCCGCGCGGGACCACGATGGTGAGGTCCATCCGCGCGCGGTCGCGGGGGTGGTCGTTGGCGGGGAACCACCACGCGGCGATCTGCGGCTGCCCCATCGCCACCGCCTCCGTACGGCTCGCCTGCCAGGGCCGTTCGCCGCCCCATCCCAGCCGGGCGGGGAAGCCGCCGTACCGCACCACGACCCGGAACCGCTCACCCGCCGCGATCGGGCGACGCGGGACGACCCGCAGCTCGCGGCCGCTGGGCTTGCTGAACGCGGCCCGCCGGCCGTTGACGGTGACGCTGAGCGGCCGCAGCCGCAGGTCGAGGTGGAAGCGGGTCAGGCGCTGCTCGGCGCGCGCGACCACCGCGGCGCGGCCCTCGAGCCGCTTGCGCGCGGTGCGGTAGTGGATCCGTACCCGGTAGCGCTGCACGTCGTAGCCCTGGTTGCCGTGACCGGGGAAGTAGGAGTCGCCACCGTTGCCCGGTCGTGGCGCCGCGGCCGGGTCGACGCCCGGCGCGGACACCGCGGGGGTGGTGGCCAGCAGGCCGAGCACGACCGCGAGTACGGCGGCGCGGGTCGCCCGGCGCGGGGACGCCCGGCGCCGGGACGGGCGGCGCGGGAACGGGGCGGGATGGCGGCAGAGTTCCGGCATCGCTCCAGTGTGACCGGCGCGCGTGACAGCCGGGTGTCAGCGCGGCCCGGCGGCCCGGGCGGTCGTGGTCAGTGCGAGGGCAGCTCGCCGGTGAGCCGGCCGTGGCGCTCCGCGCTCGAGGGGTTGAGGCCGGTGATCTCCACGGTCGTGCCGCGCCGTTCGTACTTGGTGGTGATCGCATCCAGCGCCGCGACGGTCGAGGCGTCCCAGATGTGGGAGTCCGAGAGATCGATGACCACCTGGGCGGGGTCCTCGGCGTACGCGAACTGGGTGTAGAGGTCGTTGCTGGAGGCGAAGAACAGCTCCCCGGTGACCCGGTAGACCGCCACCGGCTCGCCGTCGCGGTCGACGGTGAGCTCGCGGTGGGTCTCGGTCAGGTGGGCGACCCGGCGCGCGAACAGGGTCATCGCGACCACCACCCCCACGCCGACGCCGATGGCGAGGTTCTCGCTGAGCACGGTCACCACGACGGTCGAGAGCATCACGGTGGTCTCCGAGCGCGGCATCCGCCTCAGGGTGCGGGGGCTGATGCTGTGCCAGTCGAAGGTGGCGACCGAGACCATGATCATCACCGCCACCAGCGCGGCCATCGGGATCATCGCGACGACGTCGCCGAAGCCGACCACCAGGATCAGCAGGAACAGTCCGGCGAGGAAGGTCGAGATCCGGGTGCGCGCGCCGGAGACCTTCACGTTGATCATCGTCTGGCCGATCATCGCGCAGCCGCCCATGCCGCCGAAGAAGCCGGTGATCACGTTGGCCGCGCCCTGACCCCACGCCTCGCGGGTCTTGTCGGAGGGCGTGTCGGTGATGTCGTCGACGAGCTTGGCGGTCAGCAGCGACTCCAGCAGTCCGACCAGCGCCATCGAGAAGGCGTACGGCGCGATGATCTGCAGCGTCTCGAAGGTCCACGGCACGTCGGGGAGGAACAACCTCGGCAGGCTGTCGGGCAGCTCGCCCTCGTCGCCGACGTCGGGCACGGAGAACCCGCCGATGAGGGTGAAGGCGGTCAGCAGCACGATCGCCACCAGCGGCGCGGGCACGACGGTGGTCAGCCGCGGCCACAGCACGATGATCGCCAGACCGACGGCCACCATCGGGTAGACCAGCGTGGGTACGTCGATCAGGTGCGGGATCTGCGCGAGGAAGATCAGGATCGCCAGCGAGTTGACGAACCCGACCATCACCGAGCGCGGGACGAACCGCATCAGCTTCGCCACGCCCAGCACGCCCAGGACGATCTGGATCAGGCCGCCGAGGAGCACCGTGGCGATCAGGAAGTCCATCCCGTGCTCGCGTACGACGGGCGCGACCACCAGCGCGATCGCGCCGGTGGCGGCGGAGATCATCGCCGGTCGGCCGCCGAGGAACGCGATCGAGACCGCCATCGTGAACGAGGCGAACAGCCCCACCCGCGGGTCGACGCCGGCGATGATCGAGAACGAGATCGCCTCCGGGATGAGCGCGAGCGCGACGACCAGGCCGGCCAGCACCTCGGTCCGCAGCAGGCGGGGCGAGCGCAGCGCGCTGCGCACGGTCGGCGCGGCGGGTTCGGGGGCCGTGGCGGCGGGCGGGACAGGGGTGCTCACGGAGTCGACACGCTACGCGACCGGGTGCTCCGCCCCGCGCTCAGCGTCCCGGGCCGGCGGCTCGCGTGAGCCCCCGCAGCGGAGGCATGATCAGAGGATGGACGGCAACCCCCCGGACCTGGTCGAGCGGCTGACCCGCTGGGAGTCCTCGGGCGGGCACTGGCGGGTGCTCGCCGACACCGGTGAGCACCTCACGATCGCGCTGGTCACCTGCGACGGCGGCGAGGAGATGGAGCGGGTCAGCGGCGCGCCGGACGCTGCCGTACGGGCCTATCTGGCCGGGCGCACGCGCAGTGAGGACTGATCGCGGGCAGGCCCGACCATCAGGCGCACCGTCGCAGGCGGGGCGTCACCAGGAGAGCTCGATCTCGAGCTCGTTCTCCTCCCCGATCTCGACCTCCACCGACAGCTCGACCTCGTCGGGCACCTCGACGGTGATGCGGTGACCGTTGCGCTCGAACTTCACCGAGTTGTGGCGGGCGAGCGCGTCGGCGAGGGCGTGCAGCCGCTTGGCGGCCTCCTCGCGGGAGACGCGCTGGGTCTGGTCGAGCTCGAAGAGGTCCACGGGTGGCTCCTTGTGGTCGGCGGGACTCGAACCTAGCCGGCGGCCGTGACGATGTGCCTACAGTGCGGCGATGGGTGACTCCCCCGAGCGCACGCCCGACGGCCGTTATGTCGTCATCGACGGCCGCCGCTGGCGCGCCACCGATCCCGCCATCCCCGAGGAGCGGCGCGCGGAGCTGACCCGCATCCTGATGGCGTGGCGACGCGACGTAAGCCGGACCCGCGGCACCGACGACGAGGCGCGGTCGCGCGCCGGCGTGCAGGCGGCCAAGGTCGCCCTCGGCGAGCGCGGCACACCGTGGTGGAAGCAGAGCGAGGAGGAGCGGCGCGCCCGGTGGAGTGCGCAGGTGCCGGTGCCGGGTGGGAGCGACGGCAGCGGGGCCGATGCCGGCGGCAATCACAGTGGCGATGCCGGTGGCGATGCCAGTGACCCCGACGCGCGCGACGGGTAGGTTGCCGTTCAACTCACGGGACGGGGGACCCATGCAGCAACAGGCCGAGACCGACCACACCGCCGCGCCCTGGACGGGCCTCTTCGCCGGCGCGGACGACTTCGGGGGCCGCGACGCCCGCCGCCTGATCGCCTGGACGTGGGTGGTCGTGGGGGCGCTGGCACTCGCGTTCGGTGCGCTCTGGTCCGACCCGTCCACGCCGTTCGCCGTGCTGTTCCTGGTGGCGGCCGTACTGATCCCCGGGCAACTGCTCATAGCGGCGGCGACCGGGCGGATCGCCGGACGGTTCGTCCGCGACGCCGGAGTGGCCCTGGCGCTCCTCGCCGGGGTCCGTCTCATCGTGGCCGACGACCTGCGCACCGACATCCTCGTCGCGCTCGCGTGCGCCGTCGGAGCCGTGGCCGTCCACCTGCTGTTGATGGCCGTCCTGCCCGACGGGGTGGTCGACGTCGACACCGCGAAACTCGCCGGGGTCGGCGGCTTCGTGCTCGGCCTCCACTCGATCGCCGCAGCGGTCGCCGGTACGGTCGTGCTGCCGGTCGTGCTGGGTGCCGCGTTGATGCCGGTCGTCGTCGGGGTGCGGGCGTTCTTCGCCCCCCTCCTGGATGGATCGTCGGAGGGTGCGGTGGCCGGCGTCGTCGCGCCGACCGCCACCCGCAGCGCGTTCAGCTACAACGCGGGGCTCGCGGCAGCGATCGCGCTGCTGCTGGTCTGGCCCGGCCTGCCGGGCACGGTGCCCGGGTTGTGACCGCGACCGCGCCGGTCGGGCCATCAACGCGCCCGCTCGGCGGCATCGCCCTGGGGTTGGCGCTGGTCAGCGCCCTCCTCGCCCCGACGTACTTCCTGAGCCTGTTGGCCCATCCGCCCGCGGTCGCCGGGTTGGCGCTCGGTGGGTGACCCGTGGCCTTCCCGCCGCGCGTCCCCTCGGCACGGTCGCGATGGTCGTCGCGGGGGTCGCGCTCGTCGCAGCGACCGTCGTGCTGGTGGTCTTCTGATCGGGTCTGACTGTCCCGGTCTCGATTGGACGCGCGCATCATCGGGTGGCCGCCGCGGGCCCTCGCCGCTAGCATCGCGCCTTCGTGATCCGTCCTCGCACCTACCGGGGGTGAAGTGCGCCCGGAGGTGTTCGAGGATGGAGATCAGATGAACCTCAATCGAGGAATCCGGCGGAGCGTGTCACCGCCCCCGCCGGCTCCCGCGCGGACGACCCGCGAGCGGCTGGCGGAGTGGCTGGACGTCCTGACCGAGGAGGCGTACGCGGACGCGCTCCGTCACTGGGCGAGCCGCGACGACGGGCCGCTCCCCACCCGCGAGGACGCGCGCCGCGACGCCGAGGACCGGGCCCGCCTCCTGCTGGAGGGGCTGGGCGGGTGGAGCACGGCCTCGCCGGACCTGTTGGACGTCCAGCAGCAGGAGGACGAGCGGGCCTGGCAGCGGGAGCGGCGGCAGAACGCCTGGCTGCGGACGCAGCACCCCTTCCCCGACTGCTAGGCGGAGGGCCGGGCGGGCGGAGCGTTGGTCGCTCCCCCGCCGGGACCACCGGAACCAACCGCGTCCCTCGATAGGTTCGGTGCATGCCGATCGAACGCGTCGACCCACGTCCGGGCGCCGACGAGATCACCACCCTGCGTGAGTTCCTCGACTACTTCCGGGCCACGCTGCGTCGGCAGGTCGAGGGGCTCGACGAGGACCAACTCCACGTCACGATCGACCCGTCGCCGATGACCCTCGGCGGGATGGTCAAGCACCTGGCGTTCGTCGAGAGCTGGTGGTTCAACTACGTGCTCGCGGGCAGGGACGAGGTCGAGCCGTGGGCGAGCGTCGACTGGCGGTCGGACCCGGACTGGGACTGGGAGAGTGCCGCTGGCCAGTCCCCCGCCGAGCTGGACGCGATGCTGGTCGAGGCGATCGCGGAGTCCGACCGACTCCTCGATGAGGCCCTCGCCCGGGGCGGGCTGGACCAGCGGGCGCTGCGCGAGCGGAAGAACGGCCAGACCGCCACGCTGCGGTGGATCCTGGTCCACATGATCGAGGAGTACGCCCGCCATTGCGGCCACGCCGACCTGCTCCGTGAGTCGATCGACGGTGCCACCGACCTGTGAGCTGTGAGCCCCCGGGCTGACCTGGGTCGTTGGCGTGGCGGGGGTACGACCTCGCGCGACACGCTGAACCCGTCGTTGCCTCAGCGATCAGCGTCCGGATCGGCGCGGCGGCGGCGTACGACCACGAACGTCGCCACGGCCAACACGGCACCGGCGACCACGGTGAGCACCACCTGGCTGGTACCACCGAGCCACTCGTCCATCAGCTGGCGGCTGCGCGAGGTGGGGTCGGCGAGGACCGCGCCCACGAACACCGCGACGAGGAGCGCGGCACCCGCGGACGAGATCTTCGACCAGTGCCCGGTCAACCCCAACCTCTCGCGGGTGATGCGTGCCGCCTTGAGGATGCGTCCGGCGCGCACCAAGCGAAGTGCCCCGACGACGCGCAGGAGCCGAAGCACCTGAACCGGCCCGATCGCGAGGATGACACCGAGAATCACCCCGATGGTGAGCAGGATCAGCCACGCGTGCCGACGGATCCATTGCATCTTGTGGCGAGACACCGCGAAGAGAACCACGGTCTCGGCCACCAGCACCGAGCCGCTGAGCCAGTTGACCGCGGTGCCGACGGTCTCATACGGCGCGTCGAGAAGGGTGAGGAAGATCGCCGGTACGGAGGCGAGCGCGGCGATGATCACCGGCAGCGCCAGGCGCTCCTCCCAGTGTTCCTCGGGATCGCGCTGAGAGTCCTGGTCGACCACCCGTGCACCGTAGCCGGGCCCGGCTCGCCAGCAGCGCCCTGGATCAGTGCGCCATGTCGACGAACCGCGAGTAGTGACCCTGGAAGGCGACGACCACGTCGCGGGTCGGACCGTTGCGGTGCTTCGCCACGATCAGGTCGGCCTCGCCGGGGCGGGTGGACTCCTTCTCGTAGGCGTCCTCCCGGTGGAGCAGGATCACAACGTCAGCATCTTGTTCGATGCTGTTGTGGAGGGCGATGCCGTTGGCGACGAAGTTGTGCACGCCCAGGACCGTGGCGTCGTAGACGTCCTCGACACCGGCCGGGGTGATCGACTTGATCGAGTCCCAGTAGATGTCGTTGGTCGCGGTGACCTCGAGGTCGACGTCACCGAGGACCTGCGCCACCCTCAGCATCCGCGGGCGGCTCGGTGCGCGCTTCCACATGGTCGAGCCCGAGAAGGACGTCCCCATGGCCGAGGCGAACTCCCGGTGGGTGATCTGCTTCTCGCTGAGCACCTCCTTCACCTGGTCCCACACCTGCACCGGGACGGTGTCGAGGTTGGTGTTGGCGCGCACGCCGCGCAGGTGCTCCTCGAGCCGCTTCGCGTGCGCATCACGGGCGCCGTGCACCCCGACCTCGTCGAGGAAGCGGAGCTGGTTCTCGACCCCGTCGATGTGGAGCTGATAGCAGGGACGGTGCTCGCCCTTGCGGGTCGTACGGACGCGGGCGAAGACGTTCATCCGCGCCAGCAGGCGGGCGACGTCGTCGACGAGACGGCGGCTGGTGGAGGCGTAGTAGATCCGACCCTGCCCACCGTCGTCGCCCAGCCACACGCAACCGTCGGTCGCCCAGAGGTTGCGCAGGAACAGTGACACCTGCTCCTTCGGCAACGAGAAGACCCAGTCGGGGACGAACTTCTCGTGGCTGCGCAGGCCGAACAGACCCATCTCGTCGAGCCAGGCGGCGATCGGGTTGCGGCGACCGCGGGCCAGCTTGAACGGCGCCGGCAGGCGCAGCGAGACGACGCGCGCCTCGGGGTGCTCGTCGCGCACCGCGGTGATGCCGAACCGATGCCAGGCGGCCGACTGGACGGTCGCCAGGCACGCCTCGTCGACGCTGGCGTAGCGGATCGGCTGGCGCTTCACGAAGGAGCCGTCGCCGATCAGGTGGGCGAGCAGCACGACCTCGTGGTCGTCGCGCGGCGCGATCTCCAACGGCGGCGGCACGTGTCGTACGACGCCGACCCGGTCGCCGGCGACCAACTCACCGATGGGTCGCCAGCCGCCGAAGGTCAGGAAGGGGTGGTTAGCGGTCGCCCGGACCCGCCGGCCCGAGGCGAGCTCGACGTCGTAGACCTCGCGGGTGCCGCTCGGGAAGGCGTGGGTGAGGGTGCGCGGCACGAGCTTGAGCCGGTCGTCGAGCGCCCACACGGGCACGTCCTTGGCGCCGGTGGCCATGAGCTCGCCGAGCGTGATCTCGGCGTTAGTGTCGGCACGGAGCAACCGGGTGTCGGCGGTGAGGCAACCTGACTCACGAAGGTCCGACAGCATCGGACGCTTGTCGGAACGCTGCTCCGCCCCACGGTTGAGCTGGGACAGTGCGATGACCGGGATCTCGAGCTCCTTGGCCAGCAGCTTGATCTGACGCGAGAACTCCGAGACCTCGAGCTGGCGGGACTCGACCTTCTTGCCCGAGCTCATCAGCTGCAGGTAGTCGATGACCACGAGCTGGAGGTTGTGGCGCTGCTTCAGCCGGCGCGCCTTCGAGCGGATCTCCATCATCGTCAGGTTGGGGCTGTCGTCGATGAACAGCGGCGCCGAGGAGACCTCGCCCATCTTGCGCGCGAGCTTGGCCCAGTCCTCGTCGTTCATGTCGCCGTTGCGCATGACGTTGAGCGGGATCTTCGCCTCGGCCGACAACAACCGCATCGTGATCTCGTTGCGCGTCATCTCCAGGCTGAAGATGGCCGCGGTCATGCCGTGGTGGATCGACGCCGAGCGGCAGAAGTCGAGAGCGAGCGTTGACTTGCCCATAGCGGGTCTCGCCGCGATGATCACCATCTGCCCGGGGTGCAGGCCGTTGGTGAGCTCGTCGAGATCGGCGAAGCCCGTGGGCACCCCGACCAGCTGACCGTCGCGGTTGGAGATGGCCTCGATCTCATCGAGGGTGCCCTCCATGATCTCCGAGAGCGGCGCGTAGTCCTCGTTGGCGCGCTTGTCGGTGACGCGGTAGACCGCCTCCTGCGCGCGGTCGACGACGTCGTCGACCTGGCCCTCGCCGGCGTACCCCATCTGCGCGATGCTCGTGCCGGCGTCGACCAGCCGGCGCAGGATCGCCTTCTCCCGGACGATCTCGGCGTAGTAGCCGGCGTTGGCCGCGATCGGCACCGAGGCCGACAGCGTGTGGAGGTACGGCGCGCCGCCCACCCGCTGCAGCTCGCCGCGCCGCTGGAGCTCGGCGGCGACGGTGACGGGGTCGGCGGGCTCGCCGCGGCCGTAGAGATCGAGGATCGCGTCGTAGATGACCTCGTGCGCCGGGCGGTAGAAGTCGGTGCCGCGGATGGCCTCGACGACGTCGGCGATCGCGTCCTTGCTCAGCAGCATCGAGCCGAGGACGGACTGCTCGGCGACGTTGTCCTGCGGAGGCATCCGGTCGCCGCCGGAGGGGCCGCCGGCGTACTCGTCGTCCCCGTCGTACCCACTGCGGGCGAACTCGGCCACGCTCACCTGCGATGCCCCTCCCGTGCTTGGACTGCGGATCGAGCTGGCAGCTGCGAACCGACGATCTGGACCTCGTCCGGGACCGCTCCCGGACCTCGGTGAGGACGTTAGGTGCCGGCACCGACACCGGCCCGCGACCCGCTTCGCGCAGGCGACGAACCGTGACCGTACGGGGGGTGCCGGTGCGAGCACCACTCGGTTGTCCACAGGTTGCTGTGGACAACTGGGGATGACCTGTGCAACGCGCCGGGGATGATGTGCACAGCCTGTTGATCCATCTGGGGAGAACTCCGGCGCTCCCACCGCAAAACCGGCTCTGACCTGCACGAATGCTGATCCGCAGGTGTGGAACGAAGAAACTTCCGGGCGTGTCCTGTCCACCGTCCCGTCACCTGGCGGCCATCGGTAGTCATGTCGACAAAGCGTCTGGGCGGCGAAGCGACCCGCCGGTATCCACAGAATTCGGCGGGTTACGCACAAGCCCCGTTACGTGGTATTGACGCTGGTCCGCAATGGCCCGATCGGGCCAGCGTGGCCACCCCCCGCTCCCGGCGGCGGGGGTGCCGGGTCCACCATGGGCGCGTGAGGAGAGGCGGGCCCCGGGCCACCACGAGGGCCGGTGCGCAGACAGGCGCGGAGCCGGGCGGGCGTGCGGGGGTGCGCGCGGAGAACCGGGCGTTGGACGCCGAGATCCGCCGGCTGGCGGTCCCGGCGTTCCTGGCGCTGATCGCCGAGCCGCTCTACCTGCTCGCCGACGCCGCGATCATCGGCCACCTGGGCACCGCCGAACTGGCGGGGCTGGGCATCGCCGGCGCGATCCTGCAGACCGTGGTCGGGCTGTGTGTGTTCCTCGCCTACGGCACCACCGCGGCGGTCGCGCGACTGCTGGGCGCGGGCGACCTGCGCGCCGCGCTGAGCCAGGGCATGGACGGCATCTGGCTGGCCGTGGTGATCGGCGTGGTCGCCACGCTCGGGGGTCTCGCGGCGCTCGACCCGCTGGTCACGGGGTTCGGCGCCGACGCCGCGACGGCCGCCCACGCCCGGACCTACCTGGCCTGGGCGCTGTGGGGTGTCGTGCCGCTGCTGGTGGTGCTGGCCGGCACCGGGATCCTGCGCGGGCTGCAGGACACCCGTACGCCGTTGTACGTCGCCATCGGCGGCAACGGCCTCAATGTCGTGCTCAGTCTGGTGCTCGTCCACGGCGCCGGCCTCGGCATCGCCGGCGCCGCCATCGGCACCGTCGTCGCCCAGAGCCTTGCGGCGCTGGGCCTGCTGGTCGTCGTCGTGGCCGCGGCCCGGCGCGAGGGGGCCCGGCTGGCCCCGGCGCCGCGCGGCATCCTGCGGGCGGGCCGCGCGGGCGTACCCCTGCTGGTGCGGACCCTGACCCTGCGGGCGTCACTGGTCCTGACCACCCTGGTCGCCACCAGCGCCGGCACCACCTCGCTGGCCGCCCACCAGCTGGCGATGACCCTGTGGGGGTTCCTCGCCTTCGCGCTCGACGCGGTCGCGATCGCCGCCCAGGCCCTCACCGGTCGGTCCCTCGGCGCCGGCGACGTCGACCGGACCCGCCGGATCACCGCTCGGATGGTGCGCTGGGGCTGGGTCAGCGGCATCGTCACCGGGGTCGGCCTCGCCGCGCTGTCCCCGGTCCTGGGTCCGCTCTTCACCGGCGACTCCGCCGTCCACGCCGCGTTGGTGCCCGCGCTGCTGGTGGCCGCCGCCGGCCAACCGTTGGCCGGCGTCGTCTTCGTGCTCGACGGGGTGCTGATCGGAGCGGGCGACGGCGCCTACCTCGCCTGGGGCGGCGTGATCGTCCTGGCCGTCTTCGCCCCGTTCGCCTGGTGGAGCGACCTGCTGCCCGGACCCGACCTGGTCGGACTGTGGCTGGCGTTCGTCGGGGTCTTCATGACCGGGCGTGCGGTGGTGCTGGTGCACCGGGCCCGCGGGGACCGCTGGTTGCGGGTGGGGGCGGCGCGCTGACCACCTAGGATGAGCGGCCATGACGCCCCTGCAGCAGATCGCCATGGGGCTGGTCGTCATCGTGCTCACCGCCCCGGTCGGGGACGTCGACCTGCTGCTCGACCCGGTCGGGTGGTTGCTGGTCCTCACCGGCGTCGTCCGGTTGCGGACCACCGCGCCGCGCGACCTCCCCCGTGCCGGGCTGCTGGGCCTCACCGTCGTGCTCGCGGCGCTCGCCTCGGTGGTGCTCGCGATCCCCGAGCTGGTCCGGGACGCCGGCCCCGCCGAGCTGTGGCCGCTGGTGATCTGGCAGCCGCTCGCCTGCGCCGCCCTGTGTGCCGTGCTGGGCGGTCTGGCGCCGGCGGACTCGCCGTGGTCGGGACGGTTGCGGTGGCTGACCTACACCTTCTGCGTCGTCGCCGCGCTGCCGCTGGCGGTGCTCGCCGAGGCCGAGAGCGCCTTCGGGGCGATCGCCTTCGTCGGCGTGGTCGCCGTGCTGGTGCTCATCGTGGTGCTGTTCGTGGTGCACCGCGCTCCGTGGGTCCACCGGCCCGCGATGTCATCCCCGGTCGAGCTGCCCGGTCCGGCGTGACGGGGCGCGGGCTACTCCTCGCCGGCCTCGGGCTGCTGCTGCTCACGCTCGACCTGCCCTGGGCCGGCGTCGACCTGACCCCCGACCCGGTCGGGTACGTCCTCCTGCTGCTGGCCGGGCGGGACCTCGGCTCCCGGGTGCTGGTCGTGGCCCCGGTGGTCGCGCTGCCGCTGCACCTGGTCGGGTACGGCGGGCTCCTGGGCTGGGTGCACGACGGGGGCTACGGCTGGTGGTACGCCACGGCCGCCGGCTCGCTGGTGCTCGAGGGCGTCCTCGCCCTCGCCGTGCTCGCGGTGCTGCGCCGGCCGTACCCCCCGCGCCCCGCCGCGCTCGCGCCGCGCCGCTGGTCGTGGCTGGTGCCGGCGGCCGCGACGGCGTACGGCATCGGGGTGCTGGTGGCCGCGGCGCTGCTGGCGTTCGCCGACCCGGGCGCGCTGCTGCCCGGCACGGGCCTGGCGCTGCTGCTGCCGCTGGCCGACCTCGCCCAGCTGGGACTGGCCGTGGTCACCCTGGTCACCGCCGGCGCGGACCGGAACGCCGAAGGGCGCCCCCGCCGCAGCGGGAGCGCCCTTCGGTGAGTGCTGATGTCTCAGCCGCGTCGTGCCTCAGGCGGGGACGACGTTGAGCTGGACGGTCGCGGCCACGTCGTCGTGGACCCGCACGGTGACCTGGTGGGTGCCCAGGGCCTTGATCGGGTTGCCGAGGACGATGGTGCGCTTGTCGATCTCGGCGCCGTGCTCCTTGATCGCCGAGGCGATGTCGGCCGCGGTGACCGCGCCGAACAGCCGGCCGCCCTCACCCGCGCGGACGCGGACGTTGACGACACCACCCTCGAGCTTGGCCTTGATCTCCTTGGCGTGGTCCTGGTCGCGGACCGCGCGGGCCTGCCGAGCGGCCTTGATCGCGTCAACGGTCTTCTGACCGCCCTTGGTCCACCGCGTGGCGAACCCGCGCGGGAGCAGGTAGTTGCGGCCGTAGCCGTCCTTGACCTCGACGATGTCGCCGGGGCTCCCGAGGCCGTCGACCTCCTGAGTGAGGATGAGCTTCATGAGTGTCCTCTCCCCTCTCAGTTCCGGCCGGAGGAGGTGTAGGGCAGCAGCGCCATCTCGCGCGCGTTCTTGATCGCGGTGGCGATCTTGCGCTGCTCCTGGACGGAGACGCCGGTGACCCGACGGGCCCGGATCTTGCCGCGGTCGGAGATGAACTTCCGCAGCAGGGCGGTGTCCTTGTAATCGATCGTGGTGATGCCCGCAGCCTTGAGGGGGTTCTGCTTCTTCTTCGGCTTGCGGACGACTGGCTTCGCCATGGTGCTCTCTTTCGTGTTCGTGCCCGGCCCGACGGCGGACGACGCCGTGGGCGGGTGCGGCCCCGAGGGACCGCGGGGGATCAGAAGGGGGGCTCGTCGTTGCCCGCGGGACCAGTGGCCCACGGGTCGTTGCCGCCACCCTGGGGAGCGCCGCCACCCTGGCCGCCGTACCCGCCGCCGGCCGGACCGCCACCGGAGGGAGCGCCGCCAGTGGCCCAGGGGTCGTTGCCGCCCTGGGGTCCACCCTGCTGGCCGCCACCGCCGTAGCCGCCCCCGCCGAACCCACCGCCGCCACCGCCGGAGCGGTTGGCCTTGGTGACCTTGGCGGTCGCGTAGCGCAGCGCGGGACCGACCTCGTCGACCTCGATCTCGAAGACCGTGCGCTTCTCGCCCTCACGGGTCTCGTACTGACGGGACCGCAGCCGGCCCTGCACGATGACCCGCATGCCCCGCTGGAGCGACTCGGCGACGTTCTCCGCCATCTGCCGCCAGGCGTTGCAGGTGAGGAAGAGCGCCTCGCCGTCCTTCCACTCGTTCGCCTGTCGGTCGAACGTGCGGGGGGTGGACGCGATGCGGAAGTTCGCCACAGCCGCCCCCGAGGGGGTGAACCGCAGCTCGGGGTCGTCGACCAGGTTGCCGACGACGGTGATGACGGTCTCGCCTGCCATGTGGAGGCCTTTCGGGTCGCGAGCGGAGTGAGAGTCGATCGAGACGTTAGAGACTCGGACCGACACTCGCCAGGGGTCTGGGGCTGAACTGTGCAGAAGCTTCTGCGGCAGCTCAGCTCTCGACGCGCATGACCTTCGTACGGATGACCGTCTCGTTGAGGCTCAGCTGACGGTCGAGCTCCTTGACCGAGGCGGGCTCGGCCTTCAGGTCGATGACGGCGTAGACGGCCTCGGACTTCTTGTTGATCTCGTAGGCCAGACGACGCTTGCCCCATACGTCGACGTTCTCGACGGAGCCACCATCCTTGCGGATGACGTTCAGATAGGTGTCAAGCGAAGGCGCGACGGTGCGCTCGTCGGTCTCGGGGTCGAGCATGACCATGACTTCGTATGCACGCAAAGCGATCTCCACCTCCTTCGGACTCAGGCGGTCACGGCGTTTCCGTGACAGGAGGGCGTTGCGTTCCGGAACGGGTCCCGGTCGTCCGACGCAGCGGCACCGTGTCGGACGGGCATGCGCAGGACCGCGCAAGGCTACCAGCGGCCGACCGTGCGGCTGAAATCGTCGCAGCCGGCCCCCCGGAGGCCACCCCGGTGTCACCCGCGGGTCACCTCGGCGCCGCACCCGGGTCACCCGACTGGTCCACGGTGGCCGGCGTCCCCGCCGTTCGCCTTCCGGAGATCATCGTGCCCCTCCCCGCCCCCTCCCCCGACCGGTCCAACCCGTGCCCCGGCGCCCGGCCCCGCCGACTGCGTACCGGCGAGGTCGCCCTGCTCACCCCCGTGCTCACCCCCGTGCTCACCCCCGTGCTCGTTCTGGTGCTCGCGGTGTGCGCGCTCGGCGTCGAGGTGATCGCCGGGCCGAGCGGTACGGCGCACGCGGCGGCCAAGCATGCGCCCGGTCGCGTCCCGGACCGGCTGGTGCTGACCCCGACGGCCGAGCCGGACGAGGCGCTGCACCTGACCTGGCGGGTGGCGTCCGGCACCAGCACGGTCGTCGAACTCCAGCCCGACGGTGGGGCCGTACGGACGATCGCGCCGAGCGGTACAGCGTCGGTGCGCGGCACCGGCGCGGTGCACCCGAGCGCCGTACTTCCGGTGCCCGCCGGGACGGCCTTCCGCTACCGCGTCGGCGGGCCCGCCGGCTGGACCCCGTGGCACCGCGTCGCGCCCCGTCCGCACGCCGAGCGCCCGTGGTCGTTCCTCTACTTCGGCGACGCGCAGAACGGGCTGGACGACCGCTGGCCGACCACGGTGCACCGCGCCCTGGCCGACAACCCCGACGCCGCGCTCAGCCTGCACGCCGGCGACCTGATCAACAACGCCGACCGGGACGACGAGTGGGGCGATTGGTTCGCGCCGCTGCAGCAGCTGCTCGCCACCACCACGACCGTGCCGACGCCGGGCAACCACGAGTACTCCGGCGACCCGTTCATCTCCGCCTACCGGGCACACTTCGAACTCCCACGCAACGGCCCCCCACTGCGCGGGCTGTTGCAGGGCGAACTCCACGGGGAGGACGCCTTCACCTTCGCCCAGGGAGGCGTCCGGTTCGTCTCCCTCAATGCCAACGCCCCGCTCGGCGGACCAGACCAGGCGCTCTGGCTCGACCGGGTGCTCACCGCCAGCACCGAACGGTGGACGGTCGTCACCTTCCACCAGCCGATCTTCTCCGGCTCCGAGGGCCGCGACAACATCGCGACCCGCACCTGGTGGCGTCCCGTGCTGGAGAAGCACGACGTCGACCTGGTGCTGCAGGGTCACGACCACGTCTACGCCCGCGGGCACCTGGGCAGTCGGGTGGTAGACGCCGAGCGCCATCGCGGTCCCGTCTACGTCGTGAGCGTCGCGGGTCCGAAGTACTACGACCTCGCGCCGGCCAGCGGCAACAACTGGACCACCAACGGGGCGGTCCGCCAGGTCGGCGCCAACCGCACCTCGACCTACCAGCGCATCGACGTCGACGGCGACACCCTGACCTACCGCTCGGTGGTGACCTTCACCGGCGACGAGGGGGCGGTCACCGCCGACGGCACCCCGACCGCGCCCGGGCAGGTGCTCGACGCGTTCACGATCACCAAGCGGGGAGCCGGCGGTACGAAGGTCGTACGCGAGGGGGCGCCGGCCGAGGTCAGCGTCACCGCCCCCCGGAGCATCGCGGCCACCGGACGCCTCACCGTGCGGACCGCGGTGCGCACCGGACCCCTCGCCCTCGAGACCGGACGGGTCAGCGTCCGTTCCGGCGACCGCGTCCTGACCAGCGGGCGTCCGGGCGCGACCCTCCACGTTCCCGCCCGCGCGCTGGGCACCGGCCGACACCGGGTGCGTGTGGAGTGGAGCGGTCATGGCCGGGTGCGTGGGGCCCGACAGGTGTTGCCCGTGACCGTCCGCAAAGCCGTGGCCCGGGTGGAGGTGCGCCGGATGCGCGTCGGTCCCCGCGGGCGCGGACGGCTGGGCGTGCGGGTGGTGACCGCCGACGGCGTACCCCATGCGCACGGCCGGGTGGTCGTCCGCGGCGGCGGCCGGGTGCTCGCTCGCGCCCGGATCACCCCGGGTCGGTGGACCGCGGTGCGGCTGCGGAAGATCCGCGGCGCCCGGGTCGTACGCGTGCGGTACGTCGGCGATGCCCGCACCGCGGCCGCCGTCCGCCGGGTGCGGATCGCGGCCTAGCCTGGGGCGCATGAGCGCCACCACGAACCTGCGCATCGGAGCCCACGTCGACCAGACCGACCCGGTCGCGGAGGCCGCGGCCCGCGGCGCCGACCTGGTCCAGATCTTCCTGGGCGACCCGCAGGGCTACAAGGGCCCCGAGGTGCGGTACGCCGACGGCCCTGACGCGCTGCGGGAGCGGCTGGCTGCGGCCGGGGTGGACCTCTACGTCCACGCGCCCTACATCATCAACGTCGCCACGACGAACAACCGGATCCGGATCCCGAGCCGCAAGCTGCTGCAGCAGCACGTGGACGCCGCCGCTGAGCTCGGCGCGAAGGGGCTGATCGTCCACGGCGGCCACGTCAACAAGGCCGACGACCCGGCCAAGGGCTTCGACAACTGGCGCAAGGCCATCGAGGCGACCGACCTCAAGCTGCCGCTGCTGATCGAGAACACCGCCGGCGGCGACAACGCGATGACCCGCTACCTCGAGCGGATCGAGGGCGTGTGGGCCGCGATCGCCGAGGCCGACGGGTTCGAGCAGGTCGGCTTCTGCCTCGACACCTGCCACGCCCACGCCGGCGGCAACGACCTCGCCGAGGTGGTGGAGAAGGTGCGCGCGATCACCGGCCGGATCGACCTCGTCCACGCCAACGACTCCCGCGACGCCTTCGACTCCGGCGCCGACCGGCACGCCAACTTCGGGGCCGGCCAGATCGACCCCGACGCGTTGGCGGCGGTGGTGCGCGAGGCCGGGGCGCCCGTGGTGTGCGAGACGCCGGGCGGACCCGATGAGCACCGCGCGGACTTCGCCTGGCTGCGCGAGCGGCTCTAGGGTCGGGGCCGTGACCGCTCCCGACCGTCTCGTCGTCGCCCCCATCAGCACCGAGGACCACCTGGACTTCGTGCGGCGCACCGCGGCCGACCGCGAGATCTCCTTCCTCCAGACCCCCGCCTGGTCCCGGGTCAAGAGCGAGTGGCGGGCGGAGTCGCTGGGCTTCCACCAGGTCTCGCCCGAGGGCGGCACCGCGCTGGTCGGCGCCGCGCTCGTGCTCTACCGCCAGCTCCCGAAGCTCAAGCGCTACCTCGCCTACCTCCCCGAGGGACCGGTCATCGACTGGGAGAGCGACGACCTCGGCGCCTGGCTCGCGCCGATGGCGGCGCACCTGAAGAAGCAGGGCGCCTTCGGCATCCGCATGGGCCCCCCGGTGGTCGTCCGCCGCTGGGACGCTGCCGCCGTCAAGGCCGGCATCGCCGACGAGACCGTACGCCGACTCGGCGAGGTCGCGCCGACCGAGCGCAGCCAGACCGGTGCGCGGGTGGTCTCCCAGTTGCGCGAGCTCGGGTGGCGCCCCCAGACGGTCGAGGGCGGCTTCGCCGCCGGCCAGCCGCAGTTCAACTTCGTCATCCCGCTCGTCGACGCCGACGGCACCCCCCGCACCGAGGAGCAGGTGCTCAAGGGGATGAACCAGCTGTGGCGACGCAACATCAAGAAGGCCGACAAGGCCGGGGTCGAGGTGACGGCGTACGACGGGGACGCGGTGGCGAGCGACGAGTCCCTCTTGGCCGCGTTCCACGAGCTCTACGTCCACACCGCCCAGCGCGACGGGTTCACGCCACGCCCGGCGGCGTACTTCCGCACCATGGCCGCGGCGCTGGGGGCCGAGGAGCCCGACCGGTTCCGGCTCTACCTCGCCCACCACGAGGGCGACCTGGTCGCGGCCACCATCGCGATCCGGGTCGGCCGGCGGGTCTGGTACTCCTACGGCGCCTCGTCGACACACAAGCGCGACGTCCGCGGCTCCAACGCCGCCCAGTGGCAGATGATCCGCGACGCGCTCGCGGCCGGCGCGTGGGCGTACGACCTGCGCGGCATCACCGACACCCTCGAGGCCGACGACCCGCACGTGGGGCTGATCCAGTTCAAGGTCGGCAC
>JAJUGK010000027.1 GCA_029268205.1 Nocardioidaceae bacterium
AGTTTAACTGGGGCGGTTGCCTCCCAAAATGTAACGGAGGCGCTCAAAGGTTCCCTCAATCTGGTTGGCAATCAGATTTCGAGTGTAAGTGCACAAGGGAGCTTGACTGTGAGAGTGACGGCTCGAGCAGGGACGAAAGTCGGAACTAGTGATCCGGCGCTGGCATGTGGAAGCGGCGTCGCTCAACGGATAAAAGGTACCCCGGGGATAACAGGCTGATCTTCCCCAAGAGTCCATATCGACGGGATGGTTTGGCACCTCGATGTCGGCTCGTCGCATCCTGGGGCTGGAGTAGGTCCCAAGGGTTGGGCTGTTCGCCCATTAAAGCGGCACGCGAGCTGGGTTTAGAACGTCGTGAGACAGTTCGGTCCCTATCCGCCGCGCGCGCAGGAGTCTTGAGAAAGGCTGCCCCTAGTACGAGAGGACCGGGGTGGACGGACCTCTGGTGTGCCAGTTGTTCTGCCAAGAGCACGGCTGGTTAGCTACGTTCGGAAGTGATAACCGCTGAAAGCATCTAAGCGGGAAGCACGTTTCAAGATGAGGACTCCCACCGGGTTAACCGGGTAAGGCCCCCAGTAGACGACTGGGTTGATAGGCCGGAGGTGTACAGCAGTAATGCCCAGCCGACCGGTACTAATAGGCCGAGGGCTTGTCTCTCAAAGATGTTGCGCGTCCACTGTGTGGTTCCCGAGTTGCGGTCGGTGAACCGATTCAACTCCATAGAGTTTCGGCGGCCATAGCGAAGGGGAAATACCCGGCTCCATTCCGAACCCGGAAGTCAAGCCCTTCAGCGCCGATGGTACTGCGACCGAGAGGTCGTGGGAGAGTAGGACGTCGCCGGACATTTTCTTCGTAGAGGCCACCTTCGGGTGGCCTCTACGCTTTTCTCGACCCTTGTGCGTTCGTGTCCACGAAGGAGATGCCCGATGCCAGCCGATCGTCGTCCGTCGTCAGGCTCCGATCCCCGCAAGCGTGGCGGCGGTGGTCCGCGCGGCAAGGACGGCAACCGGGCCGGTGCGCGCTCCGGTGGACGGGCGCAGGGCGGGCGTCCGGGCGGTCCCCGTAGGGACGGTGCCCCCCGACGCGATGGTGGCGCCCGTGGCGGTGGCCGCCCGCGGCCCGACGAGCGTGAGCCCCGGACCGAGTCCCAGGCCACCTACGACGGACCGCCGCTGCCGGAGTCGATCACCGGCAAGGAGTTGGACCGCAACGTCCACGCCCAGCTGAAGGGTCTGCCCGAGAAGCTGGCGGCGCGGGTGGCGCGGCACCTCGCCGCCGCCGGCATGCTGATCGACGAGGATCCGCGGACCGCGTACGAGCACACCCTGGCCGCGCGGGCCCGCGCCGCCCGGGTCGCGATCGTCCGCGAGGCCTGCGGCGAAGCCGCCTACGCCGCGGGGGAGTACGCCGAGGCGCTCTCCGAACTGCGCGCGGCGCGTCGGATGAACGGGGTGAACGACTACCTGCCGATCATGGCCGACTGCGAACGTGCGCTGGGCCGTCCGGACCGCGCCCTGAAGCTCGCGCAGTCGCCCTCGGTGCCGAACCTCCCGGTCGGGCTGAAGGCCGAGATGACCATCGTGGAGGCCGGGGCCCGACGCGACCGCGGCGAGCTCGATGCCGCCCTGCGCACGCTCGAGCAGGCGCCGCTCTCCAGCACCCACCGTGAGGCCTGGGTGGCGCGCCTGCGCTACGCCTACGCCGACACCCTGCTCGCCGCGGGTCGGGAGGAGGAGGCGCTGGAGTGGTTCCACCGCGCCGACGCCGCCGACCGTGAGCAGGCCACCGACGCGGCCGCCCGCGCTGAGGAGCTCGAGCGCAAGCGGGGCTGACCGCACCGGGATTCGTCCCCAACCGCCCGCGCCGGCCGACCTTCCACAACGACGGCTCCAACCGCCCCGGCGCCACGTGTTCGGCGCCGATGATCGGGCGCGGAGGTGGTCGAAGTGACGACAGAGGAAGCCCGAGTCCCCGAGGACGACCTCGAGCTGTGCTCGGTCCATGTGCGCGGGCGGGTGTCCGGGGATCCGGAGCACCGGGTGCTGCCGAGCGGCGACGAACTGTGGCTGGTGCGGGTGGTGGTCCGGCGTCCGCCAACCGAGCGACGCGACGGCGGGCCGGTCTCGGACTGGATCGGGTGCGCGGCGCGGACGGCGCGGACCCGACGGGCGGTCGCGGCGTGGCGTGACGGCGACGAGGTGGAGGTGACCGGTGCGCTGCGCCGGCGCTACTACCGGGCCGGCAGTGGGGCCGCGCAGAGCATCGTCGAGGTCGAGGTGGACCGAGCCCGTCGGCGGCGCCGCGCCGCGTGATGGCAGGATCGTGCCGTCCCCGCGGTGAGGAGAGATGGTGGAGTTGCCCGGTCTGCGCGCGTCCCTTGCGCCGGCGTCGGCCTACGACCTGGTCATGCTCGATCTCGACGGTGTGGTCTACACCGGGCCGGTCGCCGTCCCGGGTGCGCAGGCGCACCTGACGGCGGCGCGGTCGGCGGGCGCCCACCACGCGTTCATCACCAACAACGCGTCCCGCACCCCGGGGGCCATCGCCGATCATCTCGGCGATCTGGGCATCGCGACCGGATCCGACGAGGTCGTCACCTCCGCCCAGGCCGCAGCCCGGCTGGCCGGGCAACGCGTGCCGTCCGGCTCGCCGGTGTTCCTGTTGGGCGCCGAGGGCCTGCAGCAGGCACTCGAGGCCGAGGGGTTGGTCCCGGTGCAGGACCCGGCTGCGGATCCGGCGCTGGTCGTCTCGGGCTATGCGCCGCAGATCCGTTGGTCGACCATCATGCGCGGAGCGATGCTGGTGCGCGACGGGGTCGGGTGGATCGCGGCGAACACGGACTCCACCGTGCCGCTCGCCGATGGCATCGGCCCCGGCCACGGCGTGCTCGTCGACATGGTGCGTCGCTTCGCCGACGTCGAGCCGGTCGTCGCCGGCAAGCCCGAACCGCCCCTGCTGGCCGAGACGATCCGCCGCGTCGGCGGATCCCGCCCGCTCATGGTCGGCGACCGCCTCGACACCGACATCGCCGGTGCCCACCGATCGGGGGTCGCCAGCCTGTTGGTGCTCACCGGCGTCACCGGGTTGGCCGACCTCGTCGCCGCGGCGCCGACCGAGCGCCCCGACCATCTCGCCCTGGACCTGCGCGGCCTGCTCGAGGACCAACCCGCGGTGTCGGCGGCTCCCGACGGGACGGTCGAGCACGGCGGCTGGGCCGCCGACGTCGTCGACGGCGCACTGCGGGTCCGGGGTGCAGGGGACGACCAGGACTGGTGGCGGGCCGTGGCCGTCGCCGCCTGGACCCATCTGGACGCGACCGGTATGCCGGCCCGCGTCACCGACCTGACGCCCCCCGGCCGGTAGCCTGCCTCGGGACGAGGCGACTGGCCGGGCGCGGCGTCGACGGCGAGAGGAGTGGACTGTGCACAGCGACCAGGTGGACGTCGATGGGGTGGACGGTGAGCGCGAGCCCGCACGGCTGACCCCGACCGGGAACCCGGAGGTCGATGCGGTCCTCGACACGATGATCGGTCTGCCCGAGCGACCGGTCGCCGAGCACGTGAGCGTCTTCGAGCAGGCCCACGACGCCCTGCGGCGCACGCTGGCGGGCGCGGGCCAGGCAGCGCCCCCCGCGGCCCCGGAGGGCTGAGGGGCCGATGCCCCGTCGTCTGCGGCTCGATGCCGAGCTGGTCCGCCGTGGGCTGGCGCGTTCGCGCGACCACGCAGCCGAGCTGATCGCCGCCGGGCGGGTGACGGTCGCCGGTGCCGTCGCGACGAAACCGGCGACCGGGGTCACGACCGATGTGGCGCTCGTCGTCCGCGCGGATCCGGATCGCCCCGACTACGTCTCGCGCGGCGGGCACAAGCTCGCCGGCGCGCTCGCGGCGTTCGTCCCCGAGGGTCTGCAGGTCGCCGGCAGGCGGTGCCTCGACGCGGGCGCCTCCACCGGTGGCTTCACCGACGTCCTGCTGCGGGCCGATGCCGCCCGGGTGCTGGCGGTCGACGTCGGCTACGGCCAGCTCGCCTGGAGCCTGCGTCAGGATCCCCGCGTGATCGTCCACGACCGCACCAACATCCGTGATCTGAGCCTCGACCTGCTCGACGGCCCGGTGGAGCTGGTCGTCGCGGATCTGTCGTTCATCTCGCTGCGGCTGGTGCTCTCGCCCCTGGCGGCGGTGACGACCCCGGACGCCGACCTGGTGCTGATGGTCAAACCGCAGTTCGAGGTCGGCAAGGAGCGCGTTGGCAAGGGTGGCGTGGTGCGTGACCCCGCGCTGCGTGCCGAGGCGGTCGCCGCCGTCGTCGACGGCGCCGCGGCGGAGGGCTGGGGTGCTCGATCCGTCGCGGTCAGTCCGCTTCCCGGTCCATCGGGCAATGTCGAGTTCTTCGTCTGGTTCCGCCGGGGCGAGGGCACGGTGACGGCGGCCGACATCGCGCGCGTCACGCAGGAGGTGCCGGTGCCGGGTGAGAGGCTGACGCCATGAGCGACGTACGGCGGGTGTTCCTGCTGGCCCACACGGGCCGGGAGGAGGCGCGGGCGGTGGCGCGGGAGTTCTGCGCCGGTCTGCTCGACCACGGTCTGGTGGTGCGGATGTCCCCGACGGAACTCGACGAGATCGCGCTGGCCGACGACCGGGTGGAGGCGATGGAGCCCGGCCCCGAGGCCCTGCAGGACTGCGAGCTGGCGGTGGTCATCGGCGGGGACGGGACGATCCTGCGGGCCGCCGAGCTCACCCGCGGCACCGACACCCCGCTGCTGGGGGTCAACCTCGGACACGTCGGGTTCCTCGCCGAGGCCGAGTCCGACGACCTCGAGGTCACCCTGGCCGCGGTGGTGCACCGGCGCTACACCTACGAGGAACGGCTCACGGTCGACGTCGCCGTCTACCAGGACAAGGAGCTGGTCGCGGCGACCTGGGCGCTCAACGAGGCGAGCGTCGAGAAGGGCACCCCCGAACGGATGCTCGAGGTGATCGTCGAGGTCGACGGCCGCCCGCTGTCGCGGTGGGGCTGCGACGGGGTGGTCTGCGCGACCCCGACCGGCTCGACCGCCTACAACTTCTCCGCCGGCGGGCCGATCGTCTGGCCCGACGTGGAGGCGATGCTGCTGGTGCCGTTGAGCGCACACGCGCTGTTCGCGCGGCCGTTGGTGGTGGGACCGTCCTCGGTGCTGGCGATCGAGGTGCTGGCCAACAACGAGGGTTCGGGCGTGCTGTGGGCCGACGGCCGGCGGACGGTCGCCCTCGCGCCGGGTGCCCGGATCGAGGTGCGCCGCGGGCAGCACCCCGTGCGTCTCGCCCGGCTGCACGAGGCGCCGTTCACCGACCGGTTGGTCGCCAAGTTCGACCTGCCCGTCGCGGGCTGGCGCGGTGCGGGCGAACGCCGCATGCGACAGCGCCGGGAGGTGCTGGATGCTTGAGGAGTTGCGCATCACCCAACTCGGGGTGATCGAGGAGTCGGTGCTCGAGGTCGGCCCGGGGCTGACCGTGATCACCGGTGAGACCGGTGCCGGCAAGACGATGGTGGTGACCGCGCTCGGGCTGCTGCTCGGCGGCCGGGCCGACGCCGGTGCGGTCCGCGCCGGTGCCACGACCGCGCGGGTGGAGGGTGTCGTCGTCGCCGATGACCAGGTGGCCGCCGCCGTCGACGAGTGCGGGGGAGAGGTCGAGGACGGCCGGGTGCTGCTCGCCCGCCAGGTGTCGGCGCAGGGCCGGTCGCGGGCCTACGTCGGCGGAGCCGCGGTCCCGGTCGGGACGCTGTCCGCCATCAGCGGACCGCGGGTGGCGGTGCACGGCCAGTCCGACCAGCACCGGCTCCTGCAGCCCGACGCCCAGCGCGCCGCCCTCGACGCGTACGCCGGTGCGCGCGCGGCGCGGCTGGCCGACGACTACCGGGCGCGTTACACCCGCCTCCGGGCCGCGGAGCAGGAGCTCGCCGAGACCCGCGCGGGGCTGCGCGAGCGTGCCCGCGAGGCGGACGTGCTGCGGTTCGGCCTCGAGGAGGTCGCCGCCGTGGAGCCGGTGCCGGGCGAGGACGTCGCATTGGCCGCCGAGGAGGCCCGTCTGGGGCACGCCGACACGCTGCGCACCGCCGCGGAGGTCGCCCGGTCGGCGTTGAGCGGCGACGGCGACGCCCCCGACGTGCTCGGCCTGGTCGCGACGGCGCGTCGCGAGCTCGACAACGTCCGCGAGCACGACCCCGAGGCCGCGGCCCTCGCCGACCGGCTCGCCGAGGTGTCCTACCTGCTCTCCGACCTCGCCGCCGACGTCGCGTCGTACGCCACCGGTGTCGAGGTCGACCCGACCCGGATGGCCGCGGTCTCCGAGCGCCGTGCGGCGCTGACCGCGCTGCAACGCAAGTACGGCGACACGGTCGATGAGGTGCTGGCCTGGTCCGAGCAGGCGTCGCGGCGGCTCCTCGAGCTCGACGGCAGCGAGGACCGGGTCGCCGCACTCGAGGTCGAGGTGGAGAAGCTGCGCTCCGAGGTCGCCGAGGGGGCCGAGAAGCTCAGCGCCGTGCGCCAGAAGGCCGCCCGCGCACTGGCCGCCGCGGTGACCGACGAGCTCACCGCGCTGGCGATGCCGCACGCGCAGGTGGAGGTGCGGGTGACCCAGCGCGCCGAGCCCGGGCCGCACGGCATCGACGAGGTCGAGATCCTGCTCGCCGCCAACCGGGGGAGCGAGCCGCGTCCGCTCGGCAAGGGGGCGTCCGGGGGCGAGCTGTCCCGGGTGATGCTCGGCATCGAGGTCGCCCTCGCCGACACCCGGCCCGTCCCGACCTTCGTCTTCGACGAGGTCGACGCCGGGGTCGGGGGCAAGGCGGCGGTCGAGATCGGCCGGCGGTTGGCGCGGCTCGCGACCCGCGCGCAGGTGCTCGTCGTGACGCACCTTCCCCAGGTCGCCGCCTTCGCCGATCGGCACGTGGTGGTCGCGAAATCCCACGACGGCTCCATCACCACCTCGGGCCTGCGCCACCTCGACGACGCCGCACGGGTGCGGGAACTGTCGCGGATGCTGGCCGGTCTGGAGGACTCCGCCACCGCTCTCGCCCACGCCGAGGAGCTGCTCGCGACCGCCCGCTCCGACCGTCCGGGGACGTGACCAGCTGCGTGGCAGGATTGCCGCGCCATGAAGTTCCGCACCCGTACGCCGCCGCCACCGGAGCTCCCCGGGCTCGTCGGCGCGGCCCGGGTCGACCGGCGTACGTCGGCGGCCCTGCTGCGTGCGCATCCCGGTGACGTCCTCGTCCTCGCCCACCAGGACCTGGACCGGGAGACGGCGCACGCGATCGTCGGTCGTGGCGTGGCGGCCGTGGTCAACACCCGGCCGTTCATCTCGGGGCGCTACCCGAACCTCGGGCCGCAGGTGCTGGTCGAGGCGGGGGTGGTGCTGCTGGAGGTACTCGACCCGGGGCTGCTGACCGCGGTCCGCGAGGGCCGGCAGGTGCGGATCCACGACGCCGGACTGTGGGCGGAGGTGGAACAGCTCGGCGCCGGCCGGGTCCTCGACGCCGACATCGTCCGCGCGGAGATGGAGCAGGCCCGCAGCGGCCTGGTCGCGCAGTTGCAGACCTTCACCCACAACGCGACCGAGTTCCTGCGCCGCGAGCAGGACCTGCTGCTGCACGGCCTGGGTGCCCCCCGGCTGGACGTCGCGATGGCCAACCGTCCGGTGCTGGTGGTCGCGGGCGGACCGGACGTCGCGGCCGAACTGCGGACGCTGAGAGGGTTCATCGCCGAGCAGCGCCCCGTGGTCATCGGGGTCGACACCGGCCTCGACGCCCTGGTCGCCGCACGGATCCGGGCGCACGTCGCCGTCATCGGTCCCGCCGGGCTCGACGCGGCCGGCGACGAGGGTCTGCGGTGGGCGCCCGAGATCGTGCTGCACACCGATCGCACCGATCGCGTCGCCGGCGCGGAGCGGCTCGAGGCGCTCGGCGTCCGGCCGCGCCGGTTCGGGTCCGAGGCCAGCACCGAGGACCTCGCGCTGCTGTTGGCCGATCTGGGCGAGGCGTCGGTCGTGGTGTGCGCGGGCACCCACGCCACCCTCGACGAGTTCCTCGACCGGCAGCGCGCGGGCCTGGCGAGCACGTTCCTCACCCGGCTCCGGCTGGGTCGCCGGCTCGTCGACGCCGACGCCGTACCGACGCTGTATGCGGGACGGGTGCGCGGCTGGCACCTCGCGCTCGTCCTGGCCGTGGGGATCCTCGCACTCGGCGTGGCCGTCGCCACCACACCGATCGGCAACGCCTGGTTCGCCGACGCCGCGCGGACCGTCGGCCACTGGTTCGGCGACGTCGGCGACTGGTTCGGAGGCGCGACATGATGACGTTCCGCTACCACATCGTCACCATCGTGTCGGTGTTCCTCGCGCTGGCGATCGGCATCGCGATCGGGGGCGGTCCGCTCAAGGGCGAGGTCGACAACTCCCTGGTCACCCAGGTCGAGAACGACCGGCGCACGATCGCCGCCCTCGAGGGCCAGCTCGCCGGCGCGGAGACCGCCAGTGAGTTCAACGATGCCGTGGCCACCACGTTGGCCCCCCGGGTGCTGCGCGACCAGTTGGCCGGACACGGGGTCGCGGTCGTCTCGCTGCCCGGCGCCGACCCGGCCACGGTCGCCGCACTGGGTGAGCGGGTGACCGACGCGGGCGGCGAGGTCGTGGGCAACTACCGGATCGCGGCCGGCCTCCTCGACGCGGAGCAGCAGCCGTTGGTCGAGGATCTCGCCGGACGGCTCGTCGGGGAGGCTCCCGACCTGGCGCCGCTCGCCGACGCCTCGGGCTACGAACAGGCCGGAGCGCTCGTGGCGCGTGCGATCGCGACCGCTGAGGACACGCCCGCAGAGGTCGACGGTCCGGCGTCGGCGATCCTGGCCGGACTGAGCACCGCGGGCCTGTTCACCGCCGACGGCACGCCGACGGCGCGGGGCGACCTCGTGCTGGTCGTCGCCGGTCCGACCGTCATGGAGAACCTCCCCGACGGCGCCGGTGCCGGCCTGGCGGCCCTCGCCGACGCCGTGAGCGAGGGCGCCGGCGGCGTGGTCGTCGCCGGACCCACCCGCGCGGCCCGACCCGATGGGCTCCTGGCCGCCGCGCGACGCGACCTGCGTACCTCGACCCGCGTCGCCACCGTCGACTCCGCGCACCTGGTCGCGGGCCAACTGGTGGCCATCCTGACGCTCGCGGGGACGCTCGCCGGGCAGGTCGGCCACTACGGAGCGGTCGACGCGACCGACGGCGCGGCGCCGGGGGAGTGACGCGGGACCCCTTGGTAGGGTGGAATCCCGTGGACGCACCCGCGCCACCACCACGCCGACCACCAGGCCGACCACGGGAGTCTCGTTGGCAGCAGCCCACGTCACCAAGCACGTCTTCGTCACCGGCGGGGTCGCTTCCTCGCTCGGCAAGGGCCTGACCGCGAGCAGCCTGGGCAGTCTGCTCAAGGCGCGGGGTCTTCGGGTCACCATGCAGAAGCTCGACCCGTACCTCAACGTCGACCCCGGGACGATGAACCCCTTCCAGCACGGCGAGGTCTTCGTCACCAACGACGGGGCCGAGACCGACCTCGACATCGGCCACTACGAGCGCTTCCTCGACGTCGACCTGATCGGGTCGGCCAACGTGACCACCGGTCAGATCTACTCCAGCGTCATCGCCAAGGAGCGGCGCGGCGACTACCTGGGCGACACCGTCCAGGAGCGCCCACACACCACCAACGAGATCAAGGACCGGATCCGGGCCATGGCCGGTCCGGAGGTCGACGTCGTCATCACCGAGATCGGCGGCACCGTCGGCGACATCGAGTCCCAGCCCTTCCTCGAGGCGGCCCGCCAGGTGCGCCACGACGTGGGTCGGGGCAACTGCTTCTTCCTGCACGTCTCGCTGGTGCCCTACCTCGGCCCGTCCGGGGAGCTGAAGACCAAGCCGACCCAGCACTCGGTCGCGGCGCTGCGTTCGATCGGCATCCAGCCCGACGCGATCGTCTGCCGCGCCGACCGCCCGGTGCCGGAGTCGGTGAAGAAGAAGATCTCCCTGATGTGCGACGTCGAGGACGAGGCGGTCGTGACCGCCATCGACGCGCCGTCGATCTACGACATCCCGAAGGTGCTGCACTCGGAGAACCTCGACGCCTACGTCGTCCGCCGGCTCGACCTGCCCTTCCGCGACGTCGACTGGACGACCTGGGACGACCTGCTGCGCCGGGTGCACCACCCGGCCGAGGAGGTCACCGTCGGCCTGGTCGGCAAGTACGTCGACCTGCCCGACGCCTACCTCTCCGTCGTCGAGGCCCTGCGGGCAGGTGGCTTCGCCCAGGAGGCGAAGGTCCGGATCGAGTGGATCGCCTCCGACGAGTGCGCGACCCCCGAGGGTGCGGCCCGGCGGCTGGCCGACGTCGACGCGATCTGCGTGCCCGGCGGCTTCGGCATCCGGGGCCTGGAGGGCAAGATCGGCGCGCTGACCTTCGCCCGGACCCACAAGATCCCCACGCTCGGCCTGTGCCTGGGGCTGCAGTGCATGGTGATCGAGTACGCCCGCACCGTGGTCGGTCTCGAGGGGGCGGACTCCACCGAGTTCGACCCCTCCTGCGCGGTCCCGGTGATCGCCACGATGGCCGAGCAGCAGGCATACGTCGAGGGCGCCGGCGACCTCGGCGGCACCATGCGCCTGGGGCTCGACCCCGCCACGCTCAAGGCGGGCTCGGTCGTCCGCGAGACCTACGGCGGGGCCGCGAAGGTCGAGGAGCGGCACCGGCACCGGTACGAGGTCAACAACTCCTACCGCGCCCAGCTCGAGGCGGCTGGCCTGGTCGTCTCGGGCACCTCACCCGACGACTCCCTGGTCGAGTTCGTCGAGCTGCCCGCCGACGTCCACCCGTTCTATGTCGCCACCCAGGCGCACCCGGAGCTGCGGTCGCGGCCGACCCGCCCGCACCCGCTGTTCGCCGGTCTGATCCGCGCCGCGATCCAGCGTCAGCGCGAGCTGCTGATCCCCCTCGACGACACCCCGCTGCGTGTGACCAGCGAGGACTGACCGGTGCGGATCGGTGTCCCGCGGGAGCTGAAGGACCACGAGGACCGCGTGGCGCTGACCCCGGCCGGGGCGGAGGAGCTGGTCCGGCGCGGCCACACGGTCCTCGTCGAGGCCGGTGCCGGCGTGGGATCGCGGATCGCCGATGCGGACTACCGCGCGGCCGGCGCCCGGATCGAGGGGACGGCCGAGGCGGTCTGGGCCGGGGCCGAACTGGTGCTCAAGGTCAAGGAGCCGCTCCCGCAGGAGTACGCCCTGCTCCGCCCGGGGGCCGTGCTGTTCACCTACCTGCACCTGGCGGCCGACCGGGGCCTCACCCGGGAGCTGCTGGACCGGGAGGTCACCGCGGTCGCCTACGAGACCGTGCAACTGCCCGACGGCACGCTGCCCCTGCTGCTGCCGATGTCGGAGATCGCCGGTCGGCTCGCTCCACAGGTGGGTGCGCACGCGCTGCTGCGGCCCGAGGGCGGGCGCGGGGTGCTGATGGGTGGCGTGGGCGGTGTGGCCGGCGCCCGGGTCGTCGTGATCGGCGGCGGGGTCTCGGGCCAGCACGCCACCGACGTGGCGATCGGGATGGGCGCCGAGGTCACGTTGCTCGACACCGACCTGCAGAAGCTGCGGACGGTGTACGCCCGGCACGGCAGCCGCGTCCGTGCCCTGGCCTCCACCGGGATGGCGATCCGGGAGGCCGTGCTCGACGCCGACCTGGTGATCGGCGCCGTCCTCGTGCCGGGGGCGCGGGCACCGGAGTTGGTCGACAACGACGTCGTGGCCCAGATGCGCCCCGGCTCGGTGCTGGTCGACATCGCCGTCGACCAGGGCGGTTGTTTCGCCGACACCCGCCCCACCACCCACGCCGACCCCACCTACCGGGTGCACGGGTCGACGTTCTACTGCGTGGGCAACATGCCGGCGGCGGTCGCCACCACCTCGACCTACGCCCTGACCAACGCGACGCTGCGCTACGTCCTCGCCCTGGCCGACCAGGGCTGGTCGGGAGCACTGCGCGCCGACGCCGCACTGGCCCGGGGTCTGAACACGCACGAAGGTCGGTTGTGCAACGCCGCCGTGGGGGCGGCCCACGGGCTGCCGACCGTCCCGGTCGAGGAGGTGCTCGGCTGAGTCCGGCCCGCCCCGCCGCGCTGCACCAGGCGGTCCGCACCTACCTCGACCACCTGGTGGTCGAGCGCGGCCTCGCACCGAACTCGGTGGCCTCCTATCGACGGGACCTGCGGCGCTACGTCGCGCATCTCGACACCGCCGGGATCAACGACCTCGAGGCGGTGCGGGAGACCGACGTCCTCGGCTTCCTGGCCCGGCTGCGCGAGGGCGACGAGCAGCACTCGCCGCTGTCGGCGACCTCCGCAGGACGCGCGGTGGTCGCCGTGCGCGGTCTGCACAAGTTCGCGCTCAGGGACGGACTCACCACGCACGACCCGGCGGCGGACGTCCGGCCGCCCCCGCCGCCCAAGCGGCTGCCCAAGGCGCTGAGCATGCACGACGTGGAGGCGCTGCTGGCGGCCGCCGGCGACGCCGGCACCGGGCTGGCGATGCGCGACCGGGCCCTGCTGGAGGTCCTCTACGGCACCGGCGCCCGCATCTCGGAGGCCGTCGGGCTCGACCTCGACGACCTCGACCTCACCGACCGGACGGTGCTGCTGCGGGGCAAGGGCGGCAAGCAGCGGCGGGTGCCGGTCGGCCGCTACGCCTGCGAGGCGCTCGAGGCCTACCTGGTCCGTGCCCGCCCCGAGCTGCAGTCGGCCGGCGCGGGCACGCCGGCGGTGTTCCTCAACGCCCGGGGCGGCCGGCTCTCGCGGCAGAGCGCCTGGACGGTGCTGACCAAGGCCGCCGACCGGGCCGGGATCACCGCCGAGGTCTCCCCGCACACGCTGCGGCACTCCTTCGCCACCCACCTGCTCGACGGCGGGGCCGACGTACGGGTGGTCCAGGAGCTGCTCGGCCACGCCTCGGTGACCACCACGCAGATCTACACCCTGGTCACCGTCGACAGCCTCCGCGAGGTGTACGCCGCGGCTCATCCCCGTGCGCGGGTGGCCCGTTCCGACGGCTGAGCGTCGTCCACAGGGATGTGCACAGTCCGCCCGTGGCCTGTGCACCCCGAGCGGGGACCGTGCACAGATCGCTCGGCGGCCTGGGGTTAACCCGGCTTCGTGTTGTGGCCGGGGAACGCACAGGTCTAGGGTCACCGCGACTCGTCGTCGCCGAGTCGACAAATCTCCGCCGGTACCGAGGAGGACGCATGGTCGATCGGGCAGCACCCGCAGGTTCCGGCTCCACGGGGTGGCACTCCTCCGTCTCCGGTGCGCCCGCGATGCCACCGTCGGTCCCGCCGGAGTACCGCGAGGCCCAGCGCGCCGGCGAGCAGACCGGCGAGCGGACCGCCGGGGGAACGTCCGAGCCGCTGCCGTTCCGGTCCGCCCCAGCGGACCAGTCGGCGGACCAGTCGGCGGACCAGTCGCCGGTGGCGGGGGACCCCCCTGACGACGGTGTCGGCGGCACCGGTGAGACTGGGAGCGTGACCAGCGAGCCGCCCGTCCTCGGACCCACCGGACGCCCCCTGCCCGACCTCCCCGAGCCCGCGCCGGTGACCAGTCACGGCCCGGCTCGGGTGATCTCGTTGTGCAACCAGAAGGGCGGGGTGGGCAAGACCACCACGACCATCAACCTCGGCGCGGCGTTGACGGAGTACGGCCGCAAGGTCCTGCTGGTCGACTTCGACCCGCAGGGTTCGCTCTCGGTCGGCCTGGGGCTCAACCCCCACGAGATCGACCTGACCGTCTACAACCTGCTCATGGACCGCGAGGTCGAGCTCTCCGACGTCGTCGTCCCCAGCGGTGTCCCCGGCATGGACCTGCTGCCGTCCAACATCGACCTCTCCGCAGCCGAGGTGCAACTGGTGCACGAGGTCGCCCGCGAGCAGACGCTGGCGCGGGTCCTGCAGCCGGCGATCGCCGACTACGACGTGATCCTCATCGACTGCCAACCCTCGCTCGGGCTGCTCACGGTCAACGCCCTGACCGCCTCCGATGGCGTGATCGTGCCGTTGGAGTGCGAGTACTTCGCGCTGCGCGGCGTCGCGCTGCTGAAGACCACCATCGACAAGGTCAGCGAGCGGCTCAACCCCAAGCTCGAGATCGACGGGGTCCTGGGCACGATGTTCGACGGTCGCACGCTGCACGGCCGCGAGGTGATGGAGCGACTGGTCGAGGCCTGGGGCGAGAAGGTCTTCCACACCGTCATCCGGCGCACCGTGAAGTTCTCCGACTCCACGGTCGCGGGGGAGCCGATCACCTCCTACGCCTCGTCCTCGCCCGGCGCGGCGGCCTACCGCGACCTGGCCAAGGAGGTGTTGGCGCGTGTCACGACGGGTGAGCCTGCCCGCGGCTGACGACCTGTTCCGGCCCACTGCAGAGCCCCCGCAGCCGCCCGCCGAGGCCGTCGCCCCGCCGACGACCGACGCGGCGACCGGCGCGACGGCGGGGCGACCTGCTGCGGAGACCGCTGAGCCACGGCCGGCCGGTCGCGCCCAGCGTCGTCCGTCCGGTCGCGTCCGGCACGACGAGAAGATGACCGTCTACGTGACCGCCGCGGAGCTGCTCGAGCTCGAGCAGACCCGGCTGCGGCTGCGCGCGGAGCACGGCCTGGCCGTCGACCGCGGCCGGATCGTCCGCGCGGCGATCGCGATCGCGTTGGGCGACCTCGACGAGCACGGTGAGGACAGCCAGCTGATGCGGCGGCTGCGCGAGTCCGGGGCGTGAGCACGACCGCGGGCGACGCCCCGGGTGCAGCCGTCGACGGCGAGGCGGCGCCGGGGTTCCAGGTGCGCCTGGCCAACTTCGAGGGCCCCTTCGACCTGTTGCTGAGCCTGATCGCCAAGCACAAGCTCGACATCACCGAGGTGGCGCTGGCCACGGTCACCGACGAGTTCATCGCCCACATCAAGGGCGCCGGCGACGTGTGGGACCTCGAGCAGACGACCTCGTTCCTGCTGGTCGCCTCCACCCTGCTCGACCTCAAGGCCGCACGCCTGCTGCCGCAGGGCGACGTCGAGGACGAGGAGGACCTCGCGCTCCTCGAGGCCCGCGATCTGCTCTTCGCCCGGCTCCTGCAGTACCGCGCCTTCAAGCAGGTCGCGGGCGTGCTCGAGCAGCGGTTCGCCGAGGAGGCCAAGCGGTTCCCCCGGGCGGTGGGTCTCGACGAGCGGTTCGCCACGCTGCTGCCCGAGGTGCTCATCGGCCTGGGGCTGGAGGAGTTCGCCGCCCTGGCGGCGCGGGCCCTGCAGCCCAAGCCGGAGCCGGAGCTGTCGCTGCAGCACATCCACGCCCCCACGGTGAGCGTGCGCGAGCAGGCCGAGGTCGTCGTCGAGCGGCTGCGCGCCCGGGGCGCGATGACCTTCCGTGCGTTGGCGGGCGACGCGCCGGACACCCTCACGAAGGTCGCCCGGTTCCTGGCCCTGCTCGAGCTCTTCCGCGAGAGCGTGGTGACCTTCGACCAGGTCAGCGCGCTCGGGGAGCTCACGATCCGATGGACCGGGTCCGACGACACCGAGGTGACGATCACCGACGAGTTCGACGGTGCGCCGCCGGAGCCCGACGAGGACGCGCCGCTGCCCGACCTCGACGCCGGTCCCGCCACCGGCGATCCGCACCACGCAGAGGAGGACGTGTGACCGAGGAGACGACCCTGGAGGTCCCGCTGGTCGAGCTCCGCCCGGCGGTCGAGGCGGTGCTGATGGTCGCCGACGAGCCTCTCGACCCGCCCAGCATCGCCACCGCGGCCGGCTATCCCGTCGACGAGGTCGTCCGGGTGCTCGGGGAGTTGGCGGCGGAGTACGACGCCCAGCAACGCGGCTTCGAGCTGCGCCAGGTCGCCGGCGGCTGGCGCTACTCGACCCGGGAGGAGTACGCCCCCGTGGTCGAGAAGTTCGTGCTCGAGGGACAACAGGCGCGACTGACCCAGGCGGCGCTGGAGACCCTCGCCGTGGTCGCCTACCTGCAGCCGGTCAGCCGGGCGCGGGTCTCGGCGGTGCGCGGTGTCAACGTCGATGGGGTGATGCGCACCCTCGTCACCCGCGGCCTGGTCGAGGAGGCGGGCACCGACGGGGAGCACGGCGCGCACCTGTACCGCACGACGTCCTACTTCCTGGAGCGCATCGGGATCACCTCGCTGGAGGAGCTGCCCGACCTCGCGCCGTTCCTGCCCGAGATGGGCGACCTCGACTTCGACCTCGACGCCGCCCTGGACGTCGGCGAGGCGGGGGACCCGGCGCCGTGACCGCGGAGGAGTCCCGGCCCGAGGCGGAGCGCGAGGTCCGCCTGCAGAAGCTGCTGGCCCAGTCCGGGGTGGCCAGCCGCCGCCGGTGCGAGGAGCTGATGCTCGCCGGTGAGGTGGAGGTCGACGGTGAGATCGTCACCCGCCTGGGCACCAAGGTCGACCCGACGACCGCCGTGATCCGGGTCAGCGGCAAGCGGCTCCCACCGCGCAGCCCGCACGTCTACCTGGCGCTCAACAAGCCCCGTGGCGTGGTCTCGACGATGTCCGACCCGGAGGGCCGCCGTACGCTCGCCGACCTGGTCGCCGACCGCCCCGAGCGGCTCTTCCACGTGGGTCGGCTCGACACCGACACCTCGGGCCTGATCCTCCTGACCAACGACGGCGACTTCGCCCAGCGGCTGGCCCACCCCTCCTACGAGGTCGACAAGGTCTACGTCGCCGAGGTCGACGGCGAGGTGCGCCCGGCGACGCTGCGTCGGCTGCGCGACGGCGTCGAACTCGACGACGGGCCGGTCGTGGTGACCCAGGCACGCCTCGTCGAGCGCGGTCGCGGGGGCGCCGAGGGGCGCTCCATCGTGGAGGTGACGCTGCACGAGGGCCGCAACCGGATCGTGCGCCGGATGCTCGCCCACGTCGGACACCCCGTACGGCGGCTGACCCGCACCCGGATCGGACCGGTCGCCCTGCAGGGCCTGTCCGTCGGCCACCAGCGCGAGCTCACCAACGACGAGCTCGGCGCCCTGCTCGACGGCGCCGGCCTGTAGGACCGTCCGCGGGGCCGATAGCCTGTCGCCCGGAATCTCGACGAGGAGGCACGACGTGGCGGTGCGAGCGGTCCGGGGCGCGACCCAGCTCGAGGCGGACACCCGCGAGCAGATGCTCGAGCGGGTCGCCGAGATGGTCACCGACGTGATGGAGTGCAACCGGCTGTCGGTCGACGACTTCATCTCGGTCATCTTCACCGCGACCTCCGACCTGCACGCGGAGTTCCCCGCCTACGTCGCGCGGCAGCTCGGCTTCGGCGAGGTGCCGCTCATCTGCGCGCGCGAGCTGGAGATCGCCGGGTCGATGCCGCGGGTGGTCCGGATGATGGCGCACGTCGAGACCGATCTCCCGCGGGCGGAGATCACCCACGTCTACCTGCACGGGGCGGCCGCCCTGCGCAGCGACCTGTCGCGGGTACGGACGGTCCCCGACGGTGACTGAGGTCCGGCTCCCCGGCCCCGTCGAGGTGATCGGCGCCGGGCTGCTCGGCACCTCGATCGGGCTCGCCCTGCGGGCAGCCGGCGTCGAGGTCCTGCTCAGCGACGTCTCGTCGGAGCACGTGCGTACCGCCTCCGGGCTCGGTGCCGGGCGACCACGCGCCCCGGAGGACCGGCCCGCCCTGGTGGTGGTCGCCGTGCCGCCCGACCACCTCGCGACCACCATCGTCCGGTCGCTGGAGCTCACCGACGCCGTGGTCACCGATGTGGGCAGCGTGAAGTCCGGCCCGGTCGCGGCGATCGCCGGTCACCCCGAGGTCGGGCGCTATGTCGGCAGTCACCCGATGGCGGGCAGCGAGCGCTCCGGGCCACTGGCCGGGTCGGCCGCGCTCTTCGAGGGACGCCCGTGGGCGATCACCCCGCACGACACGAGCGACCCGCGGGCGGTGGGCGTCGTCGAGGCGCTGGTGCGCACCTGCGGGGGAGTGCCGATCCGGCTCAGCCCCGCCGAGCACGACAAGGCCGTCGCCCGGGTCTCGCACGTCCCGCACCTGGTCTCCGCGCTGGTCGCCGGCCGGCTCGCCGCCGCGCCCCCGGACCACCTCCTGCTGTCGGGCCAGGGGGTCCGCGACGTCACCCGGGTCGCGGCCGGCGACCCGGCGCTCTACGGTCAGATCGTCGACGCCAACGCGCCCGCGGTCCTCGAGCTGCTCGCCGAGGGCCGCGAGCAGCTCGATGCGGTGATCGCCGCCGTCGGCCGCGCCGACCGGGCCGACCTGGAGGCGCTGCTCGCCCAGGGCGTCGCGGGCACCCGCGCCATCCCGGGCAAGCACGGCGCGCCCGAGCGCCCGGTGGCGATCGTCTATGTCTCCGTCCCCGACCATCCGGGGGAGCTGGCGCGCCTGTTCGCCGACGCCAGCGCCGTCGGGGTGAACATCGAGGACGTCCACATCGACCACGACCCGGGGCGGCCGGTCGGCCTGGTCCAGCTGGTCGTCGCCGAGGATCGCGCCGACGCGCTCGTCGACGGGTTGCACGAGCGCGGCTGGACCGCCCGGGTCTGAGCCGGCCCGGCTCCGCGGCGGTACGATCCGCGGGTGTCCACGTCCCCCTCTGCCATCGACCCGACCGTGCTGGCCACCGTGGTGGTCGCCCTCGACGGACCCTCGGGGTCCGGCAAGTCCTCCACGGCCCGCGGGGTCGCGACCCGGCTCGGGTTGCGCTACCTCGACACCGGTGCGCAGTTCCGCGCCATCACCTGGTGGATGCTCCAGCACGACGTCGATGTGCACGACGCCGCGGCGGTCGCGGCCCATGCCGAGACGGCGGTGCTCGTCTCCGGCACCGATCCGCAGGCTCCGACGATCACCGTCGACGGCACCGACGTCGCCACCGCCATCCGGCAGCCCGACGTCACCGGCGCGGTGAGCCCGGTCAGCGCCGTACCCGAGGTGCGGGCGCGGTTGCTGGCCGACCAGCGCGCGTTGATCGGCGAGGGCGGGATCGTGGTGGAGGGACGCGACATCGGCAGCGTCGTCGCACCGGACGCCCAGGTGAAGGTCTATCTCACCGCCGACCCCGCGGCCCGCGCCGCGCGCCGTGCCGCCGAGGAGGGCGGCAGCGACCTCGAGGCGACGCGCGCCTCCCTGCTCTCGCGCGACACGATCGACTCCGGGCGGGCGACGGCCCCGCTGACTATGCCGGACGGCGCCGTCCATATCGACACGACCGACTTCACCCTCGACGAGGTGATCGACCGGGTCGTGGCGCTCGTGGGGGCGGTGGAGGCACCCGCGTGACCCCGGATCCGGTGACGCCGCATCCCGTGACCCCGCATCCCGTGACCCCGCGTCCGGTGACGCCGCGCACGGTGCCGCACCCGCGGCGGTGGTTCATGCGCATCGCGCGGCGGCCCGCCCGGGCGTTGGTGCGCCGCCGGTTCACCGTCCGGGTGCACGGTGCCGACAACCACCCGACCCGCGGCCCGGTGGTCGTCGCCTCCAACCACATCGGGTTGGCCGACGGTCCGTTGATGGTGGCGTTCGGGCCCCGACCGGTGCACGCGCTCACCAAGCAGGAGGCGTTCACGGGCAAGCTGGGCCTGTTGCTGTCCGCGGCCGGCCAGGTGCCCCTCGACCGGTTCGCGCCGGACCCGGGGGCGATCCGGTCGTGCCTGCGCGTGCTCGGCGCCGGTGGCGTGGTCGGCGTGTTCCCGGAGGGACGCCGTGGCACCGGTGACCTGGGCCGGTTCCACCGCGGCGCGGGCTACCTCGCGATGGTCACCGGGGCCACCGTCGTGCCGCTGACGGTGCTGGGCACCCGCGAGCCCGGCGGCAGCGCGGAGTCCTGGCCGGCCCGGGGTGCGGTCGTCGACCTGGTCTACGGTCGTCCGTTCACCGTCGACGCCGTACCGTGGCCCCGTACGCAGGCGCGGGTCCGGCAGGTCTCGCTCGAACTGCGCGAGCACATGCGCACCGAGTTGGCTCGGGCGCTGGAGCTGACCGGACGCACCCTGCCCGGGCCGGTCGATGCGACCGAGCTCGACGTGGATCCGCCGACCGCGCTGGTCGACGACTGACCGGCCCGCCCCCGTAGGATCGGGGCAGACGACGAAGAGGGACAAGATGAGTGAGCACGAGGCCGAGTCGGTCGAGACGGCCGCCCGGCCCGTGATGACCCCGACCCTGGCGGTGGTCGGCCGCCCCAACGTCGGCAAGTCCACGCTGGTCAACCGGATGATCGGGCGCCGGGAGGCCGTGGTCGAGGACGTCCCCGGGGTGACCCGCGACCGGGTCTCCTACGAGGCCACCTGGAACGGCCGTGCCTTCACCGTCGTCGACACCGGCGGGTGGGACCCCGACGCCCGGGGCCTGGCCGAGCGGATCGCGGCACAGGCCGAGGTGGCGGTCAGCGCCTGCGACGCGGTGCTGTTCGTGGTCGACGCGACCGTCGGCATCACCGACGCCGATGAGGCGGTCGTGAAGATCCTGCGCCGATCGGGCAAGCCCGTGGTGCTGGCGGCCAACAAGGTCGACGACCAGCGCGCCGAGGCCGAGGCGTACGGACTGTGGAACCTCGGGCTGGGGGAGCCCTACCCGGTCTCGGCGTTGCACGGACGCGGCTCCGGTGACCTCCTGGACGCGATCCTCGCCGCCCTGCCCGAGACCCCCGAGGAGGGGTACGGCGAGGAGGTCGGCGGCCCCCGCCGGGTCGCGATCGTCGGCAAGCCCAACGTCGGCAAGTCCTCGCTGCTCAACAAGCTCGCCGGCGAGGAGCGGGTCGTCGTCGACAACGTCGCCGGCACCACGGTCGACCCGGTCGACGAGCTGATCGAGCTCGGCGGCCGCGAGTGGCGCTTCATCGACACCGCCGGCATCCGCAAGCGGGTCAAGGAGGCCTCGGGCCACGAGTACTACGCCTCCCTGCGCACCTCGGCGGCCATCGACCGCGCCGAGGTCGTCGTCCTGGTCATCGACGGCGGCCAGTCGATCTCCGAGCAGGACCTGCGGATCATCCAGGCGGTCCGGGAGGCCGGGCGGGCGCTGGTGATCGCGTTCAACAAATGGGACCTGGTCGACGAGGAGCGTCGCTACTACCTCGAGCGGGAGATCGAGCGGGAGCTGGTGCAGGTGCAGTGGGCCCCGCGGATCAACATCACCGCACGCACCGGCTGGCACATCGACCGCCTCGTGCCCGCGCTCGACAAGGCGCTGGCCGGGTGGGAGACCCGCATCGGCACCGGGGCGCTGAACTCGTTCCTGGGTCGGCTCGTGGCCGAGCACCCCCACCCCGTACGCGGTGGCAAGCAGCCCAAGATCCTCTTCGGCACCCAGGCAGCGACCGCTCCGCCGACGTTCATCCTGTTCACCAGCGGCAAGCTCGAGGCGTCCTACGAGCGCTTCATCGAGCGGCGGCTGCGCGAGGAGTTCGGCTTCGTCGGGACGCCGATCCTGCTGCAGCAGCGCGTGCGGGAGCGGCGCAAGCGCTGAGCCTCACCCGGCGTAGCGCTCCCACAGCGCCGCGGTCTCGGTCTCGACGTCCCCGGGTGTCGTAGCCGGGTTGGTGCGCTGGAAGTTGCGTCCGCCCCGGGCGAAGGTCTGGCGTACGGCGGCCGGGAGCTCCGGCTCCGGGATCGGCTCGGGCAGCCAGGCGCACGCGCGCTGGTGGGGGAGATCGTGAAGGCGAGCGGTCGCCGAGTCGTCGTACGTCGCCTCGCCGATGAGCCGGCCCAACCGGTAGTCCCCGCCCGCGTCGATGGTCCAGACGAACGCCCCGGTCGGCACGGCGGCGAAGCGCTCGGCGCGGGCCTGCACCCGGGGGTCGCGCGTGCTGCCGTCGTCACCCCGCTCGCCGACGCCGCAGACGCCGTGCGCGAGCGCCCAGGTGAGCGCGGCGGCGTGGTCGACGGTGTCGTCGCGTGAGCGCAGCGGGGCGCGATGGACAGGTGGGGGCACAGCGGGGTCCTACCCCCTCCCGCGACTTGACCCTCTCGAACACGTGTTCGATCATGGACGGGTGTCCGCCGCTCCCGATCTCGCTCCTGACGTGCTGGCGCAGCTGCGCGCGCGGATCGGCGCGCTGGAGGGGGCGCCCGCCCGGACCCCGGTGCCGACGTACGCACCCTTCACCCCACTCGTGCAGCTGCGGTCCGGGGGCACCTACGTCGTCGACGCCGCCTCGCTCGCCCTGGGGCTGATCGCGGGGGCGAGCGCGGGCGGGGAGTGGGTCGGGGTGTTGGGCTGGCCCGACCTGGGTGCGGAGGCCGCCGCCGGTCTGGGCGCGGACCTGTCCCGGGTGGTGCTGGTACCCGAGCCCGGCGACCTGTGGCTGGAGGCCGCGGCGGCGCTGGTCGACGTGGTGCGCCTGGTGGTGCTGCGTCCGGCCGGGCCGGTGGATCCGAAGTCGGTCGCGGTGCTCGACGCGCGGCTGCGCAAGCGCTCCGCGGCGCTGGTGGTGTGGGGGGAGTGGCCACGCTGCGAGGCGCGGCTGAGCCTCGAACGGGTCGCGTGGCACGGCCCCGGTCGGGGGACCGGCCGGTTGGTGCAGCGCCGTGCCGAGCTCGCCGTACGCCGGGGCGGGGCGCCGCCGACCCGGGGTGCCTGGGTCCTGCCATGAGGGTTCTGCCATGAGGGTTCTGCCATGAGGGTTCTGGTGGTCTGGTGCCCCGACTGGTCGGTGGTCGCCGGGCTGGCCGATGCGGAGCTGTCGCCGCAGCGGCCGGCGGCGGTGCTGGCGCGCAACGTGGTGGAGGTCTGCAACGCGGCGGCCCGCGCTGCCGGGGTGCGCCGGGGGATGCGCCGGCGCGATGCGCAGTCCCGCTGCCCGGAGTTGGTGCTCCTGGGGGCCAACCCCGAGCG
>JAJUGK010000028.1 GCA_029268205.1 Nocardioidaceae bacterium
CGGCGTGCCCACGACGATCGCCAGGTCGCAGGTGCCGAGCGCGGCGCCGCGGGCCTTGGTCATCAGCAGGCGGTGACCACCGGGCACGACGCCGCGCCCCATGCCGTTGGTGATCGCCGGCAGGCCGAGCTCCTCGACCAGCCGCAGGGCAGCCTCCTCGGCGCCGTCGGCCCACACGTCGGTGCCGAGCACGACGACCGGACGCTCGGCCGCGGCGAGCAGGTCAGCGATCCGCTCCAGCGCGTCGGTGTCGGGCTGGAGCGGCGCGGGCATCGCCGGGTCCGGGGTGTCGACGACCGCGGAGTTGAACAGCTCGTCCATCGGGACGTCGACGAACACCGGACCGCGGTGCGAGCTGCCCGCGGCGGCGAAGGCCTCCTGCATGCCGCCGGCGATCTCCGGAGCGGTGGGGATGGTGCGCGCGAGCTTGGAGATCGGTCCGAAGATCGGCGGCTGGTCGAGCTCCTGGAGGCTGCCGGTGCCCCACCGGGCGGCCGGAGCCCGCCCGCCGAGCACGACCATGGGGGAGCCGGCGAACTGCGCCTGGGCGACCGCGCTGACCCCATTGGTCACCCCCGGGCCGGCGGTGAGCACGGCGAACCCCGGCCGGCGGGTCAGCTTGCCGGTCGCCTCGGCGGCGAAGGCGGCCGTCTGCTCGTGGCGCACGTCGAGGAGGCGGACGGGCGGTTCGGCCTTGACCGCGGCGTCGTACAGCGGGAAGACATGGGCCCCGGACAACGTGTAGAGCACGTCGACCCCGTGGGCGGCGGCGACGGTGAGCGCGTGCTCCCCGCCGTGTCCGTCGATCTTCTGCGCAGCGCTCCGGTCCGTCATGGACCGGACGTTACCGCTCGGTCAGCCCGGTCGTCCCGAGGACGCGGCGGCTCCTTCGGGCCCGGGATCGACCAGGACCGCGCCGTTGGTGCGCCGCAGCGCGTCGATCAGCACCAGCAGCAGGTCGCTGCGGACGGCAGGGGGCTGCGGGGCGAGCGCGAGCTGCAGGTGGAGCGCCCGCAGGAACGCCTGGGCGTCGGCGGGACCGAGGTAGGGGTCCTCATCAGGGGTGCGCTGGATCGGGACCGCCTCCGCGGCGATCCGGTTGACCCACGGCTCGAGCACGTCGAGGGCGAGCAGGTCGCGGCGCAAGACGTGCAGGACCGCCTCGGCCAGCCGGTCGACCTCGCCGCCCAGCAGCCGGGTCGGTGCCGGGGTGAGGACGCGGTCGGCGACGACGTCGAGCACGACGGTGAGCTCCAGCTCCCCGCACCGCGGCGAGCGGGCCAGGGCCCCCAACACGTCGGCGCCGTGGGCGATCGCGTGGGCTAGACCCTGGCCGGGGACGTACGCCCGCAGGTCGCGTTCGCGCAGCAACCAGGTCATCGCCCGGTCGCCCCAGGTCAGCACGGTGTCGGGGGAGACCAGGTCCCGCTCGGAGTCCCGATCGATGCAGGCGGCGAGGACGACCGCGCTCAGCGAGCGGCGGAAGACCGAGGGGGTGTCCCGCTCGCCGAGCCCGATGTCGAGCCCGCGGGCGATCCCGTCGCCGAGGCCCGGGAGCAGGTCGTCGTACACGCCCCGCTCGATCCAGGTGAGCAGGGTGGCCAGCGCGAGCTCGTGCCGCTCCCGCGGGTCGTCGGAGCCGAGGAGCCGAGCGAGCTCGGCGGTCAGATCGGTCAGCGGACGGTCATCGGGCACCGCGAAATCCGCAGCGACCACGTCTGTCCAGTATGCCGAGACCATGCGGTCCATCCTGACACGATCGCCGTCCTAGGCTTCACCCCGTGTCGTCCCTGTCCGAGATCGCCCGCGCGCACACCGACCTCGACGCCGAGGACGTCGCCTGGCTGCACCAACTGCTCGCCGACTGGCAGATCATCGCCGACCTCTCCTTCGCCGATCTGGTGCTCTGGCTGCCCGATCGCGAGGGAGCCGGCTTCTGGGCCGGGGCGCAGATCCGGCCCACCACGGGTCCGACGGCGTTCGTCGACGACCTGGTCGGGGGTTACCTCGCCCGCGGTACCCGCCCGTTGCTCGACACCGCCTTCGACCGGGCGCGCATCGCCAGGGAGGGCGACCCGGAGTGGCGCGACGACGTGCCGGTGCGGGTGGAGGCGATCCCCGTACGCCGGGGCGAGCGCGTGCTGGCCGTGATCGGACGCAACACCAACCTGCTGGGCGTGCGCACGCCGAGCCGGCTCGAGCTGTCCTACCTGCAGACCGCCACCGAGCTCACACAGATGATCAGCACGGGCCGGTTCCCGCTGCCCGGTCAACGCTCGGACCACGCCGACTCACCGCGGGTCGGCGACGGGTTCCTGCGCATCGACGCCGAGGGCCGCGTCGGGTACGCCAGCCCCAATGCCCAGTCGGTCTACCGCCGCCTGGGCCTGGCCGGCGACCTCACCGGCCAGAGCCTGGCGGAGGTCACCCGCGCGCTGGTGCCGGTGCGCTACCGCGTCGACGAGGAGACGGTCTCGGCGGTCCTCGGCGGACGACAGGCGCGCGAGACCGAGCTGGGCAACGGCGAGGTCGTGGTGATCGCGCGGTCGATCCCGCTGGCCCCCTCGGGCGCCCACAGCGGCGCGCTGGTGCTGCTGCGCGACGTCAGCGACCTGCGCCGCCGCGACCGCGAGCTGCTCACCAAGGACGCGACGATCCGGGAGATCCACCACCGGGTGAAGAACAACCTGCAGACCGTGGCCGCGCTCCTGCGGCTGCAGGCCCGCCGGATGCCGTTCCCGGAGGGACGCCAGGCGCTGGAGGAGGCGGTCCGCCGGGTCGGCTCGATCGCGATCGTCCACGAGACGCTGAGCCAGGCCTTCGACGAGACGGTCGACTTCGACGACGTCGCCGACCGGATCTGCCGGATGGTGGGGGAGATCGGCACCCGCGGCGCCACCGTCGAGACCCGGCGGGTCGGATCCTTCGGCACGCTGCCGGCCGAGGTCGCCACGCCGCTGGCGATGGTCCTCACCGAGATCCTGCAGAACGCCGTCGAGCACGGGTACGGCGAGAGCGGCACCGGCACGGTGCTGCTGGAGGTCGCGCGCGAGCCGGGCCCGAGCGGCGACGCGGAGGACGACGTGCTCCGGGTCCGGGTGGTCGACGATGGGTGCGGCCTCCCGGCCGATTTCGACTGGGCCTCGGCGACCGGCCTGGGCCTGTCGATCGTGCGGACCCTGGTCTCCTCGGAGCTCGCCGGGGACCTGCAGATGGGTCCGGCGGATCCGCACGGCACCCGCGTGGATGTGGTCGTACGCCTCGCAGAGGTCCCGACCCGCGGGTAGGAGCCGCTCTCAGGCCGTGCGCACGCGGGCGCGGGCGTTGCGACGCTTCAGCGCGCGCCGCTCGTCCTCGCTCATGCCTCCCCAGACGCCGTGGTCCTGTCCCGCCTCCAACGCCCAGGCGAGGCACTGCTCGCGGACGTCGCAGCGACGGCACACCTTCTTGGCCTCCTCGATCTGCAGGATCGCGGGACCGGTGTTGCCGATCGGGAAGAACAGCTCCGGGTCCTCGTCGAGACACGCAGAGCGGTGGCGCCAATCCATGGCGGGGGACTCCTCTACTCGGGTGCTTCCCGCCTGGCCGGTGGGCCGCGCGGGGTGCTTGCCCGACCCGAGGCCGGACACAACGGCGTCCACGGTCAAACCCGGAGGTAGCCGATCGACCATGGACCCGATGAGCATGGCAAGAGAACCCGTCGCGCACAAGAGTGCTCCCGGGGTCACGTTGGTCACAGGCGTCCCGCGAGTAGGCTCGGCGGCCGTGACGTTACCCGCTGCCGCCCCCACCGCCGCGCCGTCCCCGCTGCGGGTCGGCGCCGTCCTGGTCGGGCTCGAGGGGCTCGCCCTGCTCGTCCTCGCGGTGCTCGAGCTGACCGCGCTGTCAGGCGAGCGGCTGGTCATGGGGCTGACGACGACGGTGTTCTTCCTCGGGTACGGCGGGGCGCTGCTGGTCGGCGCGTGGGGCCTGCTGCGGCCGTGGGACCTCGTCCGCAGCCCGATCGTCGTGGCGCAGCTGATCCAGCTCGGCGTGGCGTGGAGCTTCCGGGGCGGTGACACCGGACCGGTGGCCGCGGTGCTGGCGGCGGTGGCCGTCGCCGTCCTCGTCCTGGTCCTGCTGCCGTCCTCCTCGCGCTACCTGCTGCCGGAGGACGAGCGCTGACCCGAGGGGGTCAGACCGACGACTCCTCCATCACCTCGCGCATGAGCTTCAACGAGCGGCTCAGCAGGCGCGAGACGTGCATCTGGGAGACGCCGACGTCGTTGGCGATCTGACTCTGGGTCATGCCGCCGAAGAAGCGCAGCAGCACGATCCGGCGCTCACGCGGCTCGAGCCGGTCGAGCAACGGCTCGAGGGAGGCCCGGATCTCGACGTTGGCCAGGGCGTCGTCCTCGGCGCCCAGGGAGTCGGCCAGGGTGAGCGTGCCCTCGTCGCCGGGCGCGTCGGGGCGGTCGAGCGACAGCGTCTGGTAGGCGTTGCCGGACTCGATGCCCTCGATCACCTCGTCGACCGTGCACTCGAGGCGCTCGGCGAGCTCGGTCGGCGTGGGGGAGCGCCCCAGCTGCTGGGACATCTCCGAGGTCACGGCGCTGATCTGCTGGCGCAGCTCCTGGAGCCGGCGCGGCACCCGGATCGCCCAGCCCTTGTCGCGGAAGTGCCGCTTGATCTCCCCGACGATCGTCGGGGTGGCGTAGGTGGAGAACTCCACCCCGCGCTCGAGGTCGAAGCGGTCGACCGCCTTGAGCAGGCCGATCGTGCCGACCTGCACCAGGTCCTCGAGCGGCTCGCCGCGGTTGCGGAACCGGCGCGCGCAGTGGTGCACCAGCGGCAGGTGCAGCTCGATCAGCTGGTCGCGCGCGAGCGAACGCTCGGCGCTCTCCTCGGGCGCGGCGAGCATCCGCTCGAAGAGTTCCTGGGTGGCGGCGCGGGTCGCGCTGCGCGAAGCGGCGCGCGCGTCCGGGACCTGGTCCTCGGTCGGGGGCGAGGTCGTGGGATCCGTGGTGGGGTCCGCGGTGGTGTCCACGCCGGCCCCTCAGGACTCCGCGACGAGGCCGACCGGGCCGCCACCTCGGGCGCTGCTCGAGGACGAGCGGGCGGTGAGGACGAGCCGGATCGCTCCGTCACCCGCCGTCGCGGTCACCTCATCGGTCAGCGCGGAGAGCACCTGCCACGAGAAGCTGTCGCGGTCGGGCTCGTGCGGGTCGCTGCTGCGCGCCTCCAGCGTGACGGTCAGCAGGTCGGGCTCGAGCCGGAAGTCGCAGCTCAGCTGCGAGTCGGGCTCGGCCTGGGGGATGAGCATCGAGCTGGCCTCGTCGACCGCGGTACGGATGTCCTCGATGTCGTCGAGCGGGAAGTCGAGGCGCGCTGCGAGGCCGGCGGCCGCGGTGCGGAGGATCAGCACGAACGCTCCGTCGGCGGGCAGGCGCAGCGAGACGTCCGCAGCCGACCGGCCGCCGAGGGCACCCAGGCCGTCCTGTGCGGGCCCAGCGTGTGCGTTCATGTGATCCTCCGTCCCGTGGTCGTCGCTCAGGCCTTCTTCGTCTCCCAGAAGATCTCCGCGATCTCGTCGATCTTGGCCAGCAGCTGGTCGGCCACGTCGGCGTCCAGGGTGCCCTTCGCGCCGGAGGCGCCGGCCAGCTTCGTGGCCTCGTTGACCAGCGTGTGCAGCTGTGGGTACTTCTCGAAGTGCGGGGGCTTGAAGTAGTCGGTCCACAGCACCCACAGGTGGTGCTTGACGAGCTCGGCGCGCTGCTCCTTGATGAGCACGGCGCGGGTACGGAAGTCGGGGTCGTCGTTGTCGGCGACCTTGCCGATGATGGCCTTGATCGACTCCGCCTCGATGCGGGCCTGGGCCGGGTCGTACACGCCGCAGGGGAGGTCGCAGTGGGCCTGGGCCTCGAGGGTGGGGGCGAAGAGTCGGGCGAACATGCGGGTACCTCTCTCATCCTTGGATCGGCTTTGGTTGGGACACTACTCCGGCGCAGGGGTCGGCGTCCGCCCACCCCGCTGACGCAGGAGGCGCGCGATGTCAGGTGTACCCCACCCCCCGGGTTCCACGCCCGGGGGGCCACCGGCCGGTCGCTGGGGGGTCGTGGTCGTCCGCGGCCGGTCGATGCTGCCCACGCTGCGTGACGGGGATCGCCTGCTCGTCCGGTACGCCGGCCGGCGGCGACCGGGGCGGATCGCCCTGGTCCGGCTCCCCGATGGGGTGGTCGCGGTCAAACGCCTGGGCCACCGGCAGCCCGACGGGTCGTGGTGGGTCGAGCGCGACAACCCGCGCGAGGGCGTCGACTCCTGGGCCGTGGGCGCGGTGCCCGAGCGCGACGTGTGGGCGGTCGCGGCGCTGCGGTTGTGGCCCCGTCCGGCGCGCTTGAGCAGGCCCTGACCGACCCGTGGGCGCCCCGCCGGGCAGGGGGCGCCTGTGCGAGACTGACCGGCGCCCGTAGACCGCCCCGAGGGAAGTGCGTGAAGCCTGCGATGACGTCCGAACCCGCCACCACGTCCGCCGTGTCCGACCAGGATCCGGTCTTCGCACTCCACGTGGGCGGCAAGATGCAGATCGCCTCGACGGTCGCGCTCACGGGTCCCGACGAGCTGTCCCTGGCCTACACCCCCGGGGTGGCCCGCGTCTGCGAGGCGATCGCCGCGGAGCCCGACCTGGTCGCGGACTACACCTGGGTCTCCAACACGGTCGCCGTGATCACCGACGGCACTGCCGTCCTCGGCCTCGGCGACATCGGCCCCGCCGCGGCGATGCCGGTGATGGAGGGCAAGGCGGTGCTGTTCAAGCAGTTCGGCGGCGTCGACGCCATCCCGATCTGTCTCGACACCACCGACACCGAGGAGATCATCGACACGGTCGTGCGGTTGGCGCCCAGCTTCGGCGGCATCAATCTCGAGGACATCTCCGCGCCGCGCTGCTTCGAGATCGAGGACCGGCTCAAGGAACGGCTCTCGATCCCGGTCTTCCACGACGACCAGCACGGTACGGCGGTCGTGGCCCTCGCCGCGCTGCAGAACGCGCTGCGCCTGACCGGGCGCCAGCCCAACACCACGCGGGTCGTGGTCTCGGGTGCCGGCGCGGCCGGTGTCGCGGTCGCCCGCATCCTCAAGGCGGCCGGCATCGGCGACCTGGCCGTCACCGACCGGCAGGGCGTGGTCAGCTCCACCCGCTCCGACCTCACGCCGGTCAAGAAGGCGCTGGCCGAGGAGACCGCCGATCTGACCGGTCGCAGCGGCACCCTGGAGGAGGCGATGGCCGGCGCCGACGTCTACATCGGCGTCTCCGGCGGCACGGTCCCCGAGGAGGCCGTCGCCTCGATGGCCGACGATGCGATCATCTTCGGGCTGGCCAACCCCAACCCCGAGGTGCACCCCGACGTGGCCCACAAGTACGCCCGGGTCGTGGCCACCGGTCGCTCGGACTTCCCGAACCAGATCAACAACGTGCTGGCCTTCCCGGGGATCTTCCGGGGCGCCTTCGACGTGCGCGCCACCGCGATCACCGAGGGCATGAAGCTGGCGGCCGCCAACGCCCTGGCCGACCTCGTCGGCGACGAGCTGCGCGCCGACCTGGTCATCCCCTCGCCGTTCGACCCGCGCGTCGGGCCCGCGGTGGCCGCGGCGGTCGCTGAGGCCGCGCGCCGCGACGGGGTCGCCACCCGCGAGGCCTGAGGGGCCGAGTCGTAGGCTCGGAGCATGTTCGCCGCCTACGCCTCCGCGTTCTCCTCCGACGACCCGCTGTCCGGCCTGGTGCTGGGCGACCTGCCCGAGCCCGCGCTGCCCGAGGGGTGGGTACGGGTGCAGGTGCGGGCCGCCTCGCTCAACCACCACGACCTGTGGTCGCTGCGGGGCGTGGGGCTGCGCGAGGAGGCGCTGCCGATGATCCTCGGCTGCGACGCCGCCGGGATCGACGAGGACGGCAACGAGGTCGTCGTGCACTCGGTGATCAGCTCCCCGGACTGGACCGGCGACGAGACCCTCGACCCGAAGCGCTCCCTGTTGAGCGAGAAGCACCCGGGCACCTTCGCCGAGACCGTGATGGTCCCGCGCCGCAACGTGGTGCCGAAGCCGGCCTCGATGTCGTTCGAGGAGGCCGCCTGCCTGCCGACGGCATGGCTGACGGCGTACCGGATGCTCTTCACCCAGGGCGGTCTCAAGGCCGGCGACACGGTGCTCGTGCAGGGCGCCGGCGGGGGAGTGGCAACGGCACTGATCGCCCTGGGCCGGGCTGCCGGGCTCCGGGTCCTGGCGACCAGCCGCGACGAGGGCAAGCGCACCCGGGCGCTCGAGATCGGCGCCCACGAGGTGTTCGAGAGCGGGGCGCGGCTGCCGGTGAAGGTCGACGGGGTGATGGAGACCGTCGGTCGCGCCACCTGGTCGCACTCGATCCGCTCGCTGCGTCCGGGCGGGACCCTCGTCACCTCCGGGACCACCTCGGGGCCGAAGCTCGACGACGCCGAGCTCACCCGGATCTTCTTCCTCCAGTTGCGCGTGCAGGGCTCCACGATGGGCACGCGCAGCGAGCTGGCCGCCCTCACGACGATGCTCGACGCCACCGGCACCCGGCCGCTCATCGACCGGACCCTGCCGCTGTCCGAGGCCCGCGACGGCTTCGCCGCGATGGCCGCCGGAGACGTGTTCGGCAAGATCGTGTTCACCCTCTGATGGGCGCCTACCTGCTCACCGGCGCCGGGTCCGGCATCGGCGCGGCGCTGGCCGACCTGCTGCACGGACGCGGCGAGGACCTGGTCCTCGTCGCCCGCTCCGCCGAGCGGGCCGACGAGCTGGCTGCGGCGTATCCCGGTGCGCAGGTGTTGACCGCCGATCTGGCGCGACCCGAGGAGGCCGAGGGTCTGGCCGACCGGCTGCCGTCGCGGCTCGACGCGGTCGTGCACTCCGCGGGCATCGTGGCGCTCGGCGATATCGCCGATCTCGACCTCGCGCAGTGGCGCTCGACCCTCGAGGTCAACCTGCTCGCGCCGGTCGCCCTGACCCGCGCGGCCCTGCCCGCTCTGCGCGCCGCGCGCGGCCGGGTGGTGCTGGTGAACTCCGGCCAGGGACTGTCGGCCGCCGGCGGGTGGGGCTCCTACGCCGCGTCCAAGCACGGTCTGAAGGCCTTCGCCGACTCCCTGCGGCAGGAGGAGCGGCCCCACGGGATCCAGGTGATCAGCGTCTACCCCGGGCGCACCGCGACCCCGATGCAGGAGGCGGTGCACGCCCACGAGGGCGAGCCGTACGACCCCACCGTCTGGACCCGCCCGGAGTCCGTCGCGGCGACGATCCTGCACGCGCTCGACGGTCCGCGCGACGCGGCGCTGACCGACATCACGGTGCGGCCCGGCGGCTGACCCCGCCGCCGATCCCGCCCGGGGCCGTCAGTCGTCGGGGTCGTCGAGGCGCGCCAGCCAGGTCGCGAGTCGCTCGACCGGCACCTCGAAGTCGGGGTTCAGATCGACGAATTCGACCAGCCGTTCGGCGAGCCACGCCAGGGTGACCTCCTCGTCACCCCGGCGCCGCTCGAGCTCCTCGATCCCGCGATCGGTGAAATACATCGCCCTCGTGCCTCAGCGGCTCAGGAGAACGCCTGCGCGATGAGGGTCTTCTGCTCCTCCACGTGGCGCGACTGCTGGCCCACGGCCGGCGAGGTCGACTCCGGGCGGGAGACCCGGTAGAACGGCACGTCGAGCTCGCCGGTGAGGTGCAGCGCCATGTGCGGCCAGGGACCCATGTTGGCCGGCTCGTCCTGCACCCAGCGGACCTCCTCCAGGTGCGGGAACCGGGCCAGCTCGTCCTTGATCTCCTGCAGCGGACGCGGGTAGAGCTGCTCGAGCCGGACGATCGCGGTCGTGGGGTTGTCGGCCTCCCGCTTGGCCCGCTCGACCATCAGGTCCCAGGTGACCCGGCCGCTGCACAGCAGCACCCGCCGGACCGCCTCGGGGTCGACCATGCCGTCGCCGATGACCGGGCGGAACGTGGTGTCGCCGGTGAAGTCGGTCGGCTGCGAGGCGGCTTCCTTGCGCTTGAGCATCGACTTCGGGGTGAAGACGATCAGCGGACGGTGCTGCTCGCTGAGCGAGTGCTTGCGCAGCAGGTGGAAGTAGCTCGCCGGCGTCGACGGCTGGGCCACGGTGAACGCGTCCTCGGCCGCCATCTGCAGGAACCGCTCGATCCGGGCCGAGGAGTGGTCGGGCCCCTGGCCCTCGTACCCGTGGGGGAGCAGCAGGACGACACCGGACTGCTGGCCCCACTTGGTCTCGCCGGAGGTGATGAACTCGTCGATGATCGTCTGCGCGCCGTTGACGAAGTCGCCGAACTGCGCCTCCCACAGCACCAGGGCGTCGGGACGCGCCACCGAGTAGCCGTACTCGAACCCGAGCGCGGCGTACTCCGAGAGCAGCGAGTCGTAGACGTAGAACTGTGCCTGGTCCTCGGTGAGGTTGGCCAGCGGGGTCCACTCGTCGGCGTTGGTGCGGTCGATGATGGTGGCGAACCGCTGCACGAACGTGCCGCGCCGCGAGTCCTGGCCGGCCAGTCGCACCGGGCGGCCGTCCATCAGCAACGAACCGAACGCGAGGATCTCGCCGGTGCCCCAGTCGATGGGGCCGTTGACGATCGCCCCGGCGCGCCGCTGCAACTGCGGCTGCACCTTCGGGTGGACGACGAAGCCCTCGGGCGGGCTGGTGTAGGCGTCGGCGATCCGCTTGAGGGTCTCCTGGGTGACCGCCGTCGGCGGCTCCAGCGCGCCGGCCTTCTCCGGGTAGTCCGGGACGGTGGTCCACTCGTCGGGGGCGCTGGTCGCCTCCCGCACCTCGGTGAAGACGCGTTCCAGCTGCTGCTGGTAGTCGCGCAGGACCTGCTCGGCCTCCTCGAGGGTGATGTCCCCACGGCCGATGAGCGACTCGGTGTAGAGCTTGCGCACCGAGCGCTTCTGCTCGATCAGGTCGTACATCAGCGGCTGGGTGTAGCTGGGGTCGTCGCCCTCGTTGTGGCCACGGCGCCGGTAGCAGACCAGGTCGATGACGACGTCCTTGTTGAACGCCTGGCGGTATTCGAAGGCCAGCCGCGCGACCCGGATGCACGCCTCGGGGTCGTCGCCGTTGACGTGGAAGATCGGCGCCTGGACCATCCGCGCGACATCGGTGGAGTACAGCGAGGACCGCGACGAGGCCGGCGAGGTGGTGAAGCCGACCTGGTTGTTGACGATCACGTGGATCGTGCCGCCGGTGCGGTAGCCGCGCAGCTGCGAGAGGTTCAGGGTCTCCGCGACCACGCCCTGGCCCGCGAACGCCGCGTCGCCGTGGATCAGCAGCGGGAGGACGGGGTACTCCGCGCCGCGGTTGAGCACGTCCTGCTTGGCGCGCGCGATGCCCTCGAGCACCGGGTCGACGGCCTCGAGGTGCGAGGGGTTCGCCGCCACCGACACCTTGACGGTGTCGCCCTTGCCGGAGGTGAACTCGCCCTCGGCGCCGAGGTGGTACTTCACGTCGCCGGAGCCCTGGACGGTGCGGGGGTCGATGTTGCCCTCGAACTCGCGGAAGATCTGGCCGTAGCTCTTGCCGACGATGTTGGCCAGCACGTTGAGGCGGCCGCGGTGCGCCATGCCGATGCAGACCTCGTCGAGGGACTCCTCGGCGGCGGCCTCGCAGATCTCGTCGATCAGCGGGATGGTGGTCTCGCCGCCCTCGAGGCTGAAGCGCTTCTGCCCGACGAACTTCGTCTGCAGGAAGGTCTCGAACGCCTCGGCCTGGTTGAGCTTGAGCAGGATCCGCAGCTGCTCCTCGCGCGGGGGCTTGACGTGCGGCTGCTCGACCCGCTCCTGGATCCACCGGCGCTGCTCGGGGTCCTGGATGTGCATGTACTCGATGCCGACGGTGCGGCAGTAGGAGTCACGCAGGGTGCCGAGGATGTCGCGCAACTTCATGAACCGGCGGCTGTTGCCGCCGAAGGAGCCGGTGGCGAACTCGCGGTCGAGGTCCCACAGCGTCAGCCCGTGGCTCTCGATCTCGAGGTCGGGGTGGCTGCGCTGGCGGTACTCGAGCGGGTCGGTGTCGGCCATGATGTGGCCGCGCACACGGTAGGCGTGGATCAGCTCGAGGATCCGGGCCTGCTTGCTGATCTCGTCGTCGTGGTTGGTCGAGATGTCGCTGGCCCAGCGGATGGGCTCGTACGGGATCCGCAGCGACCGGAAGATCTGGTCGTAGAACTCGTTGTCGCCCAGCAGGAGCTGGTGCACGCGGCGCAGGAACTCACCCGACTGCGCACCCTGGATGACCCGGTGGTCGTAGGTCGAGGTCATCGTCATGATCTTGCTGACCGCGTTGCGGGTGAGCGTCTCCTGCGAGGCGCCCTGGAACTCCGGCGGGTAGTCCATCGAGCCGACGCCGATGATCGCGCCCTGGCCCTTCATCAGCCGGGGGACGGAGTGGCTGGTCCCGATGGTGCCGGGGTTGGTGAGGCTGACCGTGGTGCCCTGGAAGTCGGCGACGGTGAGCTTGTTGTTGCGGGCCTTGCGGACGATGTCCTCGTAGGCGGTCCAGAACTGCGCGAAGTCCATCGCCTCGGCAGCCTTGATCGACGGCACGAGCAGCTGGCGGGTGCCGTCGGACTTCTGCTGGTCGATGGCCAGACCGAGGTTGACGTGCGGCGGGGTCACCAGGTGCGGCTTGCCGTCGACCTCGTCGTAGGAGACGTTCATCTCCGGCATCGTGCTGAGCGCGCGCACCAGGGCGAAGCCGATGATGTGGGTGAAGGACACCTTGCCGCCGCGGGCACGGGCGAGGTGGTTGTTGATCACCGTGCGGTTGTCGATGAGCAGCTTCACCGGGATGTTGCGCACGCTGGTGGCGGTGGGCACCGAGAGGCTGATGTCCATGTTCTTCGCCGTACGCGCCGGGGCGCCGCGCATCGGGGTGACCTCGGGCTCGCCGGGAGCCTCGGGCGCCTCGGTGCTCGCCGGCTGCTTCGGCACCGGCGGGGTGGTCGGGCGCGCGGACCCGGCCGCGGCCTTCTCGTTGCGACCGGCGGTCTTCTTCGCCGCCTTGGCCTCGACCTCGGTGCGCGAGTCGCCCTGGGCGGCGGCGTCGGTGGTCGAGGAGGCGGGGCGGCGCTCGGCCGCGGGCACCCCGGACGCCACCGGGGCCTCGGCGGAGTCGGGGGACTGCTCGGGGGAGGAGGCCTTCGCCGCCGGCTTCGCGCCGGGCTTGGCGCTCGAGGAGCCCTTCGCCGGGGCGGTGCCGTTGGGCTTGCCCTGCGCGGCGAAGTGCTCGTGCCAGGCCTCGTCGACGCTGGAGGGATCCCGTTGGTAGGCCTCGTACATCTCCTCCACGAGCCACTCGTTGGCACCGAAATCGGTGCCGGGCGACGTCACGGTGTCGACGGGGGTGTCAGAGGAGCGGTCACGGGGTGACTCGGGCACGACTGGGTTCGCCTCTTCCGGTGCAGGTGCGAGTTTGACGATGTGCGACTGTGGGTGTGCGGCCCCAAGGCTAGTCCGTCGCGGCAAGGTTCCGCACGCTGGTCCTCACCCCTGGAAGGAATGCTCGTCGTGCCCCTGATCGGACGCGGTCCGCTCGTCCGTGCTGTCACCGTCCTGCTCGGTGCCGTCCTCGTCCTCGGGGGCTGTTCCGCGGACGAGTCCCCGCCCTCCCCGGAACCCACTCCGACGCCGTCCGCGACGCCACCGGAACCGCCCGAGGCGGCCCCGCTGAAGGTCGGGATCACCCATGTCGCGGGACGGATCCCGCGGCGCGCGCGCAAGGCAAACCGGGCGCGGATCGCGCGGCTCGTCGGCAGCTACGTCGACGGGGCCTTCCTGGGGGACTTCCCGCGCACGAGCTACGCCGGAGCCTGGGACGGCTTCACCCGCGCCGCCAAGCGTCGGGCCCGCGCCGACCGGGGCATCCTGACCCACGCCGACCGCGGCGCGCGGATCGCCGCGGTGCACCCGGTCCGGCAGGAGGTGCGGGTGCAGGCGCTGGCCCCGCAGGGCCGGATCGTCGGCGGGACCGCCCGCGTACGCCTGGTCCTGCGGGTGACCCACACCGACGACACCGTCCAGCGGGTCCGCATCGCCGGTCGGCTGCTGCTGACCCGCGGGCCCGACCGCAGGCTGAAGATCTTCGGCTACGACCTGCGGCGGTCCGCCGGACCGCTGCGCACGCCCGGAGGTGGCGCATGAGCCGGATCTCCCGCTCCGACCGCCCGCGCGCGGCCCTGCTGCGCTGGTTGCCCCTCGGCCTGGTCCTCGGGCTGGTCGGGATCGTCGTGCCGGACTCGGCGTACGTCGCACCTCCCGCCGCGCTGGTGCGGGTCGCCTCCGACGACGGCCGGGCCGTCGGCATCGCCCACGACCCGGCGGTGACCTGGATCCTCGCCATCGGCTCCGACGCCCGGCCCGGGCAGCCGGTGCTGCGCAGCCGGGCCGACGCGATCCAGCTCGTCGGCATCAACGCCCGCACCGGCACGGCGGCCGCGCTCGGGATCCCACGCGACTCCTACGTCGCGATCCCCGGCTACGGCCGCAACCGGGTCAACGCCGCCCTCACCTTCGGCGGCCCGCAGCTGATGGCGCGCACGGTCGCCGGCATGACCGGCGTGCGGCCCGACTACGTGATGGTCACCAGCTTCGGCGGGTTCGAGCGGATGGTCGACGCCATCGGCGGCATCACGGTGAACTCGCGGTACGCCTTCTCCGACGTCGTGCGGCCGCGCGGCTACCGCGTCGGCAAGAACCGGCTCAACGGCCTGCAGGCGCACGTGTTCGCCCGGCTGCGCAAGCCCTTCCCGCGCGGCGACTTCGACCGCTCGGCCAACCAGCAGCGGGCGATGTTCGGGATCCTGCGCGAGATCCGGAGCAAGAAGGACCGGCGCGGCTTCCTCGAGCGCGGCACCCTGGCGGCCATCCGCAACCTCTCGACCGACCTCGGTCCGGTCGAGGCCTACCGGCTCGCGCACGCGGTCGCCCAGGTGCGCCCGGGTCGGGTCCGCACCTGCGTGCTCCGCGGCGGCACCGGGATGGCCGGCGCGGCCAGCGTGGTCTTCCCCGATCTCGCCCAGGCCCAGCGCTTCGGCCGACGCGCGGGCCGGGACGCCCGCCTCGAGGGCGGGTGCGGCTGAGGGACCGGTTGGACCGCCGGTCGTACCGAAGAATGGTCACTACCCGGCAGGATCGGCGCGAAAATGTGCCGGTTAGTGACCACTTTCGCAGGCATTGGGCCCGAGATGACAACACCCGAACTCACGTCTCCGTGGGTTCGGGTGTCCTCGATGTCCTGAGACATCACAGGGCGCCCCCGGCAGGATTCGAACCTGCGACTCCTGGTACCGGAAACCAGTGCTCTATCCCCTGAGCTACGGAGGCTGAGCCCGGCGCGACAGTGTCGGCGGCCGAGCTGGGCTGACTGTACAACCGGTGGGCGGGGCCCGGCGAATCGCCCCGGCGTCGATAGGCTGGCGCGGTGACCCCCGACCAGCTCGCCACTGCCGTCCGCGACGTCCTCACCGGCCTCGTCGCCGACGGTTCCGTCGCCCTGCAAGCCGCCGACGTGCCGCAGGAGGTGACCGTCGAGCGTCCGCGCCAGAAGGGTCACGGGGACTACGCCACCAACGTCGCGCTGCAGCTGGCCAAGAAGGCCGGCACCAACCCGCGCGACCTCGCGACCCGGATCGCCGAGCGACTGGGCGGCGTCGCGGGCGTGGGTGGGGTCGAGATCGCCGGCCCGGGCTTCCTCAACATCACCGTCGACGCCGGTGCCCAGGGCGAGGTGGCCGCGCAGATCGTGCGCGCGGCGGAGCGGTACGGCCACAACGACGCGTTCGCGGGGGAGCGGATCAACCTCGAGTTCGTCTCCGCCAACCCGACCGGGCCGATCCACCTCGGGGGCGTCCGATGGGCAGCCGTGGGTGACGCGCTCGGCCGGATCTTCACCGCAGCCGGTGCGGAGGTCACCCGCGAGTACTACTTCAACGACCACGGCTCGCAGATCGACCGCTTCAGCTCCTCGCTGCTGGCCAGCGCGCGCGGCGAGGCCGTGCCCGAGGACGGGTACGGCGGTCAGTACATCCACGACATCGCCGCCCGGGTCGTCGAGCAGCGTCCCGACGCCCCGGGTCTGCCCGACGAGGAGGCGCAAGAGGTCTTCCGCGCGCTGGGCGTCGAGATGATGTTCACCGAGATCAAGCAGAGCCTGCACGACTTCGGGGTCGACTTCGACGTCTACTTCCACGAGGACGACCTGCACCGCAGCGGCGCGGTCGACCGGGCCGTCGAGCGCCTGCGCGAGCTCGGCAACGTCTACGAGAAGGACGGTGCCGTCTGGCTCGCGACCGAGCGGTTCGGCGACGACAAGGACCGGGTGGTCATCAAGTCCGACGGGCAGGGCGCCTACCTCTCCGGCGACCTCGCCTACTACCTCGACAAGCGCGAGCGCGGCTTCGACCGGTGCCTGATCATGCTCGGCGCCGACCACCACGGCTATGTCGGCCGGATGATGGCGATGTGCGCGGCGTTCGGCGACGAGCCCGGCACCAACCTCGAGATCCTCATCGGCCAGATGGTCAACCTGGTGCGCGACGGCGAGCCGGTGCGGATGTCGAAGCGCGCGGGCACCGTGGTCACCATCGACGACATCGTCGGGGCGCTCGGCGTCGACGCCTCCCGCTATGTGCTGGCCCGCTACAGCTCCGACTCCAACATCGACATCGACCTCGACCTGTGGACCCGGGCCTCCAACGACAACCCGGTCTACTACGTCCAGTACGCCCACGCCCGGGTCTCCTCGCTGCTGCGCAACGCCGCCGACCTCGGGCTCGTCCCCGACGACGGGATCGACACCAGCTCCCTGGTGCACGAGAAGGAGGGCGAGCTGCTGCGCGCCCTCGCCGAGTTCCCGCGGGTCGTGGCCTCCGCCGCGGAGCTGCGCGAGCCCCACCGGGTGGCGCGCTACCTCGAGGAGACCGCGGGGGTCTACCACCGGTTCTACGACAACTGTCGCGTCCTGCCGATGGGCGAGGAGGAGACGACCGACCTGCACCGCGCCCGCCTGGTGCTGGTCGCCGCCACTCGCGTCGTCCTCGCCAACGGGCTCTACCTGCTCGGCGTCTCCGCACCCGAGCGGATGTGAGGCGCGATGCGCGCGCATGAGGCCGGCTGGGCGCACGCCGAGGGAGCCCGACGCCCCACGTGGCTCCAGGTCCCCGGCGACGTCAACGCGTTGGTGCCGCACCTGTGGTCGGCGACCACGCGCAAGGTCGACGGCGTCCTCGAGGTCGGCGGGGTCCGCGTGACCGACCTCGTCGCCGAGCACGGATCACCGGCGTACGTCCTGGACGAGGTCGACTTCCGGCAGCGGGCGGCCGCCTTCCGCGACGCGTTCGCCGACTACGACGTCTTCTACGCCGGCAAGGCGTTCCTGTGCACGACGGTCGCACGGTGGGTCGCCGAGGAGGACCTGCACCTCGACGTGTGCTCCGCCGGTGAGCTGACGGTCGCGCTCGCGGCCGGCTTCGACCCCGCCCGGATCGGCTACCACGGCAACAACAAGACCGTGCCGGAGCTGGCGCGGGCCGTCGAGGTCGGCGTGGGCCGGATCGTCGTCGACTCCTTCGTCGAGATCGAGCGCCTGGCGGAGCTGGCCGCCCGTGCCGACCGCGAGGTCGGCGTCATGGTCCGGGTGACCGCCGGCGTCGAGGCGCACACCCACGAATACATCGCCACCGCGCACGAGGACCAGAAGTTCGGCTTCTCGATCACCAGCGGTGACGCGCTCGAGGCCGTACGCCGCGTGCTCGCCGCGGCGCCCGTCGAGGGCAGCGGTGGGCTGCGGCTGCTGGGTCTGCACTCCCACATCGGCTCGCAGATCTTCGACTCCGCCGGGTTCGAGGTCGCCGCCCGCCGGGTGCTGGCGCTGCACGCCACGGTGCTCCGCGAGCTCGGGGTGGAGATGCCCGAGATGGATCTCGGGGGCGGCTTCGGCATCGCCTACACCACCCAGGACGACCCCAGCACCCCCGCGCGCCTGGCCGAGGAGATGACCGCGATCGTCGACTACGAGTGCCGGGCGCTCGGACTCACGGCGCCGCGGCTCTCCATCGAGCCGGGACGGGCGATCGTCGGACCGTCGATGTGCACGGTCTACGAGGTCGGCACGGTCAAGGAGGTCGCCCTCGACGGCGGCGCCCGTCGCACCTACGTCTCGGTCGACGGCGGCATGAGCGACAACATCCGCACCGCGTTGTACGACGCCGACTACAGCTGCACGGTGGCCAACCGCTCCTCCGAGGCACCCCCGGTGCTCGGACGGATCGTCGGCAAGCACTGCGAGGCCGGCGACATCGTGGTCAAGGACGAGTTCGTCCCCGCCGACCTGCGTCCCGGCGACCTGGTCGCGGTGCCGGGCACCGGGGCGTACTGCCGATCGATGGCCAGCAACTACAACCACGCGCTGCGACCGCCGGTGATCGCCGTACGCGACGGGGTGAGCCGGGTGGTCGTGCGCCGGGAGACCGAGGACGACCTGCTGCGCACCGACGTCGGGTGGTCCTCGCCATCTCAGGAGACGGACGGGACCGCCGCCGACCCCGCGGTCGCGGGCAGGTGAGGTGACAATGCCAGGCATGGACTCCGGGAGCACCTCCGCCCACGACGGCGACAAGCGGCTGCGCGTGGCCCTGCTGGGCTGCGGGTCGGTCGGCAGTCAGGTGGCGCGGCTGCTGCACGAGCAGGCCGACGACCTCGCCGCCCGCATCGGCGCCCCGATCGAGCTGGCCGGGGTCGCCGTACGCCGGCTGGATGCGCCCCGCGAGGTCGACCTGCCCGCCGAGCTGCTCACCACCGACGCCGAGGCGCTGGTGCGCCGCGACGACATCGACCTGGTCGTCGAGGTCATCGGCGGCATCGAGCCCGCGCGGTCGCTGATCCTGGCCGCGCTGGAGAACGGCGCGTCCGTGGTCACCGCCAACAAGGCGCTGCTCGCCGAGGACGGCGCCACCCTCCATGCCGCGGCGGAGAAGGCCGACCGCGACCTCTACTTCGAGGCGGCGGTAGCGGGGGCGATCCCGATCCTGCGGCCGTTGCGCGAGTCGTTGGCCGGCGACCGGGTGACCCGGGTGCTCGGCATCGTCAACGGCACCACGAACTTCATCCTCGACAAGATGGACACCACCGGCGCCGGTTTCACCGAGACGCTGGAGGAGGCGCAGGCGCTGGGGTACGCCGAGGCCGACCCGACCGCGGACGTCGAGGGGTTCGACGCCGCCGCGAAGGCGGCGATCCTGGCCGGGCTGGCCTTCCACACCCGGGTCACCGCCGCCGACGTCCACCGCGAGGGCATCGCCGACATCTCCGCGACCGACATCGCGGGGGCCCGCGAGATGGGCTGCGTCGTCAAGCTGCTGGCGATCTGTGAGCTGGTCGAGGGCGCCGACGGACCGGCGGTCGCAGCCCGCGTCCACCCGGCGATGATCCCGCGCAGCCACCCCCTGGCCAGCGTCCGCGAGGCCTACAACGCCGTCTTCGTCGAGAGCGAGGCCGCCGGTCAGCTGATGTTCTACGGCCCCGGTGCCGGTGGCGCCCCGACGGCCAGTGCCGTGCTGGGCGACCTGGTGACCGCGGCCCGCAACCGGCTCAGCGACGTGCGCGGGGTGGGGGAGTCCAGCTACGCGCAGCTGCCGGTGCTCCCCATGGGGGAGACCACGACCCGCTACCACCTCCAGATCGACGTCGACGACCGCACCGGTGTCCTCGCGGCGGTCGCCCAGGTCTTCGCCGAGCACGACGTGTCGATCCAGACGGTGCGTCAGGAGGGCCGCGGCGACGACGCGCAACTGGTCGTCGTGTCGCACCGCGCCACCGACGCCGCGCTCGCCGCGACCGTCGAGACACTGCAGGCCAAGGAGTACGTCCACGACGTGTCGTCGGTGATGCGTGTCGAAGGAGAGAGCGACCAGTGACAGCCCACCAGTGGCGCGGCGTCATCGAGGAGTACCGCGCCCGGCTCGAGATCCCCGAGCAGACCCCCACCATCACCCTGCGCGAGGGCGGGACGCCGCTGGTCGAGAGCCGCTGGCTCAGCGGCCTCACCGGCGCCGAGGTGTGGCTGAAGGTGGAGGGCAACAACCCCACCGGCTCGTTCAAGGACCGCGGCATGACCGTGGCGCTGTCGGTCGCGGTCGGGCAGGGGGCCAAGGCCGTGGTGTGCGCCTCGACGGGCAACACCTCGGCCTCGATGGCCGCCTATGCCGCGGCCGCCGGGATCACCCCGCTGGTGCTCGTCCCGCAGGGCAAGATCGCCGCCGGCAAGATGGCCCAGGCGGTGCTGCACGGTGCCCGGGTGATCCAGGTGCGCGGCAACTTCGACGACTGCCTGCGGATGTGTCGCACCCTCGCCGAGGACTACCCGGTCGCGCTGGTCAACTCGGTCAACCCGATGCGCATCGAGGGGCAGAAGACGGCCGCCTTCGAGGTCGTCGACATGCTCGGCGACGCCCCGGACTTCCACGTGCTGCCGGTCGGCAACGCCGGCAACATCACCGCGTACTGGAAGGGCTACTGCGAGTACGCCGAGGCGGGCGCGAGCACTCAGCACCCGACGATGCTGGGCTGGCAGGCCGCCGGCGCGGCGCCCCTGGTCACCGGCGCGCCGGTGGCCGACCCCGAGACCGTCGCCTCCGCGATCCGGATCGGCAACCCGGCCTCCTGGGACGCCGCCGTCGCGGCGGCCACCGAGTCCGGCGGACGGTTCCGGTCGGTCACCGACGAGCAGATCCTCGCCGCGCAGCGCGAGCTCGCCGCGCGGGACGGGGTGTTCGTGGAGCCCGCCTCCGCCGCGGGCGTCGCCGGGATGCTCGTCGAGCATGCGGAGGGGCGCGACTTCGCCGGCACCCGGGTGGTGGTCACCGTGACCGGGCACGGGTTGAAGGACATCGACACCGCACTGTCCACCTTCACCGACCTCGTCGACGTCGTGGTCGACGCCGACACGCACGCAGCGGCCGCAGCGGCCGGGTTGCGCTGAGCCGATGACCGCCGCTGAGCGTCCCGGTCCGGTCGACCAGCTGGTGACAGACACGGTCGAGGTCTCCGTGCCGGCCAGCAGCGCCAACCTCGGCCCGGGCTTCGACTCCCTCGGCCTGGCGTTGGCGTTCCGCGACACCATTCGGGTCGAGGTCGCCGATCGGCTGGAGATCACCGTCGAGGGCAGCGGGGCCGGCGAGGTCGCGCTCGACGAGAGCCACCTGGTCCACCGGGCGATGGCGGCGACCTTCGCCCAGCTCGGCCGGGCCGTCCCGCCGGTGCGGCTGACCTGTCGCAACCGGATCCCGCACGGGCGCGGGCTCGGCTCGAGCTCGGCGGCGATCGTCGGCGGCATCGTCGCGGCGCGGGCGCTGGTCCCGGGCGGGTCCCTGGTGCTCGACGACCGCGCGGCGCTCGATCTCGCCGGTCGGCTCGAGGGGCACGCCGACAACGTCGCGCCCGCCCTCCTCGGGGGCTTCACCATCGCCTACGACGGCCCGGAGGGGTATGCCGCGACCCGGTTGGCGGTGGACCCCCGGGTGCGGGTGGTCGTGTTGATCCCCGCCGAGGCGGTCAAGACCACCACCGCCCGGGCACTGCTCCCCGACGAGGTCCCGCACGTGGACGCCGCGACCAACGCCGCCCGCGCGGCGCTCCTGGTGGCGGCGTTGACCGGACAGCCCGAGTTGCTCATGGCCGCCACCGAGGACCGGTTGCACCAGGAGTACCGCCGCTCGGCGATGCCGGGGACGTGTGATCTGGTGGCCCGGTTGCGCGCGGATCAGGTGCCCGCGGTGATCTCCGGCGCCGGGCCCTCGGTGCTCGCCTTCGTCGACGAGTCCGACACCGCCCGGGTCCTGGCCGCGGCACCGGAGGGGTGGCAGGCGCGCGCGCTGCACATCGATCTCGACGGGGCGCGGATCTGTTAGTGTGGCGCCGCGCCGCCGGCCCCATGCCAGCACCGTCGAGATGCCGAACGAGGTCGAGTTCCGCGGCGCATCCTCCCTGTGACGCGGCGCCCTCGGCTCCGGTGCGACGACGCCGCGCTCGCTGAGGCTGATCATCTGCTCCCTCATGCCGTGCCTTCCGCCGGCAGCGACGTGGGAAGGACTCACGTGACCGAATCGACCCAGACCCCCGCCCCGGCACCGGCCGAGGAGGCAGCGCCCGCCCGCCGTCGGCGCGCGAGCGGCGGGGGGCTCAACTCGCTGCTGCTGGCCGAGCTCAAGCAGCTGGCCGCCGGCCTCGGCATCAAGGGCACCGGCGGCATGCGCAAGGGCCAGCTGATCGAGGCGATCCAGGCGGCCCAGCAGGGCGGCCAGCCGACCCTGCCCACCCAGCCGGAGCCACAGAGTCAGCCCGCGCAGACCCAGCCCGAACCCGCGCAGCGGGACCGGGACGACCGGGACCGCGGGGGCCAGGGCGGGGAGAAGCCCCAGGAGAAGGCTGCCGAGAAGAACCCGGGCGAGAAGAGCCAGGGTGAGAAGCAGCAGGGCGGCAAGCAGCAGCAGGACAGGCAGCAGGAGAAGCAGGCCGACAAGCAGGCCGACAAGCAGCAGGACAAGCAACAGTCCGGCAAGCAGCAGGGCGGCAAGCAGCCCGGCCACCAGGACAAGCAGCAGGGTGGCCACCAGGACAAGCAGCAGGGTGGCCAGCAGTCGGGCCAGCAGTCGGGCCAGCAGTCAGATGGCGACGACGACGGGACCGGCAGCCGTCGCAACCGTCGCCGGCGCGGTCGGGACCGGGAGCGCACCCGCACGAACCGC